>JAQGMC010000114.1 GCA_028292545.1 Paucimonas sp.
ATTCTCGAAAGGCGCGCGTGCTGCGGCAATACCTGCCACGGTCAAGTCTTCGACCAGGATATGCGGCGCCACCACGGTGGCGCCGGCCAACTGGTCGGGCAGGCGCGCCGCGTAGATCAGCGCAATCGAGGCGCCGTCGCTGTGGCCAAACAGCCAGGGGCGTTCGATATCCAGTTCGCGTAACAAGAGTGGCAAGACTTCGGTTGCCTGGCGCTCCATGAAATCCATGGGCAAGGCTTCATCCGCCGGGCGCGTGCTCGAATTGCCATGGCCGTAACGCGAATACACCAGGCCGCGCAGGCCGAAAGCGCGGCAGAACTGGTCTGGATAATCCTTCCACATCGCGACCGAGCCCAGGCCTTCATGCAGGAAGACCACCACCGGCCGCGTCGAAGCAAGGTCGCCCACCCATTGGTACTCAAGCTGCAGCGGGCGGCCATTCCAGTCCAGTTGCGCCATGCGCGGAGCAGCGGTTTGCGGGGTCGCCATGGCTGCCACCTCAGCCTTCCAGTGCGCGCAGCTTGAAACGCTGGATCTTGCCAGTCGCCGTTTTCGGCAGTTCGTCGACGAAGTGGATTTCGCGCGGATACTTGTGGGGCGCCAGCCGCGTCTTCACGAATCCCTTCAGGTTTTCGCGCATCGCTTCATCTCCCTGCTGGCCGGCGCGCAGCACGACATAGGCGACCGTCTTGGTCAGGCCGGTTTCGTCAAGCCGGCCAATGACGGCCGATTCGAGCACGCCGGGATGCGCGATCAGCGCGGCTTCCACTTCAATCGGCGACACGTATTGGCCGCTGACTTTCAGCATGTCATCGCTGCGCCCGGCATAGGTGTAATAACCTTCGCCATCGAGCACGTACTTGTCGCCGCTTTTAACCCATTCGCCGAGGAAGGTAGTGCGGCTCTTGTCGCGGTTGTTCCAGTACAGCAGGGCTGCGCTCGGACCCTTGATGTAAAGGTCGCCAACTTCGCCGGTCAGCACCGGGCTACCGTCTTCATTGCGCAATTCCAGTTCATAGCCCGCCACCGGCTTGCCGGTCGCGCCATAGCGCACGTCCCCGGCATGGTTGGACAGGAAGATGTGCAGCATCTCGGTCGAACCCAGGCCGTCGAGGATATCGGCGCCGAAATGGGCGCTGAATTTCTCGCCCACTTCGCGTGGCAGCGCTTCACCGGCGGAGGCGCAAATTCGTAGCGCCGTCTGCTCACGCGTGGGCAATTTGTCTGCCGCCAGCATGGCCACGAACAGCGTCGGCACGCCGCAAAAAACGGTAGGGCGATGCTTGACCAGGCGCTCGAATACAGCAGCGGGCGTGGGTCGCTCAGCCATCAGCACCACGGTCGCGCCGGCGCAGAGCGGAAAGGTGAGGGCATTGCCCAGGCCATAGGCAAAGAAGAGCTTGGCCGCGGAAAAAACCAGGTCATCTTCGCGCACGCCCAAAACCGGCTGGCCATACAGCGCGGAAGTCCAGTACAGGTTGGCGTGGCTGTGCACGGTGCCTTTGGGACGGCCGGTCGAGCCGGAGGAATAGAGCCAGAATGCGAACTGGTCGCCATGCGTATTGGCATTGGCGTCGATTGCCAGCGGCGCATTGTCCAGCAGGCTGGCGAAGCCGCGCGCGCCGGGCGGCAATGATTGCGCCTGGCCGGAAACGATCAATTGCGGGACCAGTTGCGGCGCGCGCCCGCTTTCCGTAATCGCCTGCGTCACCGCGGGGCACAACGCGGCCGAAGCAATCACTGCCCGGGCGTCGCTGTGTGCCAGCATGTAGGCGAAGTCGGAAGCCGGTAGCAGGGTGTTGACTGGCACCGGCACCACGCCAGCGAACAGTGCGCCCAGGAAGGCGACCGGCATGTCGACCGTGTCCAGCATCACCAGCATGACCCGTTCTTCGGGACGCAAGCCCAGCGCCAGCAAGCCGGCGGCGCAACGCCGCACGCGCTCATCCATTTCGCCATAGGTCATCTGGCTGGCGTCGTCGATATAGGCCAGCTTGGCGGCCCGGCCGCGGTTGGTGTCGAGTATGTGGCGCGCGAAATTGAAGCGCTCGGGCAGCGCGCGGGCTTGTTCCATGTCTGTCTCCTGATGCCGGGCCGGATCGATTTTTTTGTATGGGGCGGGTCGTGGGCCGGATTTACTGTGGCGTGAACTGTATGGCGCCTTGCGGCAACAGGTAGAGCACCAGCGCCCTTCCTTCACTGACCGTCGGATAGTGCGCGCTGCCGGCTTCGTACACGGCCCAGCCGGCCGGATGGCCGTCAAAGCGGGCGCCGGCAGTGAGCGGTATCACCAGGTCGATCTCGCCATTCGGATGCGTGTGATGCGGTCCCTTGATGTCTTGCATGTCGACCACGTCGACCGAGAAACCGCGGGTTGCGGTGCCGGGCTTGATCACGCGGCCATAACGTATGCCGCCGCCTTCGCGGTTGCACAGCCAGCCTTCGCGCGCCCCGGCCTTGCAAGCTTCAGCCAGCGCCTCATAAGTGGCGCTGCCCGGACCGTGCTGCCGGTTCAGATAGTCTTGCAGCTCAGCCGACAGTGGCCGGCCTTCTATGTCGCCAGTGAGCTTGCTAACCAGGGACTGGAATTGCTCTACCTGTGCTTCCACAACGCGTCTCCTGCGATTCTTGAGTCGGCCCGAAAAGGCGGCTTCCTGCAACTGAAGGAACTGAAATGCATTTGAGGCGAGTGTAAGTGCAATATGTTGCGCAGGTCAAGGAGCTGGCGGATAATAGCTTTTCCATGCAAACAGCCGAGGCGCAAGCCGCACACCATGCCGCAGCTGCCTGACGAACCGGAAAAAGATCCTTTCTTGTTGGCCCTGGGCGAGCGCCTGAAAATGCTGCGTTCCCGGCGCGGCCTCACGCGCAAGGCGCTGGCACGCATGGCCGACGTATCCGAGCGCCATATCGCCAATGTCGAATCAGGCGTGGGCAATGCGTCGATCCAGTTCCTGCGCCAGTTGACGCTGGTGCTGAATTGCTCGCTGGCGGAAATGATCGGCGATGAAACCGCATCCTCGCCGGAATGGCTGATGATCCGCGAGATCCTGCGCGGCCGTTCCGAAGAAGAATTGGCCAGCGCCCGCGCTTCGCTGGCTGAAGTGTTCGAGACGCCCACCAGCGAAGGCTCGCGCCGCCAGCGCGTTGCCCTGATCGGCTTGCGCGGCGCCGGCAAATCGACCTTGGGCCAGATGCTGGCCGACAACTGGATGGTGCCCTTTGTTGAATTGAACCGGCAGATAGAAGCGACCGCCGGTTGCAGCATTGCAGAAATCCACGCCCTGTATGGTCCCAACGCCTATCGCCGCTATGAATACCGGGCACTGGAAGAAACCATCCGCCGCTTTCCGCGCGCCGTGATTGCCACGCCTGGCGGCATCGTGTCCGATCCGGCCAGCTTCAAGTTGCTGCTGTCGCATTGCTTCACAGTGTGGCTGAAGGCGTCGCCCGAAGAGCATATGGGTCGGGTCGTGGCCCAAGGCGACAAACGTCCGATGGCAGGCAACCGGGAAGCAATGGACGACTTGCGCCAGATCCTGGAGAGCCGCGCCGAATTCTATTCCAAGGCGGACCTGACTTTCGATACCAGTGAGATGACGCAGGAAGCGGCATATATGGGGATTGTGGAGCAGTTGCGGGGCAAGGCGCTGATGCAGGAAAAATTGAGGGCTTGATGAGGCAGGGGCGTTGATCACAGCGCTCCCTCGAGACAGATGCGGCGAGCTCACCGTAATCCCCTCCAGACAAGTGCGTTGACCCCATCCCCACCCCCGCCCTCCCCTTGAAAGGGAGGGAGCTTTAGTGGTACTGCGGAGTCCATCGAAGCTACGGTATCCCCTCCAGACCAGTGCGTTGACCCCATCCCCACCCCCGCCCTCCCCTTGAAAGGGAGGGAGCTTTATTGGTCCTGCTTAGTCAAGCGGAGCTACGGTATCCCCTCCCTTTCAAAGGGAGGGTTAGTGTGGGGATGGGGTCAATGGACCCCACGCCGCACGCCAAGCAAAGAACTGCAGTTCATTTCTTGACGCCCCCAATAGCATGCAATATAGTGCTTCTACACGCCAGAAAAGCGCAGCCTATTGCCCTCGAGGAATCCATGTCCCAGCCGCCAGTCGATTACTTCACCTCCCCTGACCAATACAAACACTGGACCATGCAATTCGACGGCCCGGTTGCCACCCTGACGATGAACGTCAATGAAGACGGCGGCATCCGTGAAGGCTACAAGCTCAAACTCAATTCCTACGACCTGGGCGTGGATATCGAATTGCATGACGCCGTCCAGCGCATCCGTTTCGAGCACCCCGAAGTGCGCACCGTCGTGCTGGCCAGCGCGCGCGACCGCATCTTCTGCTCCGGCGCCAATATCTTCATGCTGGGCAAGTCTTCACACGCCTGGAAAGTCAATTTCTGCAAATTCACCAATGAAACCCGCAATGGCCTGGAAGATTCCAGCCGCCATTCCGGCCTGAAGTTCATTGCCGCAGTCAATGGCGCCTGCGCCGGCGGCGGCTATGAACTGGCGGCGGCCTGCGATGAAATCATCCTGGTGGATGACCGCTCCTCGTCAGTGAGCCTGCCCGAAGTGCCACTGCTGGGCGTATTGCCCGGCACCGGCGGCTTGACCCGCCTGACAGACAAGCGCCGCGTGCGGCACGACCATGCCGACATTTTCTGCACCACCTCTGAAGGCGTGCGCGGCCAACGCGCCAAGGATTGGCGCCTGGTGGACCATATCGCCAAGCCGGCGCAATTTGCCCAAACCGTGCGCGAGCGCGCACTGGCCCTGGCTGCAGGCAGCGACCGCCCGGCCGATGCGCGCGGCGTCAAATTGACCCCGCTCGAACGCACCATCGCCGAAGATGGCTTGCACTACCAGCATGTGTCCGTCGCATTCGACCGCAAGGCGCGCACCGCGACGCTGACCGTGAAGGCGCCCTCCGGCACGCAGCCACAAGACATCGCCGCCATCGAAGCCGCCGGCGCAAACTGGTGGCCGCTGCAGATGGGCCGCGAGCTCGACGACGCCATCCTGCATATGCGCACCAACGAACTCGACATCGGCACCTGGCTGCTGAAAACCAGTGGCGATGCGCAAGCGATGCTGGCCATGGATGCGACACTGGTCGCCAACAAGAACCACTGGCTGGTGCGCGAAACGACAGGCTTGCTGCGGCGCGCGCTGGCGCGGCTGGATGTTTCTTCGCGCTCGCTGTTCGCCTTGATCGATGAAGGCTCCTGCTTTGCCGGCACGCTGCTGGAACTCGCCCTGGCCGCTGACCGCAGCTACATGTTGGCCCTGCCTGATACGCCCGACGCCGCGCCGCGCATCACGCTGACCGACATGAATTTCGGCGCCTTGCCGATGGTGACTGGCCAATCGCGCCTGGCGCGTCGGTTCTATGAAGAAGAGCCGGCAATGGCGGCCGCGCGCGACGCAAAAGGCCAGCCGCTCGACCATGCCGCCGCCATGGCGCTGGGCCTGGTCACGGCTGACCCGGACGATATCGACTGGGCCGATGAAATCCGCATCGCCGTTGAAGAGCGGGTATCGATGTCGCCCGACGCGCTGACCGGCCTGGAAGCCAACCTGCGCTTCAATGGCCGCGAAACCATGGAAACCCGCATCTTCGGCCGCCTGACCGCCTGGCAAAACTGGATCTTCATCCGCCCCAATGCCGTGGGCGAACGCGGCGCGCTCAAGGTTTACGGCAGCGGCAACAAGGCCCAGTTCGACATGGACCGCCTGTAAGGGCCATGCCGGCCCGCGCTTGTCAACGACATCCAGATCATCGCCATCACACTCCAGAGGACGCATCGTGAGCTCGATTAACTACAGCGACAAAATACCGAACAACGTCAACCTGTCGGAAGACCGCGCGCTGCAACGCGCGCTGGAGCACTGGCAGCCAAATTACCTGCAGTGGTGGCGCGACATGGGCCCGGAAGGCTCGAATGATTTCGACGTCTACCTGCGCACCGCCATCAATGTCACGCCGGAAGGCTGGGCCAATTTCGGCCATGTGAAAATGCCGGACTATCGCTGGGGCATTTTCCTGGCGCAGGCAGAGCAGGGCCGCAAGGTGAACTTTGGCGAGCACAAGGGCGAGGATGCCTGGCAAGACGTGCCCGGCGAGCACCGCGCCAACCTGCGCCGCATGATTGTGACCCAAGGCGATACCGAACCCGCTTCGGTTGAGCAGCAGCGCCACCTGGGCTTGACCGCGCCTTCAAATTACGACTTGCGCAACCTGTTCCAGATCAATGTGGAAGAGGGCCGCCACCTGTGGGCGATGGTCTACCTGCTGCATAAATATTTTGGCCGCGATGGGCGCGAAGAAGCGGAAGAACTGCTGCACCGCAATTCCGGCGACCAGGACAAGCCGCGCATACTGGGCGCCTTCAATGAAAAAACGCCGGACTGGCTGGCGTTCTACATGTTCACTTACTTCACCGACCGCGACGGCAAGTTCCAGTTGTGTGCACTGGCTGAATCCGGTTTTGACCCATTGTCGCGCACCACCCGCTTCATGCTGACCGAAGAAGCGCATCACATGTTTGTCGGCGAATCCGGCGTTGCGCGCGTTTTGAACCGCACCGCGCAAGTGATGAAGGAACACGGCATCGAAGACCCGGCCCAGGTGCGCGCCAAGGGCGTGATCGACTTGCCGACCATGCAGCGCTACCTGAACTTCCATTTCAGCGTGACCATCGACTTGTTCGGCGCCGACCAGTCGTCCAATGCCGCCACCTTCTACACCACCGGCCTCAAGGGCCGCTATGAAGAAACCAAGCGCAACGACGACCATCTGCTCAAAGACCAGAACTACAAGATCCTCGAAGTCGTGGATGGTCGCCTGGTGGAGAAGGAAGTGCCGATGCTGAACTCGCTCAATGAAGTGCTGCGCGACGATTACATCCGCGATTCCATCGGTGGCGTGAACCGCTGGAACAAGGTACTGGAAAAGAATGGCGTCAACTTCCGCTTGCAAACGCCGCACAAGGCTTTCAACCGCAAGATCGGCGCCTTCAGCAATATTCGCGTCTCGCCGGATGGCCGCGTGATTTCAGAGGCAGAATGGCAAGCCAACGTGCGCAACTGGTTGCCCAGCGAGGAAGACCGCGCCTATGTCGCTTCGCTGATGGGCCGGGTAGTGGAACCGGGCAAGATGGCAAACTGGATTGCGCCGCCGCCTGTCGGCATCAACCGCCAGCCCATCGATTTTGAATACGTGCGCTTCAACTGACAGGCAAGCGCACGCGGCCGGCGACCGGCGTCGCCGGCCTTTGTCTTTTTTGCGTTACCGTATGCGTTGCACGAAGCTCGCGTCCCATGAATGCATCGCCCACGCAATGACCCGAAGCACTGAAGCCTGAATTCCGCCATGAATGCTCCTGAAACCGTCACGCTGCTACGCCAGCACCTGATCGACCCGGAAGTCTGCATCCGCTGCAATACCTGCGAAGAGACTTGCCCGATCGATGCCATCACGCATGACGACCGCAACTATGTCGTCAATGCCGACATCTGCAATGGCTGCAATGCCTGCATCTCGCCTTGCCCAACCGGCTCGATCGACAATTGGCGCACTGTGCCGCGCAGCATGGCCTATTCCATTGCCGAGCAACTGACCTGGGATGAATTGCCGCCGCAGCAAGACGTGCCAGACGATGCCGAAGCGGTGACAGGCTTGCCCGCCACCACCGAAGCCGCCGCCACCGCCGCCGCCGTGTCCGAAGGCCAGCAAGTCAATGCCGCCACGACCGGCACTGCGCAAACGGCGCCCTGGTCCGCGGCCCATCCCTACATCAACCTGTACAACATCAAGCGTCCGGTCACGGCCACCGTCGCCGGCAATTTCCGCCTGACCGCGCCCGAGGCACAAAGCGATGTGCGCCACATCGTGCTCGATTTCGGCACGGAATTTTTCCCTGTGCTGGAAGGGCAGTCGATCGGCATTGCGCCACCGGGCACCGATGCCGCGGGTCGCGCGCATTACCTGCGCATGTATTCGGTGGCCAGCCCGCGCGAGGGTGAGCGCGAAGGCTACAACAACCTGTCGCTGACGGTGAAGCGGGTAGACCAGGACTATGAAGGTAATCCGGTGCGCGGCGTAGCCTCGAACTACCTGTGCGACTTGCAAAAGGGCGACACGGTGCAAGTCACCGGCCCCTTCGGCACAAATTTCCTGATGCCCAATCATGCGGGTTCAAACATCCTGATGATTTGCACCGGCACCGGTTCCGCGCCGATGCGCGCCATGACCGAGCACCGCCGCCGCCTGTTCGCCAAGGGCCGTCCGTTGGATGGCAAATTGACGCTGTTCTTTGGCGCGCGCGCACCGGCCGAGTTGCCGTATTTCGGTCCGCTCTTGAAACTGCCACCGGAATTCATCGACATGCACCTGGCGTTTTCGCGCGTGCCTGGCGAACCACGCACCTACGTGCAAGATCTTGTGCGCAAGGCCAGCCCGCGCGTGGCTGAACTGCTGCGCGGCGATACCTATGTCTATATCTGCGGATTGAAAGGCATGGAAGCCGGCGTCATGCAGGCGCTGCAAGACGTGTGTTCAAGCGCGGGGCTGGAGTGGCCGCAACTGCATGCGAAAATGATTGCCGAGGGCCGCTTCCACGTCGAGACGTATTGAAGCGATGGCGGCCCGGTGTTCACTGCCCGGTGTTCCCGGCCCAGTACCCACCGATTCGCTTCATCTTCACCACCTTCCATAACAACAGCGGGCAAAGATGCCCGGCACAAGGAGCGCCATGACTGACACCATCGCCGTCAATACCAGCAACTTCCGGGTTGAAATCGCGGATGGCATTGCCCACATCATTTTCGGGCCGGCTGGCAGCATGCCGGTGACTGATGCCCAAGGCCATGCCGAGATTGCCGCCATCTGGCCCAAGCTCGACGCCCGTTCGGATGTGCGGGTCGTGCTGGTGCGCAGCGAAGGCAAGGGATTCTGCGCGGGCGGCGCGATGTCGATGGTGGAGGAAATGCTCGATTCCGAGGCCGCCCGGCACCGCGTGATGGTGGAAGCGCGCGACCTGGTGCGCAACATGATCGAATGCGTCAAACCCATCGTCTCCGCCATACACGGCGCGGCAGTGGGGGCGGGATTGGCGGTCGCCTTGATGGCTGATATCTCCGTCGTCGCGCGCAACGCGAAAATCATAGACGGCCATACCAAGCTGGGCGTTGCCGCTGGCGATCATGCAGCCGTGATCTGGCCGCTGTTGTGCGGCATGGCCAAGGCCAAGTATTACCTGCTGCTGTGCGACACGCTGTCGGGCGAGGAAGCCGAGCGCATTGGCTTGGTGAGCATGGTGACTGAAGCAGAAGACTTGCAAGCGCAGGCACTGTCGATCGCGCAACGCCTGGCTGCCGGTAGCCGCACGGCGATCGGCCACACCAAGCGTTCTCTCAACCATTGGTTGCGCGCAGCCTGGCCGGCTTTTGAAGCTTCGCTCCTGGCGGAACTGAATGCCTTTGGCGAAGCCGATGCGCGAGAAGGCGTGGCCGCATTGAAAGAGAAGCGCGCCCCGCGTTTCGGTTAACAAGGTTCGGCTACAGGGCTCTGCTACAGGGTTCGATTAAGACAGCCGCTAACAACGCGGCGCCTTGTTATCAACAGGGCGCTGCAAATACCCGTTTTTACCCGGCAGATCGCCACTTCATAAGTTGTTTGGAACTTCCCACTGCGTCGCGCTACTTAAGCGCCACGATCCCGCCAACAGGGCCCAGGCGGGAGAATTCAGTGACCAGGGAGTTTCCAATGAACAACAACACATCCATCCGCCAAGGCAACCAGGTTGCAACCAATCCGGGCAGCTTCCGGGCTGGCGCATCCGCTCCCGCTGCCACAGAAGAACAAAAGCTGCAGAAGCTACATAAAGTCTTCGCCACGGCGGACGAGGCAAGCCGCATCGACGCTTTGCTGCACCTGTGGGGCGGCCAGGCCCGCACTGCCGGTATCGCCGAGGCTGCCAATGCTTTCCACTCCCTGGGTGTGAAGCCGT
>JAQGMC010000115.1 GCA_028292545.1 Paucimonas sp.
CGATTGAATCGAAACGGGCCAAAACCCGCGGACTCCCAATGGCAGCCAACCTCAACGCCAAGCAAGCGAGCGCAGCGATGCGAGCGGTTAAACCCGACGAAGTGGCAAGCAATCAACCGATAAAAGCGAAACAAGCGAAAACCTGCAGACCAACCGGGAGGGTCAGTCGCCAGGAGAGACAACGCACCGTCTATCACCGCCATAAAATTCGGACGGGTTAGCGCGTCTCGGTAAGCAGCAAACCCCAGGCAGAATAAAGGACTCGACAACCAGCCCACCACCGGCCCAGGCCGCCGATCACACATGGCTCGGTATCACGATCGCGAACGCATGTGCCGAGCGCGTTTCTCTTTGGTGACTTTCTCTTGTCGCGACAAGAGAAAGTTACTCGCCCGCCGGGGCGAATTCCCGGCTTCACACAAAGAAAAGAAAATAAGTTTTATAAGAATAGAAAACCAACGCCGGTAGCAAACCAAACCAAACCAAGCCGGCAGCCAAGCCACCCCACCTACTCCCCTCGTAACTTCCCCCTCAACATCTCCCTCACCTGAGGCACCGCCTCATAAGGATCCCCCGGATTACGCCCCCCCACCACCTCCTCCATCCGTTTCCGCACCGGCTCCAGCGCATCCGGATGCGAGAACACATAAAACTGCCTCCTCCGGACCGCATCAAAAGTCCGCTGCGCCACTTCAACCGCCGTCACCCGGCCTGAGCCGACAGCCTTGTCCGACATGGCCTGCGCAGCACGCTGACTGGCAGTCGGCCCCGCCGTATTCTTCAACGCATCCGGACGATTCCGATGCGACGCACTGATCCCCGTCGGGACAAAATACGGACACAGCACCGATGCATCGATCGGCGCTTCGACCAGCTTCAAATCCTGGTACAGCGATTCCGACAACGACACCACCGCATGCTTGGATACGTTGTAGATACCCATCGTCGGCGGATTCAGCAAGCCAGCCATCGACGCCGTATTCACGATGTGGCCCTCATAACCAGCCTCGCGCTTCGCACAATCCAGCATCAGCGGCGTGAAGATGCGCACGCCGTGGATCACGCCCCACAGGTTCACGCCCAGCACCCACTCCCAGTCGGCCTGGGTGTTCTCCCAGACCAGGCCCCCGGCGCCGACGCCGGCATTGTTGAATACCAGGTGCACGGCATTGAAACGTGCCATCGTGGCGTCCGCCAACGCCTGCACTTGCGCTGCTTCGCGCACATCGCAATGCACGGCAAGCACTTCTACACCCTGCGCAAGCAACTCGGCTTCGGCGCGCGCCAGCGCATCCTGCTGCACGTCGGCCAGCACCAGCCGCATGCCGAGCGCGGCGCCGCTGCGTGCGAATTCGAGGCCGAAGCCGCTGCCGGCGCCAGTGATCACCGCCACGCGGTCCTTGAAGTTTTCCATTGCTGTCTCCTGTACGCGGCGTTTGCCCGCGCTGTTTTATTACGGCATGCGGGATTGCGCGTTCTGCTGCGTGCGCAGTTGGCTAATCGCGTTTTCGTGGCACGGCTCCGCGGCCAGCGCCGCGCGCGAGAAGCAGCCCCGCTTCAGTCCACCAGCTTCACCAGCTGCTTGCCGAAATTGCGACCACGCAGCAAGCCGATCAGGGCTTCGGGCGCGGAGCGCAATCCCTGCGCAATCGATTCGCGATATTTGAGCTTGCCGGCTGCAACCAGGTCGCCCAGCTCAGCCAGGCCCTGGGGCCAGAATTCCATGTGCTCGGAAATGATGAAGCCGCGCAAGGAAAGCCGCATCGTCAGCAGCATCCGCACATTCTTCAACACGGTGGGCTCGCCGTCATAGGCGGCAATCAAGCCGCATAACGCGATCCGGCCGAAAGGATTCATCAGGCCCAGGCAGGCATCCAGCCCTTCCCCGCCGACATTCTCGAACAAGCCATCCACGCCATCGGGCGCGGCAGCACGCAAATCTTCCAGCAAGTGGCCAGCCTTGTAATCGACGCAGGCGTCAAAGCCCAGTTCATTGACGACGTAAGCACATTTCTCGCGACCGCCGGCAATGCCAACCACGCGGCAGCCACGCAGCTTGGCAAGCTGGCCGACGACACTGCCGACCGCACCGCTGGCGGCCGACACGACGACGGTTTCGCCCGCTTTCGGGCCGATCACCTGGGTCAAGCCATACCAGGCGGTCATGCCCGGCATACCGACCGCGCCCAGGTAGGCCGACAGCGGAATCCTGGCGGGATCGAGGCGGCGCAAACCGGCGCCATCGGACACGCCCATCTCACTCCAGCCAAAGCCGCCGGCGACAAAATCGCCCGGCTTGTAGCGCGAATTTTTCGATTCAATGATTTCGCCCACGGTGCCGCCAACCATCACGGCATTGAGTTCCTGCGGCGCGGCATAACTTTTCACATCCTCCATGCGCATGCGCATGTAAGGATCGAGCGACAGGTAATGATTGCGCACCAGCACCTGCCCGTCCTGCAGCGCCGGCACCGGCACCCGCTCCAGCCTGAAGTTGCCCGGCGAAACACGGCCCTGGGGACGGGAAGCCAGGACGATCTGCTGGTAGGTGGCGGTGGAAGACATCGACAAACTCCTCTGCGGCTAGTGAACCGGTCGCGAGCAACCGGTGAATGCAACACGATGGATGGGCAACCGTGCCGCGTCCATCATAGGCGTGATGTGGGCAAACCGCAGCGGGCGCGGCGGCCCGGCCTGGGCCTGGCCTGGATGATCCAGCAGCGGCTGCCAGCCGCTTGATGACGCAGCAGCGGCGGCCCAGCCGCTTACTAACGCAGCAGCGGCTGGCCAGCCGCTTAAAGCTTCTTCGCCGCGTCGACGCGCTTGTACAGCTTGAAGGTGCCCATGGCGCGGGCAGACAGCCGTTCGCCATCCCAGACTTCGCCTTCACAAAACACCATGCTCTTGGTGCGGTAGGTCGCCTTGCCGCGCGCCACGATGCGCTGGCCGGGCTTGCCGGCGGGTTGCATGAAGCTGGTCTTCATCTCGATTGTGATGCCGCCCTGCGACTCCGGGTCTAGCGAGCGTGCAGCCATCGACATCACGACATCGAGCAAGGTCATGACGACGCCGCCGTGCGCCACCTGCCAGCTATTGGTATGGCGCTGCGCCAGCAACAGCTGGACTTCGGATTCGCCGTTTTCCATGCGTACGAATTCGGCTCCCAGGTCGCGCAGGAAGGGAATCTCGGTCGGGAAGTCTTTCTTCGGTGCTGCGCCTGCCGCATCGGCCGCTGCCGCCGCTGCCTGGGCCGGCGCGGGTATTGCTGGATTGCTCATCGAATTCCTGTCAATGAACCGCCGAGACGCCGCCATCGATGGCGAGTATCTGGCCGGTGATGTGTTTGCAGGCGTCGGAGGCAAACAGCACGGCCGCGCCCTTCAAGTCTTCATCGTCGCCAATGCGCAGCAGCGGCGCTTTTTTGCGGATGGTGTCGGTGCCGAGCTGGTCGAGCACGCCCTTGGTCATTTTCGAGGGAAAAAATCCCGGCGCGATGGCATTCACGGTGATGCCGTGCTTGCCCCATTCGCCAGCCAGCGTGCGCGTGAAATTCACGACTGCGCCCTTGGACGTGTTGTAACCGATGGTGGTCATTGAAAACGGGCCATTGCCCGAGAGCCCGGCGATCGAGGCGATATTGATGATGCGGCCCTGCTTGCGTGGAATCATCGATGCCCGGGCCACCGCCTGCGACATCAGGAAGATGCTGCGCACGTTCAGGTTCATTACCTTGTCCCAGGCTTCCAGCGGCATGTCTTCGGCCGGCGCGCCCCAGCTTGCGCCGGCGTTATTGACCAGGATGTCAATCTGGCCGAGCCGCTTCATCGCCTCATCCACCAGCGGCTGCACATTGGCTGCATCCTGCAGGTCGGCGGCAATGGCGCTGGCCTGTATGCCCTGCTGCGCCAATTGCGCCACTGCGTCATCCAGTTCGGCCTGCTTGCGTGACACCAGCACCAGCCTGGCGCCCTGCTCACCCAGCGCCTGGGCAATCTGCAAGCCCAGGCCACGCGAGCCGCCAGTCACCAGTGCAGTCTTGCCAGACAGGCTGAAGAGTTCCGTTACCTTGCGCATCTCGTCTCCTTGTTTTGTCAGTGCCGGCGCGCCTGCAATTGGCGCCGCCGGTTTTGTGCTGCGTTTCAAGCGGCGATCATCCTGCGATCGGCCTGCAAGCGTCCTGTAATTCCACTGCGAGCGGCCTGCGATCGTGCTGCAATCCAACCCTCATCAAAACCACGCATCCTGCATGTCGAGCGCTGTGGTGTCCAGGCTGGCCAGCAGGTCCAGTTGCTGGTGCACCTTGGGCAATTCCCAGCGATAAAAATAAGCGCAGGCTTGCAGCTTGCCGCGATAAAAATCCTGGTCTGGCAAGGCGCCGCCCACGGCGGTGAGCGCCTGTTCCAGCCAGATCCAGGCCAGTACCGTGTGGCCAAAGGCTTCGAGGTAGGCGGTGGCATTGGCCAGGGTCTTGTTCATGTCGCCGGCGGCATGGAGTGCACGCGTGACTTTGCCCAGCCGATCCAGCGCCCGCTGCAAATCCTGGCCGTGGCCAGCAAGCGCAGGCACGGCTGCGGCGCGGCCGATGGTCAGCCCGATCTGTCCGCCTAGCGCGGCCAATGCCGCGCCATCCTGCATCACGACCTTGCGGCCGAGCAGGTCCAGGCCTTGTATGCCGTGCGTGCCTTCATGGATTGGATTGAGCCGGTTGTCGCGATAAAACTGCTCCACATTGTATTCGCGGGTATAGCCATAGCCGCCATGCACTTGTATCGCCAGGCTGCTGGCTTCCAGGCACCACTGGCTGGGCCAGGATTTCGCGATCGGGGTCAGGATATCGAGCAGCAAACCGGCCAGCGTGCGCTGCGACTGTTCAGGCGCGGTGCGCTGGTCGTCGACCAGCCGGGCGCAGTACAGGCACAAGGCCATGCCGCCTTCGACATAGGCTTTTTGCGCCAGCAGCATGCGCTTGACGTCGGTGTGCTCAATGATTTTCAGTTGCGGCTGGGCCGGGTCCTTGTTCAGCGGATGGCGTCCCTGTGGCCGGTTGCGCGCATAGTCCAGCGCATGCAGGTAACCGGTATAACCCAGCGCCACCGCGCCCAGGCCAACGCCGATGCGCGCCTCGTTCATCATGTGGAACATATTCGCCAGGCCGCGATGCACTTCGCCCACCAGGTAACCGACCGCGCCGGGCTTGCCTTGCGGGCGATATTTGCCCTCGCCAAAATTGAGCAGGCAATTGGTGGTGCCGCGATAACCCATCTTGTGGTTCAGGCCGGCCAGCACCACGTCATTGCGCTCGCCCAGCGTGCCATCGTCATTCACCAGGAACTTGGGCACGATGAAAAGCGAGATACCCTTCACGCCCGGTATCAGGCGCCCGTCAGGGCCTGGCACCTTGGCCAGCACCAGGTGCACGATGTTTTCAGAGAGCTCATGCTCGCCGCCGGAAATCCACATCTTGTTGCCCGACAGCCGGTAGCTGCCATCGGCTTGTGCCTCGGCGCGGGTGGTGATGTCAGACAGGCTGGACCCGGCCTGGGGTTCGGACAAACACATGGTGCCGAAGTAGCGGCCCGCCAGCATCGGTTCGACGAATAGCCGGATCTGTTCCGGCGTGCCGCACTTGAGCAAGGTATTGGCGTTGCCTATCGTCAGGAAGGGATAGGCGGAGGTGCCGACATTGGCGGCCTTGAACCAGGCGAAAGCGGCTTTCTCGACCAGGCAGGGCAGCTGCATGCCGCCCTTGTCGAAATCCTGGCCGGCTGCCATCAAGCCAGCCGCGGAAAACGCATCCAGCGCTGTCTTTACTTCGGCAATCATGCGCACGCGCTCGCCGTCGAATTCAGGCTCGTGCTGGTCGCTCTTCTTGTTATGCGGCGCGAACAGGTCGGTGGCGACCTGTTCACAAGTGTCGAGCGCCGCATCGAAAGTCTCGCGGCTATGCTCAGCAAATCGTTCGCGCTGGGTCAGGGCCTCGGCATCAAGCCATTCATACAGCAGGAAGCCGAGGTCGCGCCGCGACAGTATCTTCGATTGCATTGCGTGCGACTCAAAGCACCTCGAACAAGCCGGCAGCGCCCTGGCCGCCGCCGATGCACATGGTCACCACCACGTACTTGGCGCCGCGGCGCTTGCCTTCAATCAGCGCATGGCCAGTCAGGCGCGCGCCCGACACGCCATACGGATGGCCGACCGCGATTGCGCCGCCATTGACGTTGAGCCGATCCATTGGAATGCCCAGCTTGTCGGCGCAATACAGCACTTGCACCGCGAAGGCTTCATTCAATTCCCACAGGCCGATATCCTCGACTTTCAAGCCGGCACGCTGCAACAGCTTCGGGATTGCAAACACCGGGCCGATACCCATTTCATCGGGCTCGCAACCGGCCACGGCAAAGCCGCGGAATACGCCCAGGGCTTGCAAACCCTTTTGCGCCGCCATCTTGTCGCTCATCACGATGGCCATTGAAGCGCCGTCGGAAAACTGGCTGGCATTGCCGGCGGCGATCACGCCACCCGGCACGGCGGCGCGGATCTTGGCCACGCCTTCATAAGTGGTGTCGGCGCGGATGCCTTCGTCGGCGCTGATGGTGACTTCGCGCGTGGTGAGCATGCCGCTTTCCTTGTCGGCCACGCCCATCACGGTGGTCATGGGCACGATTTCCTGGTCGAACTTGCCGGCGGCGCGGGCGGCGCTGGCGCGCTGCTGGCTCTGCACGCCGTATTCATCCTGGCGTTCGCGGCTGATGTTATAGCGCTTGGCAACCGTCTCGGCGGTCTGCAGCATGGGCCAATAGACTTCGGGCTTGTTTTGCTTGAGCCAGGTTTCGGCCAGCATGTGGCGGTTGGCTTCCTGCTGCACGCAGGAAATCGATTCCACGCCGCCAGCCGCGTAAATTTCACCTTCGCCGGCAATGATGCGCTGGGCGGCGGTGGCTATCGTTTGCAAGCCGGAAGAGCAAAAGCGGTTGATCGTCATGCCGGCCGTGGTAACCGGGCAGCCGCCGCGCAAGGCGATCTGGCGCGCAATATTGCCGCCGGTCGCACCTTCGGGCGTGGCACAGCCAACCAGCACGTCTTCAACCTCGCCCGGCTGCAGGCCGGCGCGCTCGATTGCGGCTTTCAGCACATGGCCGCCGAGAGTGGCGCCGTGGGTCATGTTGAAAGCGCCTTTCCAGGACTTGGCAAGTCCGGTGCGGGCGGTGGATACGATGACGGCGTCGGTCATGGGGGTCTCCTGTAGTCGCGGGCTTTGCAGCCGGTGTGGGGGAATTCACTGCGCGCCAGAATAGCATATTAGTACGGTCGTTCGGAAAACGAACTGCTCACTTGGAAGCGGTCCGCGCCCCTTTGGGCCGTGGTCCGCCGCCCCCCTGTTTGCCTGCCCGCACTGTCCGGCGCTGCCGACCCGAGATGGCCGCCGCGCGCCGACTGGTTCCAGCGCAAGGCAGGCGCTGTAAGTTTCTGTAAGTTTGGAGCAAGTTAGCCGTAAGTTTGCATGCCTACACTGCGTCAAGCTCCGGGCAACCGAGCGAGCTTCCACACTCTATTAATTAAATCAGGAGACAGCATGGCCACAGTCCAGACCGCGTCTCGCGGCATCACAGCTGAAGAGCGGAAGGTTATCTTCGCATCTTCGCTTGGTACCGTGTTCGAATGGTATGACTTTTACCTGTACGGCTCGCTTGCAGCGATTATCGCAAAGCAGTTCTTCGCCGGCACCGACCCCAACACCGCGTTCATTTTTGCACTGCTGGCCTTTGCAGCCGGCTTTATCGTTCGTCCGTTCGGCGCACTGGTGTTCGGCCGCCTGGGCGACATGATCGGTCGTAAATACACCTTCCTGGTGACCATCGTCATCATGGGTGCTTCTACCTTCATCGTCGGCCTGTTGCCAACCTATGCTTCGATCGGCATTGCAGCGCCTGTGATCCTGATCACCCTGCGCATCTTGCAAGGCCTGGCGCTCGGCGGCGAGTACGGCGGTGCGGCGACCTATGTGGCCGAGCATGCACCGAACGACAAGCGCGGCGCTTTCACGGCCTGGATCCAGACTACCGCGACCCTGGGCCTGTTCCTGTCGCTGATGGTGATCCTGGCAACCCGTACTGCAATCGGCGAAACCGCCTTTGCTGATTGGGGCTGGCGCATTCCATTCTTGCTGTCCATCTTCCTGCTGGCTGTATCGGTCTGGATCCGCTTGTCGATGAGCGAGTCGCCGGCTTTCGCGAAGATGAAAGCCGAAGGCAAGACCTCCAAGGCACCGCTGTCCGAAGCTTTCGGCGAGTGGAAAAACCTGAAAATCGTGATCCTGGCGCTGATCGGCCTGACCGCCGGCCAGGCAGTCGTCTGGTACACCGGCCAGTTCTATGCGCTGTTCTTCCTGACGCAGACGCTGAAGGTGGATGGTTCGACCGCCAACCTGCTGATCGCTGCATCACTGGTGATCGGTACGCCTTTCTTCATCGTGTTCGGTTCGCTGTCCGACAGGATCGGCCGTAAGCCAATCATTCTCGGTGGTTGCCTGATCGCGGCGCTGACTTACTTCCCGATCTTCCAGGCGCTGACCCACTATGCCAATCCGAAGCTGGAGGCTGCATTGAAATCGGCGCCGGTCACCGTCATCGCCGACCCGAGCCAGTGCCAGTTCCTGTTCAACCCGACCGGCACCAAGAAGTTCACCACGTCCTGCGACATCGCCCGCACGGTGCTGGCCCAGGCGTCTGTCGGTTACACCAGCGAAGCCGGCCCTGCTGGCCAGCCTGCCAAGGTGAAGATTGGCGACAAGGTCATACAAGCGCATGACCTGAGCAGCCTGCCCAAGGCTGAAGCAGATGCACGCGACAAGGCCTTCAGAAAGGAGATGAGCGATGCCATCAAGGCCGCCGGTTATCCGGCCAAGGCTGATCCGGCCGAGCTGAACAAGGGCATGGTCTTGCTGTTGCTGGTGATCCTGGTCATCTACGTCACCATGGTCTACGGCCCGATTGCGGCAATGCTGGTCGAAATGTTCCCGACCCGTATCCGCTACACGTCGATGTCCCTCCCCTACCACATCGGTAACGGCTGGTTTGGCGGCTTGCTGCCAACCACGGCTTTCGCGCTGGTTGCTTACAAGGGCGATATTTATTACGGCCTGTGGTATCCGATCGTGATTGCCTTGGCGACCTTCGTCATCGGCCTGCTGTTCGTCCGTGAAACCAAGGACAACGATATCTACGCAACCGAGCGATAGTCGCAAGCAGGGGCGCGCAATGCGCTCCTGCTGATCGACCACCAGCCTGCGGGCGTTACAGTCCTACGCTTGACCGAACACCCTGCATGCCTTGCGCTGCAGGGTGTTTTTTATTGCGCCTGTCTATTGCGTCTGTCGCACGTAATGATTTCTATCGCGCGCCGCAACCGGCTCCACCTTCCACGACACACCACACACATTCGCTTACCGGCGTTACGCCAGCTAATCGCACGGCCAGAAGAAGCTGATTAATAGATCAGGCGCCTGACCAAGCCAGCGTTACCGAAGCCTTGTCGTTTGTCTTCATCCGATCAAACGCAAGGCCTGCGGCGCGCCGCGTTTTTTTCCAGCGCACGCGGCAGCAAGGCGCCTCGATACCGGCTTACTAAACTGGCTTACCACTACAGGAACTAGCGTGAACAACACCACCAGCCTCAACGCAAGCACGACCTTCAGCACCACGACTCCCGCCGCCACAGGAAATTCGCTGGCGAGCACCGGGGCGACAGCCGCATCCCCGAAAAGCGGCAAGACCCATGTACGCACGGTGTCGTCCCCGCCGCGCATGAAGAGTGAGCGGCGCCAGGAAGTGAGCGCCTGGCGCAGCGCCTGGAATACGGCGAAGGCGGCCATATGCCGCCAACCGGCATTGATCAACGACCCGGTGGTCCGGAATGCACTGCGCAACCTGGAATTGATGATGACGATCATGCCGGCCCATGCGCGCAACCAGCAGAGCGTCGCTGCCCTCGCGCGCCAGGTGGAAGCCAGCACGGCCTTGCCCGCGCCGGAGCGGGCAGCGATCCTGGCCAAGCTCGCCCACATGGGCAGTGAAATCGACCAGGCTCCCCTGTTGTCGAGCAGGGACATCCCCCTGGGGGCGCAGGCGCTGCCTGCCAGCCCCCTCAATGCCGCCGGCCCGGCTTCGCCCGTGACCGGCACCGTGTGGGGTGAGCAGGATCCGCAGTCGCTGCCGCCGGCCTGGCGCACGCTGCGTTCAGCCATCATGGAGACCAGCGCCTTGCATACCACCGCCATCAAGCAACTGGTGTTCGACATCACGCTGCAGCTTGATGGCGCCATTCCCAACCCCGGCTTGCTCAAAGACATGGACCGCAAACTACGGCGCCATATCGACGCGGCGCTGGGCACGGCCCGTCCCGCGCATGCCGGGCTGGATGCAGCGCTCGCAGCCTTCAGCGCTCACCGGGCCACGCCAGGTGCGCTTTTCGGCTGGGTCGCCGCGCCGGGCGCCGCGTCAATCGACGTGGTGAGCCGCAAGCGCACTGCGTCTATGCCGGCCGGCGCCGTGGCTGGAAAGTCAGTTGAGTTCGACGCCTGGACCAAGTTGCGTCGCACACTCGTCACGCAAACAGGGCTGGAAGACCGCAAGGCGCGCGAGCTTTCGCAGCGCTTTGGGGCCGTCCTGCAAAAGCCGCTGGCCCAGCGCCAGACGGCGTTCGCCGAAGTCAAACAGATGCTGTTCGACGCCCTGCCGGGCGGCGCCGCAGCCCTGAAAACCCCGGTCCACCAGGCGTTGCGCACGGCCCTGACAGAGTTTCAGGCGCGATTGCAGCCGGTGCGCCCCCTGCCGGCGCAGCGGGTGCCCCAGCGCCTGGTCGTCACCCCGCACCAAGGCCTGCACCCAGGCCGGCGCCAGCCGCCGGAACTGCAGCAACTTGACAGCGTCCGGCGCAAGCTGTTCGAAGAGCCCAATTCGGCATCGGCAGCCGCGCCAACCAATGCGCCAGGCACGGGCGCAGACAGCAACAAGGGGTGAACCGCAGGGGTGAACCGCTAGCGCAGCATCCGGCTGACGGGCCGCCCGGCGTGAGCGGCCTGCTTGCCGCCGGCGCCAGACGGCGGGCCGGCGTTCGCAGGCGTTTGCCCTGGCCGGCCTGCCCGATCCATCAAGGCTGCATCTTCAAGGTGCCAAGGCTGCCCTGCTCCACTGCGCTGCGCTGCATGCGCATGGGCAGGTAATCCACCGTCACCCAGCGTTGCAGGAAATTGCGGTATAGCGGCGAGAGCAGGTTGCCGGATTGTCCGGTGGACTGGATGTAAAGCGAATTCTCCGGTTGCCCCAGGTCATACAACGCGCGCAGGCTGGCTGCATGCCGGTTGTCAAAGGGACGGGCCGCATCGCGCATGCTGTAGCGGCCGACATTGATGGTGTAAGTGTCACCCGGCGAAGGCGCGCGCAATTCGAACAGCGGCGCCAGCGCCGCTACGCGGCTGAAGGGCCGGTGCTCGGCACGCGACACATGGGCTTCGCCCCAGCGCCAGTCGCGCATGTCATTGCCGTATTGCGTTTGCAGGCGCGCCAGGCTGGCTTGCAGTGACAGCGACAGCAGGCGCGCGCAATCGGTTGGTGGCGCGGTGGGCCGCGTGTCGCGGCACCAGGCCGACTGGCCATTGGCGCCCACCAGCGCTTGCACCATCGGCGCATGCACATTGCGCTGCTCGAAATAGTCTTGCATCAGCGTTTCGCCCAATTCATCCTCGAACATGCGGCGCGCCAGTTCGCGCATCCAGGCATTGAAGATCAAGCCTTCCGGCCGGGCTGCATCCATGTCGCCCTTCCAGTTGGCCAGCAAGTCGAGCGCGGCGCGGCTGGCGCCATCCGCAGGCGTCGTCTTCAGTGCCAGCGGCAGCAATTCCTGCGCAGCCAGCGACAGCACATCGCGCTGCATTTGCGCAAAGCTGGCCAGGTCGTGCCGGGGCCGCGCATCGAGCAGGCTGGCGATGCGCTGGGCGCGATACGGCAGGCTCCACTCGCTGGTCAGGAAATGCGGATACCCGGGGCCGACGATTTTTTCATTGGCAGTGGCAATCTTGCCCGAAGGCGGGTTGTAGCTGCGCGGCAGGTCTTCGAAGGCAATGAAGCCATTCCAGTCGTAGCGCGCATCCCAGCCAGGCGCAGGCGCCAGGCCGTGCAAGTCGTTTTCCGGCTTGCGCAGCGGCACCCTGCCAGGCGCGATGAAACCGATATTGCCCTCCACGTCGGCATACACCATGTTTTGCTGCGGCGAATGGAAGTCACGCGCCGCCGCCACGAACTGTTCCCAGTTGGCGGCGCTGCCCATGCGTATGCCGCCCTGTATCGTCCTGTCGTCCGACCGCAGCGCAGTCCAGGAAAACGCGACCACATTACGCTCGCCATCGAGCCGGGTTTTTTCCAGCAGCGGCAAGGCGCCGGTAATGACCGGGCCGTGGCGCGTCTCGCGCACCAGCATGCTGACGTCGGGCTGGCCCTTGACCTTGATCGTCTCTTGCCGCGTGCGGAAAGCTTGCCAGCCTTCAGGCGTCTGGTACTGGGCCGGGTTGGCTGGATTGACGCGTTCGACGAACAAGTCCTGCACGTCGGAAGCCGTATTGGTAAAGCCCCAGGCGATACGTTTGTTGCGGCCCAGGACCACGCCCGGCATGCCGGGCAGCGTGGCGCCGATAGTGTCGAGGCCGGGCGCCGACAGGTGCGCGAAATACCATAGCGCCGGCGCATTCAGGCCGAGGTGCGGGTCGTTGGCCAGCAAGGGTTTGCCCGATACGGTATGGCTGCCATTGACGACCCAATTATTCGATCCCACGCCTTCAATGCCCGAAGGCGGCGCCAGCTGCGCCAGCTCTTGCAGTTGCGCCGCGCTGGCGTGCAGGTCACGGTACAAGGCGGTGTAGTCGCGCGTGGGCAGCACGGCGTCGCCCGGATAAGGCGGCAGGAAGGCATTCACTTGCGCCAGCGTCAGGCGCTGCGCCAGCCGCATGCGCAAGATTTCCTGGGTCCAGTTTGCAGCCAGGTCCCATGCCATCATAGTTTGCCAGGCTATTGAATCCGCGGGCTGCCAGGGTTCGGGCCGCGGCGCGCCGGTCAGCAGGAATTCCGGCGGCAAGGGACCGCCGTTGTGCGACAGCCAGGCATTCACGCCATCGGCATAAGCGGTCAGCACAGCCTGGGTATCGGGCGCAAGGCCGCTCCAGATCTGTTGCGCATTGCGCCGGATGCCCAGCGTGCGCAGGAAGCGGTCTGTGGGCAGCGCATTCGGACCCAGGATTTCAGCCACCCGGCCGGCGGCAATGCGGCGATTCATTTCCATCTGCCACAAGCGGTCTTGCGCATGCACATAGCCCAGCGAAAACCAGGCATCGCGCGTATTGCCAGCATAGATGTGGGGCACGCCTTCGGCGTCGCGCACCACATCGACGGCCTGGCGCAGCCCCGGCACATGCAGCTTGCCCTGCACCTGCGGCAGGCTGGCGCTGCGATACCAAAGCATGGCGCCCGCGGCCAGCAGCAACAGCACCAGCAATAACCATCCTGCGGCAATCAGCCCGCGCTTGAATCTCTTCATCAATGTCCCTTGCCTGTGTGCAGCGCTGTAGAAAATCGCTGGTCGCTGACTGCGGCGACGATCCTGGCCACCGGTCCAGTCTTATAATTCCCCGCTTCTTGCATTCCGCAAAACGGGACCGGTATGGCGAGCGCTCATCATAATGATTTTCTGCAGTTCGATGTCGCCATCATAGGCACCGGATTGGCTGGCATGACCGTGGCTTTGCAATTGGCGCAAACACATAGGGTCGCATTGATCGCCAAGCGAACAATGATGGAAGGCGCAAGCGCCTGGGCCCAGGGTGGCATTGCCGCCGTACTCGACTCTGGCGACAGTATCGATGCACATCTGCATGACACGCTCGATGCCGGCGCAGGCTTGTGCGATGCGATTGCCGCCCGCCGCATCATTGAAGGCAGCACGGCAGCAATCGAGTGGCTGGTCGGCCTGGGCGTGCCCTTCACGCCCGATGCAGCCGCCGAACGCGGCTTCCACTTGACGCGCGAAGGCGGGCATAGCCAGCGTCGCATCATCCATGCCGCCGATGCGACCGGGCAAGCGGTGCAGGCGACGCTGGCGCAATCGGTCAGCGCGCACCCGAACATCACGGTATTTGAAGACCATATTGCGATCGACCTCATCACATCTGCGCGCGCCGGGATTGCCGGGCCGCCGAATTGCCTGGGCCTGTACATGCAAGACATACGCAGCGGCCGGGTTTTGACGGTTGCAGCTGCGGCGACCGTACTGGCCACCGGCGGCGCGGGCAAGGTTTACCTGTACACCACCAACCCGGATACCGCCACCGGCGATGGCATGGCGATGGCATGGCGCGCCGGTTGCCGGGTAGCCAATATGGAATTCATCCAGTTCCATCCAACCTGCCTTTACCACCCGTATGCAAAATCCTTCCTGATCAGCGAGGCAGTGCGTGGCGAAGGCGGCTTGCTGAAATTGCCGGCCGCAGCAGGCAGCGCCGCTGGTGAGCGTTTCATGCTGCGCCATGATGCGCGCGCTGAACTGGCGCCGCGCGACATCGTTGCGCGCGCCATCGATTTCGAAATGAAAAAGCGCGGGCTCGATCATGTCGAGCTCGATATCCGGCACCAGAGCCCGGCATTCCTGGAATCGCATTTCCCGACGATCCTGGCGCGCTGCCGCGAGTTCGGCATCGACATCACGAAACAGGCGATACCGGTGGTGCCGGCGGCCCATTACACCTGCGGCGGCGTCGTCACCGACATGCACGGGCGCACCGACCTGGCAGGCTTGTATGCGGTTGGCGAGACGGCGTACACCGGCTTGCATGGCGCCAACCGCCTGGCCAGCAATTCCCTGCTCGAATGCCTGGTGCTGGGCCGCGCCGCGGCAGCCCATATTGCAAGCCAGCCGGCGCAAGCCGCTGCCGCCCTGCCCTTGTGGGATGAGAGCCGCGTGACCGATGCCGATGAAGAAGTCGTCATTGCCCACAACTGGGATGAATTGCGGCGTGCGATGTGGAATTACGTGGGCATCGTGCGCACGACGCGGCGTTTGCAGCGCGCGCGCAATCGCATCCAGATGCTGCAAGCCGAGATCGATGAATACTACCGGCGCTTTCGCATCACGCGTGACCTGGTGGAACTGCGCAATCTGGTGCAGGTGGCGTCCCTCATCGTCGACTGTGCGCTGGTGCGGCATGAAAGCCGCGGCTTGCATTACACGCTCGACTTTCCGGGGACATTGCCGGGTGCGCTGCCTACGGTGTTGACGCCATCGCGGCCCTGACGCTTCGCTTGGAAGGGCGGATACCGTAGCTTCGATGGACTGTCCAGGACCTCGATAGCAATACACAAAAAAGCCGGGGACCATTTCTGGCCCCCGGCTTGGTTCGTATCGACTGAAAGTTTGTCGATTACACGGTTGCAGCGCCAGTCGTGGTGCCAGTGGTGGTGCCAGTCGGTGTGGTACCGGTTGCGCCGGCGCCGGTCGTCCCGGTTGTACCGGTACCAGTCGTGCCGGTTCCGGTAGTCGTGGTGCCGGTTGTGCCCGTACCAGTTGTGCCAGTGCCAGTCGTACCAGTGCCAGTCGTACCAGTGCCAGTCGTACCGGTACCAGTCGTGCCAGTGCCAGTCGTACCGGTACCAGTCGTGCCAGTGCCAGTAGTGCCAGTGCCAGTCGTGCCAGTGCCAGTCGTGCCGGTGCCAGTCGTGCCGGTGCCAGTGGTCGCGGTGCCGGTGCCAGTCGTACCCGTGCCGGTGGCCGCGGTTGACGACGCGCCGAAGGTCGTGATGGTGGTCGGCGTGATCTGGCCACGGGCAGAGCCGCCGCTAAAGGCCGGAGCCACCAGCTCATAGTAGAAATTGCCGCCGGTCATAGCGGTCAGGCCGGGTGCGGTCAGGTTCGAGCTCAGCGTCCAGAGTCCATTGGTCGAAGCCTGTGCATACGGGAAGATCACAGTATCGGTCACAGACGCAGTGGCTACCGCGCCCTGGCGGACATTGGCTGCCGTGGCATTCACGCCGATGCTGGTGATCGAGGAGCGGATCTGCAGCGTGGTCGTGTCCACCACCGATACGGCAATCGCCGTCACGACACTGGGTGCGCCAGTGGCAGTGGCCGTCGCAGTCGTGCCAGTCGTGCCGGTTCCAGTCGTGCCAGTGCCGGTCGTGCCCGTACCCGTGGGGCTGCCGCCCGTTCCCGTGGAGGTTGCGCCCGTCGTTCCGGTTCCAGCCGTGCCGGTGCCAGTCGTGGTAGCGCCTGTCGCACCGGTTGCAGTTGCGCCAGTCGAACCGGCTCCGGTGGTCGTGCCGGTCGTACCCGTGGTGCCTGTCGTACCGGTAGTGCCCGTCGTACCCGTGGTGCCGGTCGTAGTGCCCGTGGAAGTCGGGCTGGCGGCTGGCGTTGCACCCGTTGTATTCAGGACCGTGATGAAGAAGGCTTTGTTAGCCAGCGCAGTCGAGGTCCCGCTTGCGCTCGGGGTTGCAGTGCCCGTACCTGTGGTGCCGGTGCCTGTGGTACCAGTACCCGTGGTGCCAGTGCCCGTGGTGCCCGTGCCCGTCGTCGCGGTGCCGGTGGTGCCCGTTGTGCCCGTGGTTCCAGTGCCGGTGGTTCCAGTACCAGTGGTGCCCGTGCCGGTGGTGCCCGTCGTACCGGTGGTGCCTGTCGTACCGGTAGTGCTAGTCGTGCCGGTTGTGCCAGTCGTGCCGGTGCCAGTGGTCGCGGTGCCGGTGCCCGCTGCTGTCGTGCCAGCTGCAGCTGCGCTCGGACGCGTGAGGATCTGGCCGCGGATCTCACCCTGGGGCAAGGCGGCTGTGTGCACATTGAAATAGTAATTTCCTGCGTTCAGGGTATCCACCTGCGCTTGCGTCAGCGTCTCTTCGACTGCCCAGACGCCGCTTCCGGCAGAGGTTTCCGTCATGCCAATCACAATCGGCCCTGCCACGCCCGGTGCGCCGCTATGTATGTGGGCCGCCGTGCCGGCGATGCCGGTGGTCGTGATGCTGGCACGCATGACCCGC
>JAQGMC010000136.1 GCA_028292545.1 Paucimonas sp.
TGGAGGAAGGCGTGCGCATGTTGTGCAACATCGTCAACTGCAAGGCAGAAGATGTGAAGATCGACATGCCGGTCAAGGTGACCTGGGAAAAACTGTCGGACGATATCAACTATCCGTGCTTCGAGCCCGATACCAGCCGCAGCTGATTGCAGTGGCTTGCTCTGGTTGCAGTCGCACGCTTTGATTGCAGTTGATGTTGCAATGCCGGTCGCGCGCCGGGACGGCCAGCCGGTCCCGGCGCGCGCGAGGAAAAATGCATGGACCTGAATTACAACGCGGAAGAGATCGCCTTTCGTGACGAAGTGCGCGCCTGGCTGGCAGCCAACCTGCCGCTGGCGCTGAAGGAAAAGGTGGCGCGCTATGCCCACCTGTCGAAAGACGAAAACATGGCCTGGCACCGCATCCTGGCTGCAAAAGGCTGGGTTGCGCCAAGCTGGCCGGTGGAGTGGGGCGGCACCGGATGGAATCCGGTGCAGCGCTTCATCTTTGAAGAAGAATGCGGCTATGCCGGCGCGCCACCCTTGCCGGCGCTGAGCCTGTTGATGTGCGCGCCGGTGCTGATCCGTTACGGCACCCAGGCGCAGAAGCAGCGCTTTTTGCCGCGCATTTATTACGGCGAGGATTTCTGGTGCCAGGGCTATTCCGAGCCTGGCGCCGGTTCCGACCTGGCGTCGCTCAAGACCAGAGCCGTGCGCGATGGCGACCATTACATCGTCAATGGCCAGAAAGCCTGGACCACGCAGGCGCACTGGGCCAACTGGATGTTTTGCCTGGTGCGCACCGATCCCGCCGCGGCCAAGCCGCAGGAAGGCATTTCGTTCCTGCTCATCGACATGACCTCGCCCGGCGTGACGGTGCGCCCGGTGATCCTGATGGATGGCAGTCACGAGGTCAACGAAGTCTTCCTCGACAATGTGCGCGTGCCGGTGGAAAACCTGGTGCATGAAGAAGGCCGCGGCTGGACCGTGGCGAAATTCCTGCTCAATTACGAACGCCTCAATTCGGGCCGCATCGCGCCATCCAAGCGCCAGCTGGCGCGCCTGAAGCAGCTGGCGGCGCAAACCACCGACCTGGGCCGGCCCTTGATAGAGGATGTGCGCTTTCGCGACCAGTTGACCCACGTTGAGGTGGAACTGATGGCGCTGGAAATCACCAACCTGCGCTTCCTCGACCAGATGCGGCGCACCGGGCAGCCGCCGGGCCCGGAAGTGTCGCTGCTGAAACTGAAGGGCACGGCAATCCAGCAAGCCCTGTCGGAACTGATGCTGCAAGTGGCAGGCCCACTGGCGCAGCGCGCGCTGCACCAGAGCGGGGACGGCGACCCTGAACATGATGCAGACGCTTTCCTGGCCGCCATCGCTTCGCGTTACCTGAACATGCGCAAGGTCACGATTTACGGCGGCTCGGATGAAGTGCAGCGCACGATACTGGCCAAGTCGAGCCTGGGCCTGTGAACGCGCCCGTGCTGCCTCGCCATCCAACCTGATTGCCACGACATGAATTTCGAATACAGCGACGAACAGAAGCAGCTGGCCGATGCGATCACGCGCTTCGCGGCCAAGGAGTACAGCTTCGACAAGCGGCGGCAGATTCTTGCCTCGGCCCAGGGCTGCAGCGACAGCGTCTGGCAAGGGCTGGCCGAGCTGGGCGTGCTGGCCTTGCCTTTCGATGAAGAATACGGCGGCTTTGGCGGCGGCGCGGTCGACCTGATGCCGGTGATGGAAGCGATCGGGGCTGGGCTGATGCTGGAGCCTTACCTGTCAACCGTCGGCCTTGCGGCGCAATTCATTGCCCGCTTCGGCACGCCGGCGCAAAAGGCGCGCGTGCTGCCCGATGTCGCTGCTGGCGCACTGCGCATGGCCTTTGCCTGGACCGAGCGCCAGTCACGCTACCGGGCCGAGAGCGTGGCCTTGACAGCCACGCGCAGCGCGCAGGGATGGCGCCTGGACGGCACCAAATGCATGGTGCTGCATGGATCGGTAGCGGGCATGCTGGTGGTGAGCGCGCGCAGTGCCGGCGCCGTGACGGACCGGGAAGGCATCAGCCTGTTCCTGGTCGCAGCGGATGCGCCTGGCGTGTCCATCAAACCCGTGCGCGGCCTTGATGGCCGGCCCGCGGCCGACATTGAATTCCGCGCGACGCAAGTCGACGACGATGCCCTGATCGGCACAGCCGGCGCTGCGTTGCCGCTGATTGAAGAAGTCCTGGATTTCGCCAGTGCGCTGGTTTGTGCCGAAGCGGTCGGCACCATCGAATGGGTGAATGCGCAAACCCTGGATTACCTGAAAACGCGCAAGCAATTCGGCAAGACGCTGGGCAGTTTCCAGGCCTTGCAGCACCGCATGGTCGAGCTGATGGTCGCAGCCGAGCAGGCGCGCTCGATGGCTTGCCTGGTTTGCGTGAAGGTCGATACGGAAGAGGATGCGTTGCAGCGTGCGCGCGTCGTGTCGGCCGCCCGGATTCGCATTGCCCAGGCTTGCCGCCTGGTGGCGCACGAGTCGGTGCAGATGCACGGCGGTATCGGCATGACCGATGAAATGAAACTGAGCCATGCATTCCGTCGCCTGACGGTGATGGCAACCGAGTTTGGCGACCTGAATTTTCATCTCGAGCGCTTCGCCGCGTGTGACGCGGCGGCTTAGCCTGCATAGCCCACCGCAGCTACGGTATTCCCTCCCGTAACCCCATCCCCACCCCCGCCCTCCCCTTGAAAGGGAGGGAGTTTTCCCGGGTCCCGCATAGTAAAGCGGAGCTTCGGTATCCCCTCCCTTTCAAGGGGAGGGTTAGGGTGGGGATGGGGTCAACGCACGTTTGCAGATTTGCTTTGGCGCCGGTT
>JAQGMC010000150.1 GCA_028292545.1 Paucimonas sp.
ATGTGCCCAGAGCGCTTCTCTTTGGTGACTTTCTCTTGTCGCGACAAGAGAAAGTTACTCGCCCGCCGGGGCGAATTCCCGGCTTCACCCAAAGAAAAGAAAATAAGCTTTATAAAAACAGACAACCAACGCAAGCAGCAAACCAAACCCAGCCGGCAGCCAAGCCCGAACACACAACGCGCCCGGCAGCCCCGCCAAAACAACCACCCCATCCGGGCAAGAAGCCCAGATCAATCAGGCCGGGTCTCCCTGAGACCCTTAATAATCGCCTCACTAACCACCAAAAAATGCTCCTCGGCCATCCGCCGAGCCCCCCCACCATCCCGCGACCGCATACAAGCAATAATCCGCTGATGCTCCCCCAGCGCACCGGACAGCAATTCAGTCCGGATCCCGGACCTCACCCTCGCCCATTCCAGATGCCGCGTCAGCATCTGATGCACATCCATCAGCGACTGGTTCCCCGACATCTCCACCAGCCGCCGGTGGAAAACCTGGTTCGCCAAGTGATAGCCCGCCACATCCCCGGCATTGAAATGCCGCTCCACCTCGCCCTGCAATCCCAGCAGCTCATCAATACCGGCCGGCGTCGCCTGCGTACACGCCAATTCAGCCGCCAGCCCCTCAAGCGTCCGCAACAAAACCAGCTTATCGCTGGTAGCAGCTATCGTAGGCTCCGTGACAATCGCCATCCGGTTTGGCGCCAACCGCAAAAACCCCTCTGACTCCAATACCAGCAAGGCTTCGCGAATCGGAATGTGGGAAGTGCCGAACTTGGCGGACAAGACATTGGCCGGCAAACTCTCGCCCGGCGCCCAGACGCCGGTCACGATCTCTTGCCGCAAGCGCTCGACAATCTGCGGCGCCAGCTTGACCCGCACGAGGCCAGGGGAGGGGATGCGGGCATTCATGCTGGCAGTCTCCACAAGCGCATTCAAGCTCAATCGCAGTCGACGAAAACGTCGCCGTTTTCAATCTTGACCGGATAGGTCTTCAAATCGTCACAGGTCGGACCGGACTGCAATTTGCCGGTCGGGATGTGGAACAGCGCCTGGTGCAAAGGGCACTCGATGCAATCGCCATCGATATACCCTTCGGACAAAAGCGCGAACTGGTGCGTGCACACATTGCTGGTGCCGAATACCTGTCCCTCTACCTTGTACAAGGCGATCATCTTCTCGCCCACCGAAACCGGGGTCGGATACTCGGTATCCAGCGCGTCTTCACGGGCAACTTTCTGCCAGGCCATGCAAATCTCCAGGATCTCTTTGCTACGGTTAAAAATAAAACAGCGGATACGTAAGCATCAATTATCAACAATAGCGCGGCGGCGGTCGAGATGCGGCTTGCGCGCTCGCCGCGCCAGCGCAAATCAGAGCGGTATCACCAGCAAGGCGTCGACCCGGCTGGAATCGGTGACCACCAGTTTCTCGGCAAAGCGCAGCGCGCCATCTTCTTCCACCATGCGGTCGAGATAGACGCCGGTGCTGAACAATTCCTGCGCACCGTCATGCATGATGCGCGCCACCATGAAGCTGGTGCGCACCTGCAGCACGCCATCGTCGCCGCGGGTCACGGTGCTGCGGCCAGTGATGTGGCGATAGGTGTGGGGCTCGAAAATATTCGCCTTGTGCATCGAGACGATGCGGTCGCGCAGCATCGCGCGGCTGTCGCAAAACACCAGCCCGAAAGCGCGGCCGCGCTGGTGGTTTTCTTTCGAGATGATGCGGTAACTGCCGCTCTCGATAAAGAAATCGGGCAAGTCGCGATAACGCTCTTCATCGATCGTGTTCACATACTCGGTCTGCAATTGCTCCACGCGCTGCAACAGGGCGGGATCGATGCTCGCGGTGGCGGCCAGGGGTTTGGTCATGTCGTTCATTTTTGTATTCTCCCGAGGCTCACAGGCCCATCACGGCACGATAGGCTTGCCAGAAGCCGCGCACCGCCGCCTCGGACACGCGTGATTGCTGGTCTTCGACTTCGCGACCGCCCATTTCAAGAACCGCATTCTTGCCGGCGTCGCGCTTGATCGCGCGCTGCACCAGTTCGCCAATGATGCCGTCTTCCATCGATACCAGTCCGGCCGGGCCGACCAGGTTGCTCTGGCGCAGGCGCATGTCGCGCTGCTCGGGCGTATCGTCCTGATAGCCGATCATGATCCAGAACAATTCCGACTTGTTGACGCCGCGCGGCACCAGCAGGCGCAAGGCCAGCGAGTTCTGCACTTGCTGCACCACGAAGGTCGGGAAGATGCCCTGGATTGCATGCGTGATGCCATCGTCGAATTCACCCCAGACTTTCAGCAAGCTCGGGTCGGCCAGCGTGAAGTCATCCTTCATCGCGCGCAATTCGCCCGATTTTTCATAGGACGTGCCTTCGGCGCGGTCAGTCTCGCGCTTGGACCAGCTGATATGGTTGCCGCCATTGTTTTCAGTGAACACACCGCCTTCCATCGTCAGCCGGTTCAGCTTGAACGTGGTGAAGAAAGTGTGCAGCAGGCTGGCGTGGTATGAGTCCTTCACGTTCTCGATATAGAGCTTCCAGTTGCTGTGCAAGACTTGCGAACTGGTGCCCAGGATTTCGATCGGGCGGGTGAAGGTGCGCTCCAGGTGATGCACCATGCGCGGGCCAAGCCAGTCGCGCAAGTCCGGCGTGTCGTCGGAAAAAGTCGCGAAGATAATGCCGCAGATGGTTTGCACGCGCAGCTTGGTCAGGTTGTGCTTGCACATGTCGAAGTCGGGCGGCATGCCGCCGATGCGCCGCACGCCCTGCTGGAAGGCGACGCTCTTCAGGTTGCCGGCCAGGTCATAACGCCAGTTGTGATAGGCGCAGGTGAAGTCTTCCTTGTTGCCGCCGGAGTCAAAGCAGAGCGTTGCCCCGCGATGCGCGCAGCGGTTCACCACGCAATTGATCGCGCCATCCTGGTCGCGCACGACCACGACCGGCGTGTCGCCCACGTAGGTGGTCTTGTAGTCGCCGGCATTCGGGATTTCGACTTCGATACCGACGAAATTCCAGATCGGGCCGCGAAACAGCGTGGTCTGCTCGCGCTCATATAAATCCTGGTCGAGGAAGACCTGGAAAGGCACGCGGGAAGAATCTTTGGTTGGCCACGTGATCGGGGCGCTGGGAATGGTGTCGGGCATGGCTGTCGGCTCGAGGTGGAATTGGATCGGTTTGGCTACCCTCCGGCGCCGCCGCCAGGCTCGGCCCTTCGGGAAGGGTGCAAGCGAAAGCAAGCGGCACGGATAGGCTGCAAAGAAAGACTATAGACTATATTCTTTGCCGACACACGTGCTTTTTCGAACGGCCTGTCGGGATGCTGTGGATCGATGTTTCCGCATGAGGCGCAATGATTACCCGCAGCTGCGGCGGCAAGCGGCGCCGCTTTATTCCAGGCGCGCGCCGGCCGACTCGGCCCAGCTCAAAATGGATTGCTCGGTGTCGTGGCCTTCGCGCATCAGCCATTCATAGAAGCCGCGCACCACGGGATAGCTGGCGGAACTGGTCGAGAAGTTGGCGTAATAGCTGCGCTTGCGTGCGCCTTGCAAGCCAAACGGCGCGCATAACCTGCCGGCCAGGATGTCGTCGATGGCCAGGAACAGCGGCACCAGCACGATGCCCAATCCTTCCTGTGCAGCTTGCAAGGCAAAAAACATTTGCTCGAATTGCAGGGTGCTGGCGGGACGCAAATCTTCATGGCCCAGTTCGGCCAGCCAATCGCGCCAGGCATAGGGTTCGGTCGCATAGCTGATCAGCGCCTGGCGTTCCAGGTCGGCCGGTTCCAGCGCGCGCGCGCCGCCCAGCAAGTCGACATGGCAAACCGGCGCGATGATTTCGGTCATGAAGGGTAGCGAGCTGCAGCCTTCCAGCGGCGCCTGCGCGCCCCGGATGGCAACGTCATAGCCATGTTCCTGGAAATTGACGGGCGCAAGCGATGTAGTCAGGCGGATTTCAACATCCGGATGCTTGCGCTGGAAGCCTGCCATGCGCGCAATCAGCCAACGCATGGTGAAGGTCGGTGGGGCGTTGATATGGAAAGCGGTGGGGCCGGCTTGCTCGCGCACATACATGGATGCGACGGCGAGGCGGTCGAGCACGGCGCTGACTTCGGAAAGATAGGTGCGGCCGGCTTCAGTGAGCGACAGTTGCGAAGCTGAGCGCCGGAACAATTCCTTGCCCAGCCACTCTTCGAGCAGCGCAACCTGGCGGCTGACGGCGCCGTGGGTGACATTCAGTTCTTCGGCCGCGCGCGTGAAACTGACGTGGCGGGCTGCCACTTCGAAGGCGCGGACGGCATTGAGCGGCGGCAGTTTGCGGATCATTTTGGCATCGGATAACCGGCGTGCCGCTGGCAAGGGGCGTCCGGTCTTCATCGAATGCCAGTAGCACTGCGCGGAGCCGGCAGGCGCGGCGCCCCATTATGCCATTCACCAGGGAAAACGCGCAAAACGGCCGTCCGCAAGACGGACGGCCGGCCGCGCCGGCGCAAGCGCATCGCAGGACTCAGGTGTCGAGCTTGACGCCGCTGCGCTTGACGACTTCGCCCCAGTACTTGAACTCGCTCTTCAGATACGCCTGCGATTCTTCGACGCTGGCTGAAAAGCGCGGCAGCAAGCCCATTTGCACCAGGCGCGCATCGACTTCCGGATCGCGCACGATCTTGCCGAGGGTGTCGAAGGTGGCCTTGAGCACCGGCTTGGGCGTGCCAGCCGGGTACAGTGCCATCAACCAGGTTGCGGCATTGAAGTCGCCAAAGCCTTGTTCGGCCAGCGTGGGCGCATCCAGCGGCGGGGCCAGGCGCTTGCGCGTGCCGGCGGCGAGCAGCCGCAATTTGCCGGACTGCACGAAGGGCAACACCGAGGCTGCAGTCTCCAGCGCGCACGACACATTGCCGGCGACGACGTCGGTCAAGCCTTGCGAGCTGCCCTTGTACGGCACGTGGATGATCTTCAGGCCGCCGGCGCGGCGCTTGAATTCTTCCATCGCCAGGTGCGACACGGTGCCGTTGCCGGAGCTGGCATTGGTCAGCTTGTCCGGGTTGGCCTTTGCATACTCGACCAGGTCCTTGATCGACTTGATCGGCAGCGATGGATTGCAGACGACCATGAAAGGCAGGTCGCCCACCAGGCCAGCGGCGTCGAAGTCTTTCAGCGCGTCATAGGGCACGCTGCGGTAGAGGTGGGGCGTGGCGGCCACGGCCGACATGTGGGCCAGCATCCAGGTCGAGCCATCATTCGGCGATTTGGCCAGCGCGCCAAGCGCGATGCTGCCGCCCTGGCCGGGTTTGTTTTCAACGATGTAGTTTTCGCCAGTGGCCGTGCGCAGCTTGTCTGCCAGCAGGCGTGCGACGCTGTCGGTTGCCTGTCCCGGCGGGAAGCCGACCAGGATCCGGTTGACCTTGCCACCCTGGGCCGAAACGATGCCCGGGAAGCCGATAGCGGCACTGGCGGCGCCGGCCAACAGGAGTGCGCGGCGGCGTGTATCGATTTTATTCATGGTAGGTCTCCGTGTGGAATGTCCGGTTGGTCGGTATTGGTTTTGGTTTGCGTTCTGCTTCGGGTCTTGCCTGGCACTTGCAACTGATTCTAAGAGTATTGCCGGTACTGTGTGTGTGTTGCATGTTGCGGGTGTTACTGATTGCCTTTCTGTGCTGCTGCGGACATGAGGCTAGGCGCTTGCCAGGCCGAAATGGCGCAGCATGACCGCGTCGAATGCATCCGGCTGGTCGATATTGGGCAGGTGGCCCGCATCGGCAATGACTTCCAGCCTGGCGCCCGGTATGCGGTTTTGCAAGTCGCGCATCGCGTCTGGCAAGGGCACATCCTTTGCGCCCACCACCAGCGTAACCGGCACTGCGATCTTGGTCACATCCGACAGGTAGTTCAGTCCCTGTATCGCTTGCGCGCAGCCGATGAAACCTTCGGTCGAGGTGGCGCCAATCGTCTCGATGAAGCGCGCCGCGACGTCCGGGTGGCGTTCCAGGAATTCACGGCCGAACCAGCGTTCGCAGGTCGCCGCAGCCAGGGCCGCCGCGCCGCTGCTACGGGCAGTTGCAATACGGTCATCCCATACGGCAGCGAAGGGCGCGGGTGCATCGGCGCGGGCGTCGCACAGCATCATGCTGAGCAAGCGCTTGCCGTGCGCAATGCCCAGGCCAAAGCCAGACATGCCGCCCAGCGACAGGCCGATGTAATGCGCGCGCTCGATCTTGAGCGCATCCATTACCGCAACCGTGTCCGCCACCAGGTCGTCCATCGAATAGGGTGCGCTGCCAGCGTCGGACTGGCCGTGGCCGCGCGTATCGATTGCAATCGCGCGCATGCCCTGCGCCGCCAGCAGGGCGCCCTGGCGTTCCCACATCATGCTGGACGCCATGATGGAATGCGCCATCAGCACTGGCGTCCCAGTGGCTGGTCCCCAACTGTGCAGCGCGATCCGGCCAGCCGGACCCTGCACGCTGCTGACGGTAGCCGCGTTCATCGCTTGGGCGAGAAAGCGGTTGGCGCCAGGTCGGTCGAACTTTGCGAACCGAGCAGCGGGCCATCGGTTTCGCTGGCGGCCTTGGCTGCCTTCCATTCCGCATCCGCGCCAAAGGCTTTCCATGCCGCGTCGCGCGCTTCAGTGCTGGCAAAGCTGGTCATGTAGTACAGCGCTTCGGGCTCGGCTGGATTTTCGAAAACGTGCTCCACCTTGATGCCGATGCGGGCAAAGATTGGCAGCGTGACTTTTTCAAAGCGATCTTTCAGGGCTTGCGATTTGCCGGCGTTGGGCACGTATTTTTTCAGTTCATAGATCATGTTGTTTCTCCTTGTGGAATGCGTTCGGGTTTTCTACCGGGCCGGCGCTCAGGCGCCCTTGGCAGCTTGCAGGTCGGGGCGCAAGCGGAATACCTTTTGCGCGGTCGAGGTCAGCATCTGACGCCGTTGCGTGTCGCCCAGGTAGGTGCCTTGCTCGATGATGCGGCGCGGTTCCGGGTCGCCGATCGGGAAGGGCATGTCCGAGCCGAGCATGATGCGGTCGTCGCCTGACTTGCGGTGCAGCCATTCCAGCACGTCATGGTCGAACACGACGCTGTCGAAATACAGGGCTTCGAAACCTTTCTTCGGGTCCGCATATTTGCCATGCGAAATCGCGTGGCTGCGCTGCAGGCGGCCCATCACGAAAGGCAGCATTGCGCCGCCGTGCGCCAGCACCAGCTTCAATTTCGTGTACTTCAGCAGATGGCCCGAATACAGCAGGCGCGACACGGCGATCGAGGTATCGGCAATGCGGCCCAGCGCATTCACCAGGTCGTAATCGGCCAGGCGTGGTTCGCCGCAAACAAACATCGGGTGCAGGAAAACTGCCGCGCCCAGTTCATCCGCCTTTTGCCAGAACGGGTCCAGGTCGGGTGAATCGAGCACACCCGACAGGCCGTGCGGCAGGGTGCCGATCATCACGCCGCCAAAGCCCTGTTCCCAGGATTCGGCCAATACTTCCGCTGCCAGCTTGCCGTCTTGCAGTGGCACCGTCGCCAGCGGCGTGAAACGCGGCTCATTCTTCAAGCCTTCCAGCATGTGCTGGTTCAGGTAGCGGCTCCAGGCAGCGCCTTCGGCAGCCGGGATTTCATAGGCGAAGCTATCCAGCCAGCCACCCATCAACTGGTGGTCGATGCCATTCTTGTCCATCCATGCGCGACGGTCGTCGAGGTCAGACAGCTTGGGCGAAACCGGGCGCGTCATTTCGCCGCCGGCGAAAGCCATCCGTATGCCGGCTTCCGATTTGGTTACGCTGACCGAGGGGAACAGGTGCTTGTTGGCTTCGAACTGCTCCAGCGCCGTGCGCGGAATGTAGTGGGCGTGGACATCGACGATCAGGTCAGGCATGTTTTTTTTCTCCTTGTTCATTGTTTTGTGCAGCTTCCAGCGCGCGCCAGATTGCCTGCGGCGTCATTGGCAAAGCATCCAGCGATGCCTGGCTTGGCGCCAAGGCATCATTGACCGCGCTTGCCAGTGCTGCCGGGCCGCCCAGGTAACCTGCTTCGCCCGAGCCCTTCTGGCCGAACTCGGTCAGCGGCGAGGGCGTGCAGTGGTCGACTATGGTAATCGACGGCACCTCTTCCGCGCTTGGCAGCAGGTAATCCATGAAAGTGCCGGACAAAAGCTGGCCTTCTTCGGAGAATGCAAATTTTTCCATCATCGCCGCGCCCAGGCCGTGGGCAATGCCGCCATAAGTCATGCCATGCACGACGTCCGGGCTGATCATCACGCCGCAATCGTGGCCGCAGACATAGCGGTGGATCTGCATCTTGCCAGTGTCGCGGTCGATGCTGGCCAGGACGATGTGCGACTCAAAGGAATGGCAGGGATACATCTGGACCCGGCCATCTTCGGTGGGCAGCTTGCCGCCGGTGGGCACTTCCCACACGAATTTTTCCTGCAGGCCGGGCTCCATGCCAGGCGGCATCTTGTGATAGTAGCGATGCGCGATTTCAACCAGCGCATCCCAGGTCATCATGCGCGTGGGGTCGGCCGTGACCACGACATTGCTTTCTTCGTAGCTGACCGCATCTTCAGCCACGCCCAGGTTGTGCGCCGCAATCTTCATCAGCTTGGCGCGCAGCATCTTGGCCGCGCCGGCGGCAGCGCCGCCGAGCATGATGGCCATGCGGCTGCCGACCGGGCTGTTGGAGGGCAGGGCATTGAGCGAATCGGCATGCAGCACACGGATGCTGTCGGGCTCGCGCAGCATGATTTCGCCGACCACGGTGGAGACCAGCGTTTCATGCGCCTGGCCGGAGCTGGACGTGCCCATCATCGCCGTCAATGAGCCAGACAGGTCGATGCGCACCAGGCAGGAATCCATCCAGGTGGTGGTGCCATTCTTTGGATTGAACAGCGGCTCGAAAGCGGAATTGCCGCCGGACGGTTCCAGGCAAGTGGAAATGCCAATGCCGGCCAAAAGCCCCTGTGCGCGCAAGCTATCGCGCTGCTTCAGCAATTCGTCGAACTGGGCGGCATCCATCGCCTTGCCCATCACGGTTTCGTAATCGCCTGAATCGTAATGGGTGCCGCTTGGGATCAGGTAAGGGAATTCATCCTTGCGGATCAGGTTGCGGCGGCGCAGTTCGATGCGGTCCATGCCAAGGTAGCGCGCCACCTTGTCGATGCCCGTTTCAATCGCATAGTTGGTCGGCGCCTGGCCGAAGCCGCGCACCGCTTCCTGCGGCGTCTTGTTGGTCAGCACCGATATCGCCTGGTACTCGACGCTGCCGATGCGATAGGGGCCGACGATGGCGCCCACCGGCTTGCCCAGTTGCAGCGGCGAGCGGCCGGAATAGGCGCCGATGTCGTCGATGGCGCGCATGCGCATCGACTTGATCACGCCATCGCCATTGAAAGCGAGCGTGACGTCGAAGATCCGGTCCGGACCCTGCATGTCACCGCCGCGCATGTTTTCCAGCCGGTCTTCCAGGAAGCGCACCGGGCGGCCCAGCTTGCGCGCCAGGTAGCCCACCAGCACCGAATGCTTGAGACCGCGCTTGACGCCATAACTGCCGCCTACGTCCACGTCGAAATGCACACGCACATGGTTGCCCGGCATGCGCAGGCACTTGGCAATCTGGTCCGGATATTTCGGCATCTGGATCGAGGCCCAGACATCGAGTATCTGGGTCGAATCGTTCCACGAACACGTCACGCCAAAGGTTTCGATCGGCACGGTGGAGCTGCGCGCCCAGCGCACGCGGTAAGACAGCTTGTGCTGTGCGGCTGCGAAGTCTTCATCCACGCCGCCCCAGGTCCAGGTGCGGCGGAAGATCGCATTTGCGCCATGCGAAGGATGAACCAGCGGCGCGGCATCGGTGAGCGCGAATTCCGGATCGATCACATGTGGCGTCTGCTCATATTCGACTTCGATCAGCTCGGCGGCATCCTCGGCCAGCGCGCGCGACTCGGCCACGACGGCCACCACCCATTCGCCGGCATAGCGCACTACGCCACGCGCCAGCGAATAACGGGTGACGCTTGCCGCATCCACGCCGGGCAGCGAAGGCTCGGTATTGGACTGGAATTCTTCGCCGGTCAGCACCGCATGCACGCCGGGCGTGGCCAGCGCAGCCGACGTGTCGATCGACACAATCTTCGCGCTGGCGTAGGGGCTGGCGACGATCGCCACATGCAGCAGGCCAGGCACCTGGATGTCTGCCGCATAGCGACCCTGGCCGACGACGAAGCGCTTGTGCTCGACTGCGCGCCGATGGCGGCCGATGTAACGGAATTTCGGGGCGCCGTTGTCGGCCGCGCTTGTAGCTCCGTTTGCGGCCCCGTTCTCGAGTTTGTCAGCCATGATGCGCATCCTCTTTCTGCTCGCTGCCGGTTGCAAGTTTCACCGCATCCACGATCTGCTGGTAACCGGTGCAGCGGCACAGGTTGCCGCCAATGGCTTCGCGAATCTGTGCTTCGTCCGGATGCGGGTTTTTTTCGACCAGCGCATGGCAGGCGATCAGCATGCCGGGCGTGCAGTAACCGCATTGCATTGCATGCTTTTCGCAAAATGCATCCTGGATCTTCGACAACTGGCCGCGCGACGGCGCCAGGCCTTCTACTGTCGTGACGGACATGCCATCTGCCTGCACTGCAAACATGCAGCAGGAGCGCACCGGATCGCCATTGAGCAGCACCGAGCAAGCACCGCAGATGCCATGTTCGCAGCCGACGTGTGTGCCGGTCAAAAGCAGGTGGTCGCGCAGGAAATCCACCAGCGTGGTGCGGGGCTCGACCATGCGGGCCTGGGTGACGCCATTGACCTTCAGTTCAACGCGCACGAGATTGTTCGACATAAGGTGTTCTCCTTTTAGGCGGCTTGCGCGAGGCGCTGGCCGCTGCCTGCCTGGACCAGCATGCGCGACAGCAGCACGCGTGCCAGGTGACGGCGGAATTCGCCATCCGCATGCATATCCGAACCCGGCGACGCGCTGTTTGCGGCGGCGTGGGCAATATCCTGGGCCAGCTTGCTGTCGATTTTTTTACCAACCAGTTTCTGCGCCAGGTCCGGGAAAGCCAGTGGCGTGCCATCGACGCCGCCCAGTCCGAAGGCAGCGCGCTGGCAAGTGCCATCGGCATCGAGCTGTAACTGGCAAGCGGCCGAGGCCATGGCGAAATCGCCATGTCGCATCGCCACTTCTTCGAAAGCCGTAAATACACCGGGGCCGGACCAGACTGGCCATTCGATGGCGACCAGGCATTCCGTTTCGCCGACATCGGTAAACATCGGGCCGAGGAAAAATTCCGATGCCGGCAAGCTGCGCTCGCCCGCTTTGCTGCGCAGGCGCAATTTCGCATCCAGCACCAGCGCCGCCAGCGGCATTTCAGCCGACGGGTCGGCATGCACCAGGCTGCCGCCGATCGTGCCGCGGTTACGGGTTTGCACATGGCCAACCCATTTCAAGCCATCGCGCACCAGCGGCAACAGCGCATGCAGGGCGGTGTCGAACTCCACATCGCGCTGGCGCGTTGCCGCGCCCATCACGACGCAGCCATCTTCACGCTGCTGCGTCTTCAGTTCGTCCAGCCGGTTGATGTCAACCAGCAGCGCCGGGCGCGCCAGGCGCATGGCCATCATCGGCACCAGGCTCATGCCGCCGGCAATCAGCTTGGCGTCGGCGCCCTGTTCTGCCAGCACGTCGAGCGCGTGCTCTAGGTTGTCGGCGCGTATGTAGTCGAAAGCTGCGGCTTTCATATTGGTTTCCCCATGCCGTCGCCGGCGCTGCAGTGTGCCTGCTGGCGGCACATGCTGTGTTTGCGTTCCACTGTTTCTCCTTCAACGGGCGTGCGCCGGCCGCGGCAAGGCGCCGGTTTCGCAAGTGTGGCAAGTATCCGCAGCACGGGCCGTGCGCTCAATCGATTAATAATCATGGAGCGTGATATTTAGTCAGGCTGGGCATTGGCATCGTTCCGGCCGGGGCCACAGAGTGCAATTAGCTGCCGGGCGGCATGGCGCCGCGCCTTCCCGACCCTGCGCCCACGTGAGTTTTTCTCGGTCATGCCTGACTTTAATTTGCTTGGTCAATCGGACGTGGCGCTGCATACTCGCCCTATGGAAAAACCGGCAAGCCAGGTCGCGCGCGACCCTTTTGCAAGCCGGCAAAAAAGTGTAAAACAAGCTTTGTAAAACAAAGGAGACTCACCATGAAATGCCCTTCGTCCTCGAAAACAAAACTGGCGCGCCTTGCTTGCGCGCTGGCTTGCGCCACTGCACTTTCCGGCCTGGCCCATGCTCAAGCCAACTGGCCGACGCGGCCGGTCAAGATCGTGGTGCCCTATGCGGCAGGCGGTTCGACCGATATCACGACGCGGCTGGTTGCGCGCAACCTGTCTGATGAGCTCGGCCAGCAAGTGGTGGTGGAAAACAAGGGCGGCGCCGGCGGCACGCTCGGCACGGCTGCCTTTGCCAAGGGTTCGCCCGACGACCACACCTTCCTGATGGTGACCCAGTCGCAGATCTCGATCAACCAGTTCCTGTTCAAGGACAAGCTGGGCTATGACCCGGTGCACGACTTGCAGCCAGTCGGCCTGGTTGCGCAAACGACCAACGCAATCGTGGTGCCGATGTCGCTGCCGGTGAAATCGTTCAAGGAATTCGTCGCCTACACCAAGGCCAATCCCGGCAAAGTGTCGTATAGCAGCGCCGGCGTAGGCAGCACTGGCCATTTGCTCAATGAGCTGATCAAGACTTCACTCGGCCTGGACATGGTTCATGTGCCGTACAAAGGCAATGGACCGGCGATGCAAGCCGTCGTGTCGGGTGAAGTGCAATTGAACACCGACAACATGCCGCAGCTCGTCGCCCAAATCAAAGGCGGCAAAGTACGGCCGCTGGCGGTGACCACCAGCAAGCGCTGGTTCCAGTTGCCGGATGTGCCGACCGTGGATGAGCTCGGTTATCCCGACTTGAAAACGACGGTATGGTTTGCACTGATGGCGCAAAGCAAGCAGTCGAAGGAATCCATCGCCAAAATGAATACGGCGCTGAACAAGGTGCTGAAGAATCCAGAGTTCACGGCCCGCCTGCGCGAGCAAAGCCTGGAGCCTACGCCCAGCACGCCGCAAGAAGTGAGCACGCTGGCAGAAAGCGATCGCAAGAAATGGAAAGGCGTGGTCGAGGCTTCCGGCGCGAAGATCGACAACTAGGAAGGCAATGCCGGCTGCCCGTTCCTGCGGCAGCCGGCAGCATCATGCAGGGCAGGGCGGCTTCAGGCCGGCTTGTCGCGATTTGCGTAGAGGTCCGCGATTGCCGTCTTTTGCACCTTGCCCATGGTCGTGCGCGGCAATTGCGCGACGAAGATGTAGCGGCGCGGAATCTTGTAGCCGCCTAACTGCGAACGACAGAAGCTGATCAATTCCGCATCCGCCGGTTGCGGCTGGCCCGGCCGCAGCACGATTGCCGCCAGCAAAGCTTCACCGAATTTCTCATCAGGTACGCCCACTACCGCCACTTCCGCCACGCCGGGATGCTGGTGCAACACATTTTCCACTTCGCGGGTGTAGACGTTCTCGCCGCCGGTGATCACCATTTCTTTCTTGCGGTCCAGCACGTACAGGTAGCCTTCTTCATCCAGGCGGCCGACGTCGCCGGTGTAGAACCAGCCATCGCGAAATGCCTGGGCATTGTCTTCCGGCCGGTTCCAGTAGCCCTTGCTGACTTGCGGTCCGCGCACCACGATTTCACCAATCTCCCCACGCGCCACTTCCCGGCCATCTTCATCCAGGAAGCGCATATCCACGCCAGGCAGCGGACGGCCGGTTGCACGCAGCAATTCCGGCTTGTCCTGCAGCGCGCGCCGGTGCGCGGGTGCATCCAGCAGCGCCAGCAGCGGCGAGCATTCGGTCAAGCCATAGCATTGGTGGAAACCGACGCCGGGGAAAGCCGCCATTGCCGCGCGCAGCGTGCCTTCGCCAATGGGCGAGGTGCCATAGCTGATCAGCCGCAGCGAAGACAAGTCGTAACGCGAAAGCTGGCCTTCCTGCAGGACGCGCACGATCATGGTCGGCACCAGGCTCAGTATGCTGACGCGCTGCTGCGCGACGGCGCGCAATACCGCATCGACTGAAAATTCCTTGTGGTACACATGGCCGCCGCCAAACATCGACACCACCGTCGCCTTCAAGTCAGTGGAGTGGAACATTGGCGATACGTGCAGGTAAATATCGTGTTCGTCGGGATTCATCACGCGCGACAATTGCAGCGCGTTCATCATCACGTTTCGATGCGACAGGCGCACACCCTTGCCGCGGCCAGTGGTGCCGCCGGTATAAAGGATGATGGCGTCATCGTCTTCATGCGCTTCATGCTGCGCCAGCTCGGGCGCGGCTTCGATCAGGTCGTCGATGCGGGGGTAGGACCCAGCCTCGCCATCAATGGGCATCAGGATCGCCCGCTCGCGCCAGCGCGCAAAAGCCGGCTGGTCAAGCAGGTGGACGAAGGCATTGTCGATGAAGAGTTGCTCGCAATCGCAGTCGTCCAGCAAGCCGGCGATTTCCGCCGGTGACAGGCGGAAGTTCAGCACCACCGGCACCACCCCGGCCCAATAAGCGCCATTCAGCAACTGGCCATGCAAGACTGCATTGCGACACAGCGTGGCGCAGCGCTGGCCCGGTTGCAAGCCGGCTGCGCGCAACATGCCTGCGGTCTTGCGGATGCGTGCCAGGTATTGCGCCCAGTTCAGGTTGGCGCTGGCGTCGCCGCCGGCATCGAGTATGGCAGGACGGGCCGCGAACACCTGGCCCGTTGCGCGCAACATGGAGGATAGCGTCAGCACCGGCATGCCCCCGGCCACTTGCCACCGATTGGCTTCACAGCTTGCGCTCCTTGGCGTTCCAGTGGCGTTCGAGGTTGGCGATCAATTGCTCGGACAGGCTGCAGAAGGCTTGCTCGCGCGCATAGGTCGCCAGGTATTCGCGGAAGCGTTCGAAGGGCTCGGTCTGGATGCGCATCGCCTTGCGGTTTGCACCCACGCTGACCAGGCCGGAACCGACTGCGGCATCGACACAGCGCGCAATCGCTTCATCGATCTGTGCGGCGGGCACGACTTCGTTGGCCAGCATCAAGCCTTCGGCGCTGTCGGCATCGAAGCGCTTGTCGAACATGATCGCCTGCTTGGCCAGGCGCTCGCCAACATAGCGCGGCAGGCGCATATTCGACATGCCAGGCAAGAAGCCTTCCTTGCGCGCCGGCAGGCTGAAATAGGAACCGGATTCAGCAATCACATAGTCAACCACCAGCAGCAACTGGCAACCGCCGCCGATGGCGAAAGTTTCCACCACGGCCAGCCACATTTTTTCCAGCGTGTTTTCCGGTTCATTCAGCGGCGCATCGACACTGTCGGGCTGTTCATGTGGAATGATGCCGCGATAGATTTTTGGATGCATGCTCATGTTCCGGTAAAGGAACGAGACATAGCTTTGCCGGCCCTGGTAGATGCGGGTCAGGTTGATGCCGGAGCAAAAGATCCGCCGGCCTTTGTATTTGGGATGATCGACCACGCTGCCGCGCAATACGCCCATGCGCACGTCCGGATGCAAGTGCGCCAGGTCGATGGCCACTTCCAGCGGCAGCACCGTGGTGTCGTCTTCCGAATTCAGGTAACGCTCATTGTGCAGCGTGATCGTAGCCACGCCATTCGCGGCTTCCACCCGCACCACGCCCAGGTCGGCGCGGCCGGTGGCGATGAAGTCGTCGAGCAGGTCCAGCGCCTGTTGCGTCGGACGCAGCATGGCGCGCGCCAGGTGGCTGCCGATGTCTTCCCTGGACAGCACGGCGCTGACGAACAGACCTTGTGAGATTTCCAGGCCGTCCTTGTCCTTTTGGGTATGGTGCCGCTCTTGTTCCAGTTCCGCATCGCTGGGCAGGATCGCGGGCAGCAGGTTGGCGGCTTGCGAAAGCAGGCTGTCGACCCGCAGCGAGCTGCGTCCGTCGCCGGTCAAATGGCAATAGATCTGGCGCACATGACGGCGGAAGAAACGCACGCGCGCATCCCAGCAGGGATGTTGCAGCGCTTCGGCAGCGCGTTTTTGCGCCGGGTTGCGGGTGGATTTGATGGGCAGCTGCGCCACCAGCGCCAGCGCCTGGCGGCAAGCCTGGCCCAATACGCCGGCATCGGTATCGTAGCCACCGCCGCTGCTGCCCTCGCCGAATTGCTGGTCGCAAGCCGCGAGTGCCTGGAGGTAATCGTTGACCTGGTCTGCAGGCAAGCCAGCTTCAAGCAGGCGCGGGCCGCGCTCGGCGGCGGGGATGGTTACGATCATGGCGGGTCTGTCTCCAGGTGGCCCCGGCAGGGCGGGGCAGCGCTTTTTTCACGCTGTAATTACCGACAGTATCCGGCGGCCAGGGTTGCGCGGACAACTGAATTATGCTGACTGGGCATGTTAAAAACTCACGCCGGCATCGGGACGTCCCCCGCACACCATCGAAACTACGGTATCCCCTCCCTTTCAAGGGGAGGGTTAGGGTGGGGATGGGGTCAACGCATGGGTGCAAGGGCGCCAAGCCATGTGGCTGCTTTAATTGCGCTGGTTCATCCCTACCGTTAGGTGCCAACCCCATCCCCGGCCCCGCCCTCCCCTTGAAAGGGAGGGAGCTTTATTGGTCCTGCATAGTCAAGCGGAGCTACGGTATCCCCTCCCTTTCAAGGGGAGGGTTAGCAGGATGGTGAGAAATCCCCCCGCCCACCGCCGGCCGAGCCAAGCTCGTAGGTGGTGTCAGGCGCAGCCGTAACCGGCCATTGTCTGGGCGCGGGGTCCGCCCAAGATGCCGGTTTGCGAGCAGTTT
>JAQGMC010000005.1 GCA_028292545.1 Paucimonas sp.
TCGTACGACCGTTTCTAGAGCGCCGAATTTCGCGTCCCTGAAAGCCCCCTCCCTTTCAAGGGGAGGGCGGGGGTGGGGATGGGGTTGGCACCTAACGGTAGGTTGAACTGGCGCCATACAAGCAGCAACAGTGCTTAACGCCCATGTATGCGCGCGATGACCCCATCCCCACCCTAACCCTCCCCTTGAAAGGGAGGGGATACCGAAGCTCCGCTTGACTATGCAGGACCCCTGAAAACTCCCTCCCTTTCAAGGGGAGGGCGGGTGTGGGGATGGGGTTGGCACCTAACGGCAGGTTTGAACCGGCGCCATCGAAGCCGCAACAGTGCTTGACGCCCAGGCCCCGGTGCCCCGGCCGAGCAGAATGCGTGCGGACGTCAGCTTGATGCCGACGTTACCTTCAACACTTCTTCCAAAGTCGTTACGCCTTCCACGATCTTCGCGGCGCCGGCGATGCGCAACGGTTTCATGCCGTCGGCAATGCTTTGCTGGCGCAGCTTCTTGATATCCGCATCGGCACGGATCTCGGCTGAAAATTTCTGTGTGACGGTGAGCAGTTCATATAGCCCGGTACGGCCGCGATAGCCGGTCTGGCGGCACTCGGGACAGCCCAAGGGTCGATACACAGTGGCGGGACGGGCCATCGGCCATTCCTGCACCAGGCTGTCCCATAGCGCGGGGGGCACCTCGCCATCGGCTAACTTGCAATGCGGGCATAGCGTGCGTACCAGGCGCTGCGCCATGACGCCAATCAGCGTGGCTTCCAGCAGGTAGTGCGGTACGCCCAGTTCTAAAAGACGCATGACTGCCGAGGGCGCGTCATTGGTGTGCAGCGTGGATAGCACCAGGTGGCCTGTCAGGGCGGCTTGTATCGCCATCTCGGCGGTCTCGATGTCGCGTATCTCGCCAATCATCACGATGTCGGGATCCTGCCGCATCAGCGCTCGCACGCCATCAGCAAACGAGAGGTCGATGCCAGGCTGCACCTGCATCTGGTTGAAAGACGATTCAACCATTTCGATCGGGTCTTCCACGGTGCAGATGTTCACCTCGGGCGTGGCCAGCGCCTTGAGCGTGGTGTACAGCGTGGTGGTTTTGCCAGAGCCGGTGGGGCCGGTTACGAGCACAATGCCATGCGGCCGGTTGGTCAACGCATCCCAACGGGCGGCATCATCGGGCGGGAAGCCCAGTTCGGGCAATGTCTTGACCACGACGTCGGGATCGAAGATACGCATCACCAGCTTTTCGCCAAATGCGGTGGGCATGGTTGACAGGCGCAATTCCACTTCCTGGCCACCATTGGTGCGGGTCTTGATGCGGCCATCCTGGGGACGGCGCTTTTCAATCACATCCATCCGGCCCAGGAGCTTGATGCGGGCTGTCATCGCAATCATCACCACCGCCGGCACCTGGTAGACCTGGTGCAGCACGCCATCGATGCGAAAACGCACGGCGCAGAAATCGCGCTTGGGCTCGAGGTGGATGTCGGAGGCGCGCTGCTCGAAAGCGTATTGCCACAGCCAGTCGACGATATGGATGATGTGCTGGTCGTTGGCATCGACTTGCTTGTTGCTGCGCCCGAGTTCGACCAGCTGCTCGAAATTATTGCGCAGCGACAGGTCCTGGCCGCTGGCGCGGTTGGCGTCGCGTATCGACTTCGCCAACGAAAAGAATTGCGAAATGTATTGGGCGATCTCGACCGGATTGGCAATGACGAGCTGCACCGGGCGGCGCGAAACTTTGGCGATCTCTGCCACCCATTCGGTGTCAAGCGGCTCGGCCGTGGCTACCGTCAGTCCGGTCGCGCTCAGCTCCACCGGCAGGATGTTGAAGCGCGCAGCATAGGTGGCCGACATCACGTCGGCAACACGGGTGAAATCGATCTTGAGCGGGTCGATGCGCAGGAAAGGCAGCTTGGCGCGCCCGGCCAGCCATTCGGAAAGCCAGTCCAGCGTCAGCAGCCGGTGCGGCGGCTCGGCGCCGCGCAACTTGCACTGGGCAATTGCGGTGAGCGGATGCATGCGCGCCGGGCCGTTGCGCAACACGCCCTGGGCCTGGGCGTACATGGCCTTGGCTTCGGTTTTTGCAATGACTTTGTCCGACAGCAGCCATTGGAACACTTGCTGCATGTCGAGCGTCTTGCGGGTGGCGTCATTCATCGGCTCTCACTCCGGCTCACGCTGCGCGGCCCTGGTCTTGCCAGGCTTTGATGCCGTTGACCCAACTGCGCGCCGGCAGGCGCGTGCTGTCCTTGATGGCGGCCGCTTCTTCATACAGCCGGGCATAGTCCAGCACCGGGCGCGCATTGAAAGCCAGCGCCACGACATTGCCGTCATGTACTTCGGGCAGCGCAATCACGGTGTCGAATGCGTATTTCATCGCTTTCAGGTTGCGCTTGAAGCTGGGGTGGTCGCCAAACAGGTTGACGGTGGCAATGCCGCCGGGCGCCAGCGCCGCGGCGCATTCGGCATAGAACTCGGGCGTATCGAGCACCGGCCCGCGCGCCGAGGCGTCATACAGGTCGATCTGCAGCACATCGACCTGGCCCGGCGTTGCAGCGGCCGCGGCGATATAGTCGAGGGCGTCCATCTCCAGCACTGTCAAGCGTTCGTCCTCGGGCGGCAGTTTGAACCGGTCCGCGCAAACCCGGATCACCGCCGGATTCAATTCGACTGCGGTCACGCGCGACTGTGGAAAATGCTTGTAGCAAAACTTGGTCAGCGCGGCCGTCCCCAGGCCCAGTTGCACGATGTGGCGCGGCGTGTCGAGGAACAGCATCCAGGCCATCATCTGTTGCGCGTATTCGAGTTCAAGCCAGTCTGGCTTGCGTACTCGCATGGCGCCCTGCACCCATTCGGTACCGAAATGCAGATAGCGCACGCCATCCATTTCCGACAGGGTCACGGGCGCATATCGGGGTTTGCGCGACTTGGGCGCTGCCTTGGCCGGCGCATCTTCTGCAGGCTTGCGCGGCTTGCGACCGGCCGGACGGTGGGCTTCTTCGTACTCGATGGATTTTCGTTTGATCAGCATGGCGCGGCGCGGGAGGGGAGGCGGCATTATCCGGCCAGCGCCCGCCATGAGGCAAGCTTCTGCTCGAATCCGAGCGCCGCATGCGCAGGCGACGATGATGGCAGGATGACAGTGTCGAAGCCGGCTTGCGCAAACAAGCCGGCATGGCGGCCTGCTTCCTGGCCATTGAACCCGACCCTGGCCAGCCGCGGGCAGCGCTGGCGCAGGAGCGTGAAATCATTTGCCTGGCGCCGGCGGATGGCCGTATCCAGGCTGCCTTCGCGCTGGCAGGCAGCCAGCACATCCCACAGGCCGACCTGGCGCGCCAGCAGGCGCTGCAGCCGTTGTTCATACGGCAGGGCGGCCAGTTCCTCACCCAATACCGCGCCCAGCAGGCGCCAGAACTGGTTGCGGGGATGGGCATAGTACTGGCCGGCCTTGAGCGAGGCAGCGCCGGGGAAGCTGCCCAGGACCAGGATGCGCACCTTCTCATCAAGGACTGGCGCCAGTCCAGTCAGCAGCTTGTCGTCTGTGAATGACATACATCGATTATATTGTCCGTTGCGCATGCAACGGTGCGCCCGAAGAACAACATCAGGAGGCGGGATGGGCGACAAAGTCTTGCTGGTCACCGGCGGCAGCCGCGGCATAGGCGCGGCAACGGCGCTGCTGGCGGCTACGCAAGGCTATCGCGTTTGCATCAGCTACCGCGAGGCGCGCGCCGCGGCAGATGCCGTGGTGGCGCAAATCAAGCAGGCCGGCGGCCAGGCGACGGCCTTGCCGTGCGATGTGGCAAACGAGGCGGACGTGGTGGCGCTGTTCGAAGGCGTCGAACGCGCCTTCGGCCGGCTTGATGCGCTGGTGAACAATGCCGGCGTGCTGGAATTGCAAGCCCGGGTGGAGCAAATGACGGCGGCCCGACTGCAACGCATTTTCGCGACCAACGTGACCGGCAGTTTCATTTGCGCGCGCGAAGCGATCCGGCGCATGTCGACCCGGCATGGCGGGCAGGGCGGTGCCATCGTCAACCTGTCTTCGGTCGCGGCGCGCCTGGGCGCACCAGGAGAATATGTCGACTATGCTGCCTCAAAGGCGGCGATCGATACCTTCACCCTCGGCCTGGCACGGGAAGTGGCGGCAGAAGGCATACGTGTGAATGCGGTGCGACCCGGCGTCATCTATACCGAGATCCATGCCACCGGCGGCGAGCCAGGCCGGGTGGAACGGGTCAAGGATAGCGTGCCGATGCAGCGCGGCGGTCAGCCCGAGGAAGTGGCGCAATCGATATTGTGGCTACTGTCGCCGCAAGCGTCGTATGTAACCGGCGCCTTGCTGGACGTGACTGGCGGACGCTAGTGGCATGCCGGCCGCGCCGATTTGCAGCCTGTGATTCGCAGCGTGAGACTCCAGGCAGGCCACCCGGCGCGCAAGCTGCAGCACCGTTTTTCAGCGTGTTAACACGTTTTCACGTCCATGAAGCGGACAACAAGAAAAGGAGACCAGGATGGAAGCCTGTGCCAGCCGCGCCGTGCATGTCCTGCTTGAGCGCTATGCCGAAAGCCACCGCAATCCCGTGAATGAACTGATCCATTGCATTTGCGTACCCGCTATCATGTTTTCCATCCTCGGCTTGCTGTGGGCGCTCCATCCCTGGGTGGCGGTCGCCGTGGCGGCGCTGGCGCTGGTGTATTACATCAACCTGTCACTGCCGATGGCGCTGGGCATGGCGGTAATGAGCGCGCTGTTCCTGCTGGTGCTGCAATGGATGCCAGCGGCCGCAGTGGTGCCGGTTTCGCTCACCGTTTTCGTTGTGGCCTGGATCGGTCAATTCATCGGTCACAAGATTGAAGGCAAGAAGCCTTCCTTCCTCGAAGACTTGCGCTTCCTGCTGGTCGGTCCGCTGTTCGTGCTCGGCATCGTTTACCGGCGCCTGAAAATTGCGTACTGAAACTGGCACCATTGCAGTCTTCGGCGCTGGCTCAGTCGGCTGTTTCATCGGTGGCTCGCTGCTGCATGCCGGCGCCGATGTGGTGCTTGTCGGCCGCGCTCGCCTGCAGCAACAAACCCGGCAGACGGGCCTGGCCTTGTCAGACCATGAAGGGCGCAAGCTGCAAGTGCTGCCAGCCGCCGTGCGCTTCGAGCAAGATCCCGCCGCCCTTGCTGGCGCGCGTTTGATCCTGGTGACAGTCAAAAGCGCCGATACCGCAGCCGCCGCGGCGGCCATCGCTACCTACGCAGCACCGGACGCGCTGGTTATCAGTTTCCAGAATGGCGTGGGCAATGATGCGATGCTGCGCGCCAGCCTGACGCAGCCGGTGCTGGGCGGCATCGTGCCTTTCAATGTCGTGCAAACGGCGGACGCGCGCTTTCACCGCGGCACAGAGGGCCAGCTGCTGGTCGAGTCGTCGCCGCAACTCGAACCCTGGCTGGACCTGTTCCGGGCGGCCCACCTGCCGCTGCAGCAGCGCACCGACTTTTTGGCGCTACAGTGGGGCAAGCTGCTGATGAACCTGAACAATGGCGTCAATGCGCTGTCGGGGCTGCCGCTCAGGGAGCAATTGTCGCAGCGTGGCTATCGCCTCTGCACCGCTGCCCTGATGACGGAAGCGCTGCAAGTGTTGCAAGCGGCGGGCATCTGTCCCGCCAAGGCGTCCCGCATTGCGCCGCGGGTAATGCCGTTCATCTTGCGCCTGCCCGACTTCCTGTTCACACGGGTGGCGGCAGCAAGCCTGCGTATCGATCCCAGCGCGCGCTCGTCAACTTGGGAAGATTTGCAGGCCGGGCGCCGTACCGAAGTGGATTTCCTGAATGGCGCCGTGGTCCGGCTTGCTGCGCAGCTGGGACGAGCTGCGCCAGCGAACGAACGCATGGTGGCGCTGATACGCCAGGCCGAGGCGCAGCGCAATAGGGGTATGCCGGCGCGCGCCTTGCTCGCTGCCTTGCAAGGCCGGGCCTAGCCGGGTGTTCATTCGCCGAAGGGTGGATCTGCAGTCAGGTAGTAAGCGAAACCTGCAAGCCCCAACAACAGCGCCAGCAAACCCAATAGCAATACGGCGACGATGACGATCGACATGGCGTGACCCGGACTGGAAAAGGATCAGGCCCTGATTGTGACGGATGGTGACTGCTTGTCCGAGTGTGCAGATTTGAGGCTGCGCAGGCCTTGGCAATCGCGCCGCGATGCTCAGTCGCCGGCGTTCGACTGTTCGCTCAACACGGCCGCAGGTCCCTTCAATTCCAGCGTATTCCCTTCCGGATCCTGGAGGTAGATCGAGGGACCATCGCCGCGCGCACCGAAGCGGGTTTCAGTCGGGCCCGCAGCAATGCCTGCTGTTTCCAGCAGGCGCCGGATTTCCGCTTCGTCGAAGGGATCGATCCACAAACAGAAGTGGTCCAGGTTGCGGCCCTCAAGGCCGGGTGCGGCGCCACCGGCGCGGCCGAGCTTGCCATCCACCGGCACCAGGTCAATCAGCGCTGCGCCCGCGCGTAATTGCGTCAGGCCGAGGTCATCGCGCTGCCGTTCCAGCGTGCAACCGAGCACGTCGCAATAGAAGTGCAGCATCGCGGGCAGGTCCTTCACCCTCAATACGATATGGTCCAAGCCCCTGATCGGGATCATGCAATTTCCTCCACAAAAAGATAGCGCAGGCTACCTGCTGTTGTCACCAACTCGCAAGCTTGTCGTCGCGGCCGGGCGGCAAGAAATATCTTGCCTAAGCCATCAACAAGCCGCGCCGGCCCGCTGATGAAAGCCGCGTCTGTCGCATCCGCTACCGTCTTAATTCGCCTGCGGAGGATCGATCAGGCTGACATGGGCTGCGACCACGCGCCATCCTTCGGTCATTTTGATCCAGGTCTGCGACTGGCGGCCAATCTTTGGATTGCCGGCGCGCGAGAATTCAATGTTGGCCGTAGCGACATCGTCGCCGTAAGTGGTGATGACGGTTTTCAATACCGTCCTGGCAAGGCCCTGCGCCGGCCGGCTCGCGCGGAAAGCCTGGATCTCTTCATAGCCGTACAGGTTTTCGGCAATGCCATAGCGCAGCGTGTGCGCTGAATTCCAGAACAGTTCATCCAGCACCGCAACCTCATTGCCGGTGAGGGCGCGTTCATAGCGCGCGAATGCAGCCTGCACTTCGGCCACAACCTCAGGTCGGTTGATTGTCATCATTTATTGTCACCGCAAGGAAAATTGGCAAGCCTCATCATAACGGCCTGCGCCGTTTCCAGTGCTATGCGTATAAGCGCTGCACCAGCGTCATGTCGGGCTTTTCGATGAAGGCAGCCAGGTCGTCGCGCAGGCGCTCGCCTTCGGCAATGGCCAGGCGCCAGTCGCTGATGCGCCGCGCATGCTCCAGGCCGTAATGCGGGAAGTCGCGCCGGTCCGGCAGGCGCTGGCGCGGCAGCTTGCGCAGGAAGTGCGGCGCGGGCGACACCAGCAGTACATTGTCGAGCCAGCCGGGTCCGGTATGGCGATGGGCCCGGCGCCAGGGCATTTGCTTGTCCAGCCAGCCGGGCACGATGTGCTGGCCGAAATGCGGATACAGGACCAGGCCCGCGGTGGCCCGGTTATAGGGCAGGGCCAGGTGGTAATCAACCAGGCCGCCATCCCAGTAGGTGCCGGGCGGCGCATGCGGCAATTCGCGCACCGGTTCCATCACGAAGGGCAGGGTGCCGGACGCCAGCAAGGCTGCCTGCAGGTTGTCAGCCAAGAGCGGCGCGGCATGGGTTTCGAAGGCATCGAAGCCCTGGCGCAACCAGCTTGCCGCTGCGCGCGGATCGTGTATGACCACGCGCTGCAGGTGGCGCGCCAGCAAGCGGCGCGAGATCGCATTGGACAGCGCCGCAAGCGCAAAGCCAGCGCCCACCGAAGCGGCGCGGCGCGGCGCGGCCAGCATGCGCGCGCCGCGCGCGGCAATGATGTGCAGCCGATGCCAGGGATGGCTGGTGACCTCAGCTTCATGCCCGCCGACGAAGCCGCGCAAGATGCGGCGGCAGGTTTCGCTGACGAAGGCAGGCGAGGGCTTGGCTGGATAGTGTTGTTCGTCGCAATACAGCGCCGACAGCCGGGCAAAAGCGGCAACCGGATCGGCATGGCAGGCTGCAGCCATGCGCCAGGCGCCAATCGAGGCGCCCACCAGCAGGCGTTCGCGCGGCGCTTGCGCCAGCCAGTGGCCAAACAGCCACTGGTCCAGGTGCTGGAACACCAGGCCCTTGGGGCCACCTGCAGCCGCCGGTATCACTGCCACGTCCTGGGCGCGCAAGCCGTCTTGTTGCAGCAAGTTCCAGGCGCGCGGGCCAGCCTGGATGATGAGGGAATGCGGTTGGGTCATGGAGGGCGCAGTGTAGCCGAGTCAGTGTAGCGGCGTATCCGAACCGGCGGCGCATCGTCGCCCGGGCCGCATACGACAAGCGAGGCCAGGCTGGAAGCGGACAGCCGCGATTCGCCCTATACTAGTGCACGCGTCCGGGCTCCCCGTTACAGCCGACGCAACAATAAAGAATGTGCCGGCCACATGCCACCCGGCGCCGCCGCTGCGGCGTCAAGCGCGCCGGCGCGCAGGAGACGATCATCCGTTTTTTCAGCAATCCCTTCGCCGGTCCCGCCGTCCCCGATTCTCCCTATGCCGTAGCGCGCATGTTTGTCGCGCTGATCCTGATGACGCTGGGCGCGGGCAGCATGTATGTGGTGCCCGTGGTGCTGCCTGCGGTGCAAGCCGACTTCGGCATCAGCCGCGCCGACGCCTCCCTGCCTTATACGATGCTGATGATCGGCTTTGGCATCGGCGGCATTGTGCTTGGCCGCATGACCGACCGCATCGGCGTCATGATTCCCTTGCTGATCGGCGGCGTGGCGCTGGCAGCCGGCTATACGCTTGCCGCAATGTCGCCCAACATCATGCTGTTCTCGCTCGCCCATCTATTCCTGATCGGCTTGCTCGGCTGCGCCAGTTCATTTTCACCGCTGATTGCCGACACCTCGCTCTGGTTCGTCAAGCGGCGCGGCATTGCCGTCGCGGTCTGCGCCAGCGGCAACTACATGGGTGGTGTGGTCTGGCCGCCGATCCTGCAGCATTACATCGCAACGATAGGCTGGCGCCATGCCTATATGGGACTCGGTTTGATCAGCGGCTTGCTGATGGTGCTGCTGAGCCTGTTGATGCGCACGCGCCCGCCGATTCCAGTCGCGCCGGTGGTGGTGGAGGGCAAGAGCGTCGCCGGCAGCAAGCCCTTCAACCTGTCCACCGGTCGCGCGCAGATGCTGCTGTCGATTGCCGGCATCGGCTGCTGCGTGGCGATGGCGATGCCGCAAGTGCATATCGTCGCCTATTGCGGCGACCTCGGTTACGGCGCCGCCCGCGGCGCGGAAATGCTGTCGCTGATGCTCGGTTGCGGCGTGCTGAGCCGCCTGATATCAGGCATGGTGTCGGACCGTATCGGCGGCTTGCGCACGCTGGCGATCAATGCCGGGCTGCAGACGCTGGCCATGGCGCTGTTCCTGCCTTTCGATGGCTTGACATCGCTGTATGTGATTTCCGCCATGTTCGGCATGTTCCAGGGTGGGCTGGTGCCGGCCTATGCGATTGTGATCCGCGAACATTTTCCAGCCGCCGAGGCCGGCGCCCGGGTCGGCGTGGTGATGACCTTCACGCTGGTCGGGATGGCGCTGGGTGGCTGGATGTCGGGCAAGATCTTTGACCTCACCGGCTCCTACCAGGCAGCATTCCTGAACGGCATGGCGTTCAGCTTCATCACCTTCTGCATCGCGGTTTTCCTGCTGCTGCGCCTGCGCCGCAGCGGCGGCTCGATGCGCGGCTCGCACGTCACCGCCTGAGCCGGACAAGCCGGGCTGCGTCGTGCACGACACAGCCCAGCCCGTCATCTGTCTCATTGCAGCGCGGTCAGCGTTGCTGCCTTGATCTTCGAATCCAGCTTGCGGCCCTTGCGCGCGCGCTTGCCGATATGCGGCGCCAGCGCGGTGACGCCCAGGCTTACTTCCTGCGGCTTGCTGCCGCGCCCGATTCCCGACACCAGGACGCCGCGCTGGGTGATGGGCTGCGCCACCAGCAGCTTTTCCTTTTTTTCCAGCTCCATCAGGATCAGGCCGCGGCCACCGCCGGACATGGTGCGCACTTCATCCAGCCCAAATACCAGCAGCCGCCCCTGTTCGGACAGGCAGGCGATGGCGCTGGCTTGCGGCCCGACTTCGCGCGGCGCCAGCGGCAGGTCGCCCTCGTCGAGGGTGAGGAAGGATTTGCCAGCGCGCAGCCGGCTTGCCATGTCGGCCGCGCGCGTCATGAAGCCATAGCCGGCGCTGCTGGCAATGAGCAGCAGCGTCTGCGCCGGACCGGCGAAGTAATGCATCAGTTGCGTGCCTGGCGCCACGTCGAGCAGCGTGGTGACGGGTACGCCGTCGCCGCGTGCGCCCGGCAGCACCGAAACCGGCACGGTGTAAGCGCGACCGTTGGAGCCGAAGGCCAGCACATTGTCGACCGTGCGGCATTCAAAGGTGCGGTACAAGGCGTCGCCCGCCTTGAATGTGAACTGCCCGGCGTCATGGCCGTGGCCGGCGCGGGCACGCAACCAGCCTTTTTCAGAAATGATCACGGTGACGGGCTCGTCCACCAGCTTTTGTTCGACCACGGCGCGTTCTGCCGCTTCGATCAGCGTGCGCCGTGCGTCGCCGAACTGCTTGCCGTCGGCTTCGATTTCCTTGATCACTTGCCGCTTCATCGACGCCGGCGATTCCAGCAGATCGTGCAGCGTGTTGCGTTCGCCGCGCAGCGCATCGAGTTCCTGCTGCACCTTGATCGTCTCCAGCCGCGCCAGCTGGCGCAACCGGATTTCCAGTATGTCTTCAGCCTGCCGGTCCGACAGCTTGAACGCCGCCACCAGGGCTGGCTTGGGCTCGTCGGATTCGCGGATGATGCGGATCACTTCATCGATATTGAGCAGGACTGCAATCCGGCCTTCCAGGATATGGATGCGCTCATCCACTTTCTGCATGCGGAAGCGGGTACGCCGCGTGACGGTATCGAAGCGAAAGGCAATCCAGTCTTGCAGGATCGACAGCAAGGGCTTCTGGCGCGGCCGGCCATCGAGCCCGATCATCACCAGGTTGATGGGCGCGCTGGTTTCCAGCGACGTGTGGGCCAGCAACATGTTGGCGAATTCGACCTGGTCCTGGTTGCGCGTCTTGGGCTCGAACACCAGCCGCACCGGCGCTTCCCGGCCGGATTCGTCGCGCACCGTATCCAGCGCCGCCAGCATCACTTGCTTCAGGTTGACCTGTTCAGCCGACAGGGTTTTCTTGCCGAGCTTGACCTTGGGATTGGTGATTTCCTCGATTTCTTCCAGCACCTTTTGCGAGGACGTGCCGGGCGGCAGTTCCGTCACCACCAGTTGCCACTGGCCGCGCGCCATGTCTTCAATTTTCCAGCGCGCGCGGACTTTCAAGGAGCCGCGTCCGCTTTCATAGATTTCAGAGATGGTTGAAGCGGGCGTGATGATCTGGCCGCCGCCCGGATAATCCGGTCCCGGCAGCAAGGCCATCAATTCCGCATGCGTCAGTTTCGGATCGCGGATCAGTGCCACCGCTGCCTTGGCGACTTCGTGCAGGTTATGCGGCGGGACTTCGGTCGCCATGCCCACTGCAATGCCGGATGCGCCGTTCAACAGCACCATCGGCAAGCGCGCCGGCAACAGCCGCGGCTCTTCGGTCGAGCCATCGTAATTGGGCTGGAACTCGACCGTGCCCATGTCGATTTCCGACAGCAGCAGGCGCGCGATCGGCGTCAGGCGCGCTTCGGTATAACGCATGGCGGCAGCGCCATCGCCGTCGCGCGAACCGAAATTGCCCTGGCCATCGATGAGCGGATAGCGCAGTGAAAAATCCTGGGCCATGCGCACCAGCGCATCGTAGACGGATTGGTCGCCATGCGGGTGCAGCTTGCCCAGCACATCGCCGACCACGGCCGCCGACTTGCGTGGCTTGGCTGCAGCATCCAGGCCAAGTTCATTCATGGCATACAGGATGCGGCGCTGCACCGGCTTCTGGCCATCGCAGACATCGGGCAGGGCGCGGCCCTTGACCACCGAAATCGCGTAATCGAGATAGGCGCGCTCGGCGAACGTCGCCAGCGTCAGCGATTCACCATCGCCGGCCGGCGCTGCTTCAAACAGGGATTGCTGGTCAGTCATCGTGTCTTGTGTCGATCATATTGGGTCGGGCCGGGGGAGGCCGCTCGCGCACGGCTTGCCGCGCGCCGGTCCAGTTGCAAAGCCGTTGGGCGTAAGCAGCTCAGACATCGGCTTCCACTTCATTGCCATGTTCTTCCAGCCAGTTGCGGCGCGCTGCGGCTTCGCCCTTGCCCATCAGCATATTGAAGCGGTCCACCGACGCCAGCGCGCCGAAGGCGCCGATCGATACCGGCAGCAAGCGTCGGGTATCCGGGTTCATCGTCGTTTCCCACAGCTGGGAGGCATTCATTTCACCCAGGCCCTTGAAACGCGAGATCGACCAGCCGTTTTCCTTCACCCCATCCTTGCGCAGCTTGTCGAGTATCGCTTCCAGTTCGCCATCGTCCAGCGCATACAGCTTTTGCGCCGGCTTCTTGCCGCGCGCGGGCGCATCAACCCGGTACAGCGGCGGGCGCGCGACACAGATGTGGCCGCGGTCGATCAGCTTGGGGAAATGGCGGAAGAACAGGGTCAGCAGCAAGACCTGGATATGCGAGCCATCGACGTCGGCGTCGGACAGGATGCAGATGCGGCCATAGCGCAAACCGGCCAGGTTCGGCTCGTCATTCGCGCCATGCGGATCGACGCCGATGGCGACAGCGATGTCGTGGATTTCATTGTTGGCAAACAGCCGGTCGCGCTCGGTTTCCCAGGCGTTCAAGACCTTGCCGCGCAGCGGCAGGATGGCCTGGAATTCCTTGTCGCGGCCCATCTTGGCCGAGCCGCCGGCAGAATCGCCTTCCACGAGGAAAATTTCATTGCGCGAGATGTCGCTCGATTCGCAATCGGTCAGCTTGCCCGGCAATACCGCCACGCCGGAAGATTTTTTCTTTTCGACTTTTTGCGCCGAGCGCAAACGGCTTTGCGCCTGCTTGATGACCAGTTCAGCCAGCTTGCGGCCGTAATCGACATGATGATGCAGCCACAGCTCCAGCGCCGGGCGGATGAAGCTGGCCACCAGCCTGACCGCATCGCGCGAATTCAAGCGTTCCTTGGTCTGGCCCTGGAATTGCGGATCCAGTACCCGTGCAGACAGCACGAAGGACACGCGCGCAAACACATCCTCGGGCAAGAGCTTCACGCCCTTGGGCAGCAGCGAATGCAATTCGGCGAAGCTCTTCACCGCGCCAAACAAGCCTTCACGCAAGCCGGCTTCATGCGTGCCGCCGGCTGAGGTCGGTATCAGGTTGACGTAAGACTCGCGCACGACATTGCCTTCCTCGGTCCAGGCCACGACCCAGGCTGCGCCTTCCCCCTCGGCAAAACCTTCCGCATCGGCGCCGGCATACTGCTCGCCTTCAAACAGCGGGATCAGCAATTCTGCATTGGCATTTTGCGCCAGGCTTTCAGTCAGGTAGCCGCGCAAGCCCTGCTCATATTTCCAGGTTTGCTTTTCGCCAGTCTTGCCGATCACCAGCGTCACCAGCACGCCGGGGAGCAGCACGGCTTTGGAGCGCAGCAAGCGTTGCAGGTCGGCCAGCGGTATGGCCGGCGAGTCGAAATATTTGGGATTGGGCCACGCCGTCACGCGTGTGCCGGAACGGCGATCGTCGCGCCCGGCCGGGCGTGACTTCAGCGGCTCGACCACGTCGCCATTGGCAAAGGCCATCTGGTGCACGGCATTGCCCTGGTCGTCGCGGCGCCAGACCGTGATCTCCAACCGGTCAGACAGTGCATTCGTAACCGACACGCCCACGCCGTGCAAGCCGCCGGAAAACGCATAGGCTGCGCCCTTGGCCTTGTCGAATTTGCCACCCGCATGCAGCCGGGTAAAAACGATTTCCACCGTCGGCACGCCTTCCTCAGGATGGATGCCTACCGGAATGCCGCGTCCATCGTCTTCCACGCTGATACTGCCGTCGGCATTGAGCGTCACGGTGATATTGTGGCAATGGTTGCCGAGCGCCTCGTCGGATGCGTTGTCGATGACTTCCTGGATGATGTGCAGCGGGTTTTCAGTCCGGGTGTACATGCCCGGGCGTTGCTTCACGGGTTCCAGGCCCTTCAATACCCGTATCGATGATTCGCTATAGTCGGAAGAAGACTTCTTGGTTGCCATGGGACTTTCAGGGGTTGGACGGGGGCCGGCCTGCCGGCGACCATGCATTCTAATGAAATTGCGGCAGCGGGGGGCGGCAAGCGAAAGATGGGTCGGGGAAAGCGACAGTTTTAACAATTGCCGCTGTTGTTCCCAACACTACTGGCAGGATTTGCTCACGCCGTTTATAAAGCGGCGCATGACAAAACATCACTCTCATCCCTTCGCTTTGCGCATGATTGGCTATGGCGCCGAGGACCGGGCGGAACTGAGCCGGCATTTTGCATTTCACCACAAGGAAGGTGGCCGCGCTTTTCATGCCTTGCATGATGACAACCTGGTCGATCCCGACCTTTACCTGGTCAATACCGATGCACCCGAAGCGATGTCCGCACTGGAGCGCTTGCGCCCAGCGCCACTGCGCCCCGCTTTGCTGGTCGGAATGTCGCCCACCGACTTACCGTATCCGTTTTTGCTCGCCCCGCTGGATACCGGCACGCTGTTAAAAAACCTGGAACAGTTGGTCGATGAGCGCGCGGAAGCTTTATCGCGCCTGGATGCGTCCCAGGTCGTGACGGTACCGGAACGCCGCCGCCGCGTGCCAAGCGAGCCAGCCGAAGGCCAATATTCCCCGCTGCGCCAGCGCCCGAAAGAGGGCGGGGTCCTGGTGGTCGACAAGGAGGCCGCCTTCAGTCACACCGTCACGCGCTTGCTGGGTAACCGCCGCGTGCAAGTGCACCGCGCCAACGATGCCAGGACTGCCAGCATCCTGTGCAAGCAATTGAATGTCTCGCTGGTATTCATCAACACGGCAACGCAGGGCCTGGATCCCTATCGCTTGTGCGAAGCGATCAAGCAAGAGTCCGAGCATCCGGTGACCGTGATTTTCCTGGTCGGGCGCTATTTCAGTTATCACTCGGCCTGGGCCAAGGCCGCGGGTTGCGAAGGCTTCGTCAACAAGCCGCTGACTGAAAAGCAGGTGGCGTCGCTGCTGGAAAAATTCTTGCCGCGGCGACCGCTCCAGGAGGAATAGGCTTCCCGCCCTGGCGCTGCTGTGTGCTTACTTGCTCAGCAAGCGCATGCCGCGTTCCAGGCCTTCTATCGTCACCGGGAACATGCGATTGCTCATCAATTGGCGAATGATGGCAATCGACTGGCGGTACTGCCACAAGCCTTCCGGTTCCGGATTGAGCCAGATGAATTTCGGGAAGGTCGAGGTGAAACGTTGCAGCCATTCGGCGCCGGCTTCCTCGTTGTTGTATTCGACCGAGCCGCCCGGCTGCACGATTTCATATGGGCTCATCGTGGCGTCGCCCACGAAAATCAGCTTCGTATCCGGCGTGTACTTGCGCAACACATCCCAGGTTGCAAAGCGCTCTGCATGGCGGCGCCGGTTGTGCTTCCACAGGTAGTCATAGACGCAGTTGTGGAAGTAAAAAAACTCCATGTTCTTGAATTCGGATTTCGACGCTGAGAACAATTCCTCGGTGCGCGCGATATGGTCATCCATGCTGCCGCCGACATCCAGCAGCATCAGCACCTTGATATTGTTCTTGCGCTCGGCCTGCATCTTGATGTCGAGATAGCCGGCATTATTGGCGGTGGCGCGGATCGTGTCGTCCAGCGCCAGTTCTTCCTGCGCGCCTTCGCGCGCGAAGCGGCGCAGCCGGCGCAAAGCCACCTTGATATTGCGCGTGCCGAGTTCACGCTGGTCGTCATAATCGCGGAAGGAACGCGCATCCCAGACCTTGACCGCAGTCCGGTTGCGCCCTTCGCCGCCGATGCGTATGCCTTCCGGATTGGTCCCATTGTTGCCGAATGGCGAAGTGCCGCCGGTGCCGATCCAGCGGTTGCCGCCTTCATGCCTTTCCTTCTGCTCTTCCAGCAATTCCTTGAGCCGGTCCATCAGCTTGTCATAGCCCAGCTTTTCCAGCGCGGCCTTCTGTTCCGGCGTCAGTTCACGCTCGAGCCGCTTCATCAGCCAGTCAAGCGGAATGTCGGCATTCTTTTCAAAGATCGTTTCGATGCCCTTGAAATACAGGCCGAAAGCGCGGTCGAACTTGTCGTAGTGCGCTTCATCCTTGACCAGGGTCGTGCGCGACAGGTAATAGAACTGGTCGAGCGAAGGCCCGATCACATTTTTTTGCATCGCTTCCAGCAAGATCAGGAATTCCTTGATCGAGACGGGAATCTTTGCATCCTTGAGCGTAAAAAAGAAATCGATCAGCATGGCTCAGGCCCGGCTTTCCAGTTTGTATTGCAGGTGGCGCCTGACGGTCGGCCACTCGGATTGGATGATGGAAAACACCACCGTGTCGCGCAGCGAACCGTCAGGCATGCGCTGGTGGTTGCGCAGCACGCCATCCTGCTTCGCGCCCAGGCGCGCAATCGCAGCGCGCGATTGCTGGTTCATCCAGTGCGTCCGAAATTCCACGGCGATGCATTCCAGCGTTTCAAAGGCATGCGCAAGCAGCATCAGCTTGCATTCGGTATTGATGGCAGTGCGCTGCACCCGCGCCGCATGCCAGGTATGGCCAATCTCGACCCGCTTGTTGGCGGCGTCGACATTGAAGAACCGGGTTGAGCCCACCACTGCGCCACTGGCCTTTTCGCGAATCACAAAGGGCATGGCGCCGGCTTGCTCGCGCATGGCCAGCGCGGCGTCGATATAGTCAGCCATCGTGTCGGGAGTCGGCACGAAGGTGTACCACAGCTTCCAGAGCTGGCCGTCGGCCGCCGCGGCATTCAGTTCGTCATGATGGGCCGCGCACAGTGGTTCCAGCGATGCATGCGCGCCATGCAATTCGACAGGCGAAATGAAGGCCATGAAGGAAGCTCCGGGTCGCCCTGCCGGCTCAGCGATTGGCGCGCGACATGAACACCAGCCGTTCGAACAAGTGCACGTCCTGCTCATTTTTCAGCAGCGCGCCATGCAGGGGCGGCACCACGGCCTTGGCATCCTTGCTGCGCAAGGCTTCCGGCGGAATGTCTTCAGCCATCAGCAGCTTGAGCCAGTCCAGCAGTTCGGAGGTGGATGGCTTTTTCTTCAGGCCGGCCACTTCGCGCACTTCATAGAAAGTCTGCAGCGCCTGCGCCAGCAAATCTTTTTTCAGGTTGGGGTAATGGACGTCGACGATTTGCTGCATCGTGTCCTTGTCCGGGAATTTTATGTAATGGAAGAAGCAGCGGCGCAGGAACGCATCTGGCAATTCTTTCTCATTGTTGGACGTGATGATGACCAGCGGCCGGTGCCTGGCGCTGACCATTTCGCGCGTCTCGTAAACATAGAACTCCATGCGGTCGAGTTCGCGCAGCAAGTCATTCGGAAACTCGATATCGGCCTTGTCGATTTCATCGATCAGCAGCACCACGCGCTCTTCATGCTGGAACGCCTTCCACAGCACGCCTTGCACAATGTAGTTGTGGATATCCTTGACGCGCTCGTCGCCCAGTTGCGAATCGCGCAGGCGCGACACAGCGTCGTACTCATAAAGGCCTTGCTGTGCCTTCGTGGTGGATTTGATATGCCATTGCAGCAGGGGCATGCCAAGCGCGGCCGCTACTTCTTCTGCCAGCATGGTTTTTCCGGTACCGGGCTCGCCTTTGATCAGCAGCGGACGTTGCAGCGTCAGCGCCGCATTCACCGCCAGTTTGAGGTCGTCAGTGGCAACATAACTTTGGGAACCTTCGAACCGGGTTTCTTGTCGCATGGTGTGCTTTGTCAATGGGAATCAAAAGAAAACCCAGTATAAGCGAGATCGACAATGCGGTCAGGCTACGCAGCCAGCGCCGAGCTGGGCTAGCAGCAGCATCGATCCGCTTACAAACAAGAAGGGGGGAGCATTGAAATTTTATCTACTCAGGGCTTGGGCCAGGTGCCGCAGGCTCTTTGGTCGCGACCGTGGCAGGGGGGCTGCCCGGTTGCCAGGCACACGCATTGAACAGTTGATGCGACGTGCCTCCCCATTCGCTTCCTGGATCGAGCGCGCACACTGGATGGTGGAAGTAGCGGCCTGGCTGCGTGCTGAAGCGCCCGTGTGGTCGGAACAGGCCGGCGGCCTGGTTTGCGCCCACGAACGGACCAGGCTTTTGCTCACGTGGTTGCAGAAAGAGCGCGAAACCCGGCGCGTGGTGCAGGCGACGATACAGAAAACCTTGCGTGAAGCGATCGGTCCTGAATTGTTTTGCGGCGCCGGCTTGCCCGACCGTCCCGGCCTGGTGCGCGCAAGCTTGCGCCGCGCCGGCCGCATGCTGTTGCCGATGGCGCTGGTGCCAGGGGACCTGGCGGCGTTGCTGCAGGCTTTATTTCCCGAAGCAAAAGACGAGCGCTGGTTGCGCAGCCTGGATGACGTCACGCGGGCGCGCCTGTGGAAACTGGTGGCCGACGACGGCATCGCCCATGCCCTGCAACAGCAGATTGATGAAGCGCTGCATTTCCTGGTGAATGCGGCGCTCGCAACCGGCGCCCGGCCCGAGGTACGGCAAAGGCTGGGCGTGCGCGTACCCTTGCGCGCCACGCCTTTCATGGCGCTGCGGCGCGAACTGGAAAAGTTGCTCGCGCTGCCCGGCGCCGATGAGGGTGCCTTGCGCAGCGTGCGCATGTTGCTGGCCGTATGCCAGGCCCAGACCGACAAGGTTTACCAGCACCTTGATGAGCATGGCGTGTCGGTGTCCCTGGTTGCGGAAATCGAGCGCTTGCGTGCGCAGCTGACGCGCATTGCGCGGCTTCTCGACTTGCGCGGCGCGATTGCCGATGACGAAGCTGGCCACGCCTTGCAATTGTTCCTGGCCGACAGCGTGCGTGATCATCACCGGTCCGCGGCCGGCAGCATGATAGGTCGCAGCTTCTCACTGCTGGCGCGCAAGGTGGTCGAGCGCAACGATGTGCAGAGCGAACATTACCTGGCGCGCGACCGACAGCAATACCGCATCGTGCTCAAGGCTGGTTGCGTCGGCGGCGTGATCGTCGCCTTGACCGTGCTGGGCATGATCGCCATCGATCGCGCCGCCATGGCCGGCTTCTTCGAGGGCGCGGCCTATGCGGCGCTGTTCGGCGCCAGCCTGCTTTCTATAGCAGCGCTCGGCGGCACGCTCGCCGCGCGCCAGTCACCAGTCGTGGCGCCGGTGCTGGCCGCGCGCATGGGTGCGCTGGATACGGTGGACGGCTTGCGTGGCTTGCTTAAAGATAGCGCCAGCCTGTTGCGGGCCCAGGTTGCGGCCACAGCCGGCAACCTGGCGACTGCCGTGCCAGTGATATTGGTGATGGCGGTGGCGGTGCAAAGCCTGGGCGGCATCGGCTTGCTGCCGGCGGCCGATGCACGTTATGCAATCCAGTCCCTGTCGCTGGCCGGACCGACACCGGTGCTGGCAATCGTGACCGGCCTGATGTGCTGGTTGGCCAGCCTGGCTGCCGGTCTTGCCGACAACTGGTTCGCACTGCACCGCTTGCGCGAGGCGATTGCCCATCATCCCGGCCTGCGCTTGCTGTTCGGGGCGGTACGGTCGGCCCGGTTCGCAGCCTGGTGCGCGCGCCATGTGGCTGCCATTGCCGGTTCGCTGGTGCTGGCGCTGTTGCTGGGCACGCTGCCGGCGTTGGGCGACTTCCTTGGTTTTCCGATCGACCTGCGCCTGGGCGTGCTGTCGGCAGGCTTGCTGGCTGCGGCCCTGGCTTCGGCTGATGGCGCCGTCTGGCAGGAAGCGGCTGTCTTGCTTGCCCTGGCCGGCGTGGCCAGCGCCTGTGTGCTGAATGTGATGACGGCTTACCTCTGCTCGCTGGCCCTGGCCATGCATGCCCGCCATGTGGAAGGCCGCGCGCGCGGCATGGTGCTGCGCTCACTGTTGCGCCGCTTGCGCGCCGCGCCCGGCCAGTTCCTGTTACCGCCACGGCGCACGGCTCCTACGCCGGCGCTGCGGCGTCCACGCCAGGATCCGGCGCCGGCGCGCCATGGCAGGCGCGAGCGCCATGGCGCCGACCCGGACCGGAACCGGGATCGGGACAGCGGCACCGGCACTGGCACCGGATAAGCAATGCGCAAGCAGCGGCGAAGCGCCGTCCTGGCGGCTGGCCGGGGCCAGCCGCTGCATGGACGTTACCGATATTGTTAGGTTAGAATGGGCCGGTTTTGCGTAGCGGGGGCAGCAGTAACCTGCGATGGTCACGCCGCGTGCAGTTTCAAGCGATCGATTTTCAATAACCCATACTTCCAACATGAAGAAATTCCTTGCACTGCTCGCACTGGCGAGCGTGACCCAGGCTTGTATTGCAGCCGATGCGGCCGGCAATGCCCAGGCAGGCGCGAACAAGAACTCGATGTGTATCGGTTGCCATGCCATCCCCGGCTACAAAGCCTCGTTCCCGGAAGTGTTCCAGGTGCCCGTCATTGGCGGCCAGAGCGCCAAATATATCGAAGCCGCGCTCAACGCCTATAAAAAGGGCGATCGCAAGAACCCCAGCATGCGTGGCATCGCCGCCAGCCTGTCCGACCAGGACATTGCTGACCTCGCCGCTTACTACGCCACGCAGAAATAAGGGAAGCCCGTGATGAAGAATCTGTTTGCACTCGCGCTGCTGGCCGGCGCCTCCGCCTTGTCGAGCCAAGCTTTTGCCGGCGGCGACATCAACGCTGGCCGTGCCGCGGCTGAAAAGTACAATTGCGCATCCTGCCATGGCAAGGATTACAACACGCCGATCGATCCCAGCTATCCCAAGCTCGCCGGCCAGCATAGCGATTACCTTGAACACGCGTTGCGTGCCTACCAGCGCGGCGGCGCCGTCGCCAATGGCCGCAGCAATGCAATCATGGCGGCCCAGGCAAAACCGCTGTCGCAGCAAGACATCGCCAATATCTCCGCTTATCTCGGCAGCCTGAAGGGCGGCCTGGTATTGAAGCGCTAAGCCTTCGAAAGCGGCCGCAGCAGCCGCGCCTGCCGCATAGGCTGCTGACGCAAAACCCTTCCAGTCCGGAAGGGTTTTTTTTTGGCCCGCGTAATTATCCGCGCGATCGAGTGGTCGTGGTCCCGCGTGACGGCGACTCCCGCTCTCGGTTCTGTCAGAAAGCTGCGAAGCCAACCTGGCAACGGCAAAAGCTGCCCAACGGGCTGGTCTGCTGCCCCTTCTGTCCTGCTACCACCTTGTCCCGCCTCCTTTGCGCATACGGTCGCCGACTCTATTTCTCCATCGGCGCTATAATTCGCCCCCATGAATCGCTGGCTCAAGACACTGCTGCTTTGGCTTGTCATGGTCGCGCTGCCCCTGCAAGGGTTTGCCGCCGCCGTTCAGCTTTCGTGCGCCCCTGCGCATCACACGGTCGGAGCCGCGCAGCCCCATCAACATGACGGACCATCTGACCATCAGCACGACACACGTGCGCAGGACCATGCGAGCGCCTCAGACAAGAACGGCAAGGTGGCTCATGACAGCCAAACCAGCTGCAGCGCCTGCGCATCCTGCTGCCTCGGTGTGGCGATCGCTCCACCGCTTTCCCTGACGGTCCCCTCCGCGCCTCCTTCGGAGGCCGTGCTTGTCTCTCCACCAGAGCTCCGGCTCGGCTACGTGCCGCCGAGCCTGGAACGACCTCCGAGAAACATTTCCGCTTAATCGCTGACGGCCATCGTGCGCAGGCTCTACCTGTGAACCTCGGCTTTGCAGGCGTGCTTTCGCACGTCCATATCATCCGATTTCGAGGAAATGATGCTTCATCATTCATGGCTCGCCGCCGCCCTGGTTTTACTGCCAGCGCTGGCCGGGGCTCAACAAGACAAACAGCAGCCCAATCCGCTTGACCCCGGTTATCCCGGGCCACAGGTCACCTACAAATCCGTGTTCGAGCGATACCAGTCCGAGCGCGACGGGAAAGAAACGCCCGAGAAGCGCTGGATAGGTGTCAACCAGCAGCTCATGCCCAAGGAAAAGCCGGCTCGTCAGCCGGCGCCCGCGGCGGCCGTCCAAGGCGGCCACGAGCAAATGCATGGAGGTCGCTGACATGCGCGCGACATCCGGGCCTCTCGCTGCTGCTGCGTCGCTTCTGCTGCTTGCTGGTTGTGCCAGCTTTTCCCAGGATGAGGGTCTGGACCGCGTTTCCGAAATGACCCGGGAACGGATCGGACAGCCGGTATCGACGGCTCCCGCTCAGACGCGTGTTGTCGAGATCCTGATTCAGCCGCTGACGCCAGACACCGCTGTTGAACTGGCGCTCTTAAACAACCGGTCATTGCAAGCGTCGCTGTCCGAGCTTCGCATTGCAAAAGCTGACCTGGTGCAAGCGGGACGCATGCGTAACCCGGGTTTCTCTTTCGGGCGGGTACGAACGGGCACTGATCTCGAGATCGACCGCAGCATCATCTTCGAGCTCGGCAGCCTGATTACCATGCCGCTACGGCAAGGCATCGAGCAGCGCCGTTTTGAGCGCACCCAGCTTGCCGCGGCGGGCAATGTCGTGGGCTTGGCTGCAGATGTGCGGCGCGCCTATTTCAATGCCATCGCCGCACGCCAGTCCGCTCAATACCTGTCCCAGGTGGTGGATGCGGCCGAGGCGGGTGCGGAACTTGGAAAACGGCTGGCGAGCGTTGGCAACTGGAGCAAGTTGGACGCGGCCCGCGAGCGCGCGTTTTATGCGGAAGCAACAGCACAGTTCGCACGCGCCCGCCAAAGCGAAGTCGCCGCCCGTGAGCAGCTAACACGCCTGCTTGGCCTGTGGGGCGACGCCGCCAACTTCAAGCTGCCGGAGCGGCTGCCCGACATACCCAAGGCGCCAAATGAGATCCGCAACGCCGAGGCCCAGGCCATGGAACGCCGCCTGGACGTGCAGGTCGCCAAGCGCGAGACAGAGGCCACCGCTCGTGCCTTGGGACTGACGAACGCGGTGCGCTTTGTGAACGTCCTGGACATCGGCTACGTGAACAAGAGCGAGGCGGACAAGCCGCGGGGCAATGGTTATGAAGTCGGGTTCGAGCTTCCCATTTTCGACTGGGGCACGGCGCGCAAGGCGCGCGCTGAAGCCATCTATATGCAATCGCTGCACGCCGCAGCCGATGCGGCGATCCGGGCGCGGTCGCAGGTGCGCGAATCTTATTCCGCCTATCGCGCCACCTATGACATCGCCCGGCACTACCGGGATGAGGTGGTCCCCCTTCGCAAGCGGATTTCGGAAGAGCTCCTGCTTCGATTCAACGGCATGCTGGTTGGCACCTTTGAGCTGCTCACCGATGCCCGTGAACAAGTCGGCGCAGTGAGCGCCGCGATCGACGCTCAGCGGGACTTTTGGGTAGCAGAAACCAATTTGCAGTCCGCCATTAGCGGCACAGGCAGCGTCCCCACGGCAATGGCTACCCGCCAGGCGGCAGCAGCCGCAGCGCCGGCCGGGCACTAAGAAAGGAAGACGAGAAAATGGTATCTCGTAGAGAGTTCTTCAAAAATGCCGGCGCGCTTGCTGTGAGCGCTGGACTTGTCAGCAAGGTCGGTGCGGCCTCCCTGCCAGAAGCCGCCATTGCGCCCGGAGCGGCGACGGCTGCCCCTGCCCACCCGCAAACCGGCCGCCCGTTCAATCCGGTCGTCACGCTCAATGGTTGGTCGCTTCCCTGGCGCATGAACAACGGCGTCAAGGAGTTTCACCTGGTGGCCGAGCCGGTTGTGCGCGAACTGGCGCCAGGTATGAAAGTCAACATGTGGGGCTACAACGGCCAGTCGCCAGGACCGACGATCGAGGTGGTGGAGGGCGACCGTGTGCGGATCTTCCTCACCAACAAACTGCCTGAGCACACGAGCGTGCATTTCCACGGTCAACGGCTCCCCAACGGCATGGACGGCGTGAGCGGACTCACGCAGCCCGCCATCCCGGCCGGCAAGACGTATGTCTACGAATTCGAGGCCAGGCGACCAGGCACTTTCATGTACCACCCGCATGCCGATGAAATGGTCCAGATCGCCATGGGCATGATGGGCTTTTGGGTCACCCACCCGAAGAACCCGAATTTCATGAAGGTCGACCGCGATTTCGTTTTCATGCTGAGCAATTTTGACGTTGCCCCCGGCGGCTACACGCCGAAGGTCAACACCATGCTCGACTTCAACCTGTTCACGTTTAACAGCCGCGTCTTTCCGGGTATCGATCCGCTTATCGTCCGGCAAAACGACAAAGTTCGCATCCGGATGGGCAACCTGACCATGACGAATCACCCAATCCACCTGCATGGACACGAGTTTGAGGTGACGGGGACCGATGGCGGCTGGATTCGCCCGGAGGCACGCTGGCCTGAAGTGACGGTAGACCTTGCAGTGGGCCACATGCGCGCAATCGAGTTCATGGCAAACGAGCCAGGCGACTGGCCGCTTCACTGCCATAAGTCGCATCACGCCATGAACGCCATGGGCCACAACGTCCCGACGATGATCGGCGTGGATCACAAGGGCCTGGGCGAGAAGATTGCCAAACTCGTCCCCGATTACATGGTGATGGGCGAGCGCGGCATGGCCGACATGGAGAGCATGCAGATGCCATTACCGGAGAACACGCTGCCGATGATGAGCGGCCAGGGACCGTTCGGTTCCATTGCCATGGGCGGCATGTTCACTGTTTTGAAGGTTCGCCCGGACCAAAAGCCGGGCAACTACAAGGACCCTGGCTGGTACAAGCACCCGGCAGGCACAGTGGCCTATGAATGGAAGGGCGAGATGCCTGCTGCGACCCGTAGCAATTCGGCCGGCGGCCAATCCATGCCGCCCGCATCAAAACCGAAAGACGTCGAGCTGAACGTTCGCAAACCTGGTCCGCATAGCGGCCATTGACCAGGAAACGAAATGAAACCTGTATCGAAGATTCTGCTGGTGCTGCCACTCGTTACCGCATCTGGTTTAGCAGCTTCGCACGGCAACGGGAGCGCTCACAGCGCGCCCAAGAAGGCAGAGGCCGTATCGCAGGAAGAGCGGTCGTTCGGACGACAAGGCGACCTCAAGGATGCGGTGCGCGTCGTGAAAGTCGAGATGGGGGACAACATGCGCTTCACGCCCTCCAGCGTGACAATCGATCAAGGTGAGACGGTGCGCTTCATTGTCACCAACGGGGCAACGCCATGCACGAGATGGTGCTGGGCACGATGGCCGAACTGAAGGAACACGGTGCGCTCATGAAGCGTTTTCCTGACATGGAACACGACGAACCGTCCATGGCCCATGTGGCGCCCGGGAAGACTGAAGAAATCGTCTGGAAATTTACCAAGGACGGTCAGTTCCATTTTGGTTGCCTAATCCCTGGTCATTTCGAGTCCGGCATGGTCGGCTCAATCACGGTGAAGGAGAAGAAATCGTGAGCCGACGGCGTTTCATTCAATCGTTGCCGGCGATTGCCATGGGACTGCCCGCCCTGGCCGTGCATGCCGCTAACCCGGTGGTCCACGTTTTCAAGAGCGACGGCTGCGGCTGGTGTGTGGACCAAGCACATGGAGAAAAACGGGTTCACCGTCGAGGCACAGGACGTGCCTGACACGGCTGTCTACCGCAAGTGACTGGACATGCCAGCGGAGCCCGGTTCCTGCCATACCCGGGCCGTGAACGGGTACGCCTTAGAAGGCCATGTTGCAGCCGCAGACGTAAAGCGGCTGCCGGCCGAAAAATCAATGGCGATCGGCTTGGCTGTGCCTGGCATGCCACTCGGTTCACCAGGCATGGAGGGGCCGCGTCAAGACCCTTATGCCGTCTTTCTCGTTGAGAAAGGCGGCAAGCGTTCTGCCTACCACCACTACCAATGAAGGAGCTTGAAATGAAGACGTCTTCTTTTGTACTTGTAGCCGCAATGATGGCACCCGCAATGATGACACCGGCCGCTTGGGCTAACGACGCACAGCAACAGCAAGGGGCACAGCAGCCCGTCCAAGCCGGTGCATTTGCCGCCAACGAAGGTGAGATCCGCAAGGTTGACAAGGAGCAAGGCAAGCTGACCATCAAGCATGGTGCGCTGCTCAACCTCGATATGCCTGCTATGACCATGGTGTTTCGCGTAAAAGACCCGGCCATGCTTGAGCAGGTGTCTGCGGGCGACAAGGTGAAGTTGCAGGTCGAGAAAGTCAACGGCGCCCTCACCGTGACGGATCTGGCAAAACAGTAGCGCAAACGCTTGACCTTCCCCCTGTGGGAAGGTCTACGCTGTACCTAAACCAGCTTCGAAAGGGCCAATGCCATGTATGAATTAATCGTTGAAGGAATGACCTGCGGTGGATGTGTTCGTCGAGTGACTCGCGCGATCCAGTCCTTGGACGGCGGGGCTGATGTCCACGTCGACCTGTCATCCAAGACGGTGCGCGTGGATAGCACCACTGCACTGTCGGGGATTCGCTATGCGATCGAGAGCGCAGGTTATCAGGTGAAAGGCGGCAGCTGAAGCCGCCTTCGATGGCGCCAGTAAAACTCCCCTTGACCTTCCCACTGTGGGAAAGACTAAGTTGGATGCACTTTCCCACTTAAGGCCAAAAAAATGAGCTCAATCTCCACCGATTACCCGGTTTCCGACCTGGCATTCAAAGTCGAGGGCATGACCTGCGCCTCCTGTGTCTCACGGGTGGAGAAGGCGTTACGCGCTATTCCCGGCGTGACTTCCGCCTCTGTCAATCTGGCCACAGAAAGGGCTTCGGTTGTGGCCGGGCTTGAAGCGAGCATTGAAAAGATCCAGCGAGCGGTCGAGAAGGCGGGCTACGACATCGCCACAGAAACACTCTCGCTATCGATTTCGGGCATGACTTGCGCCTCCTGCTCGGCGCGGGTCGAAAAGGCGTTGCGAAAAGTGGCGGGCGTATCAGAAGCCACGGTCAACCTGGTCACCGAGAAAGCCACGGTCAGGGGCGCGGGCATCGATGCGCACGCCCTGGTTGCCGCTGTAGAGAAGGCGGGTTACGTGGCGCTTGCCTTGGGTGAGGACGCGACGCCAGCGCCGGCTCGCGGTTCCGCTGCCTGGCCTTCCTGGTGGCCGGTGGCGGTTGCGGCACTGCTGAGCTTCCCGCTCATTGTTCCGATGCTGGCCATGCCTTTCGGTGCCGACTTGTCCTTGCCTGGATGGCTGCAGCTGGCGTTGGCTACACCCGTGCAATTCTGGCTCGGCGCCCGTTTTTACCGGGCCGGCTGGAAAGCCGTGATGGCCAAAACCGGGAACATGGATTTACTGGTGGCACTAGGGACAAGCGCGGCGTACGGGCTATCTCTGTACCTCTTGTTTACGCACGGTGGACATGAGGGGATGGACCACCTGTATTTCGAATCCTCGGCGGTAATCATTACGCTTGTATTGCTCGGAAAGTGGCTAGAGGCCCGCGCCAAGCATCAGACGGTGGCGGCACTTCGCGCCCTCGAATCACTACGAGCGACCCACGCCATTGTGCGTCGAGACGGACTTGATGTTTCGGTCCCGGTTGCGCAGGTTCGCCTCGGTGACACAGTGCTGGTCAGGCCTGGCGATCGCGTGCCCGTTGATGGCCATGTGATTGAAGGAAGCAGTCACCTGGATGAGTCACTGCTGACGGGCGAGAGCTTACCGGTTTCCAAATCAGTGGGAGACAAGGTCACGGGCGGCGCCGTGAATGCCGAAGGCATGTTGGTGCTCACCGCAACGGCGGTGGGCGGCGCTACGATGCTCTCGCAGATCATCAAGATGGTCCAAGACGCACAAGCAGTAAAAGCGCCGATCCAGCGCCTTGTCGATAGAGTCAGCGCGGTGTTCGTGCCGGTCGTTATGCTGCTCTCCCTGGCCACGCTACTTGGCTGGGGACTATTGACCGGCGACTGGCAGCTGGCGCTGCTTAACGCGGTTGCCGTACTGGTCATCGCGTGTCCTTGCGCCCTTGGCCTGGCCACGCCGACGTCGATTATGGCGGGAACCGGGGTGGCGGCGAAGTACGGCATCCTGATCAAAGATGCTGAGGCCTTGGAGCGGACGCATGCTGTGCAGGTGGTGGTTTTTGACAAAACCGGGACACTCACAGAAGGCAAGCCTTCGGTTGTCGCCATTGAAGGCGCGGCACAGCCAGTGCGTCGCGTGCTTGAACTCGCTCGCGCGGTTCAACAATATAGCGATCATCCGTTAGCCAAAGCGGTGCTGGCGAAGGCCGATATGGAGGCAATCCCGGCTGTACCGGCCACGCGTGCCAAGGCACTGCCCGGACGCGGCGTGCAAGCTGACGTCGGTAGCACGACCGTTTATCTTGGCAACGCCCGTTTGATGAAAGACATCGGTCTCTCGCTTGCTGAGTGGGAGCACCTCGGGCAGCGCTATGAACGCGAAGGGCGCACCGTCTCTTGGCTTGCTGAGCAAAGCGGGGCGAGCGTTAGCCTGGTGGGACTGCTGGCGTTCGGCGATACAGTGAAGCCGCAAGCTCGTCAGGCGATCCGCACCCTGGAGAAGATCGGTGTTTCGTCGGTCATGCTCACCGGGGACAATTTGGGCAGCGCTCGGGGCATTGCGGCCGAAGTCGGCATCCGGGAATTTCGCGCCGAGGTTCTGCCGGCCGAGAAAGCGTCGCTCGTGAACAGCTTCAAAGAGGGGGGCAAGATCGTGGCGATGGTTGGCGACGGCATTAATGATGCGCCGGCACTTGCGTCGGCCGACGTTGGTATCGCAATGTCCACTGGAACAGACGTTGCCATGCACACGGCCGGCATCACCTTGATGCGCGGCGATCCAGCCCTGGTTGCCGATGCCATCGCCATCTCAAAGCGCACTTACCGCAAGATTCAGCAGAATCTGGCCTGGGCCTTCATCTACAACCTGGTCGGTATTCCGTTAGCCGCCCTCGGTTACTTAAATCCCATGATTGCGGGGGCCGCGATGGCGCTCAGCAGCGTGAGCGTGGTGTCCAATGCCTTGCTTTTGCGTCGCTGGACGCCCACTTCCACTCATGGAGCGCGCCCATGAACATCGGACAAGCATCAGAAGCGTCGGGCGTAAGTACGAAGATGATTCGCTACTACGAAAGTATCGGCCTCATTTCCGCCGCTCACCGGGCCGATTCGGGTTATCGACAGTACAGCGAGAACGAAGTGCAAACGCTTCGGTTCATCAAGCGCTCGCGCGATCTTCGCTTCTCGCTTGCGCGGATCAAGACGCTACTTGGCCTCTGGGATGAGCGCGGCCGACAGAGCGCCGACGTGAAGGAGTTGGCAGGGCAGTACATCGAGGAGCTGGATAACGACATTGCCAAGCTGCAGTCAATCCGGGACCAGCTACAGCACTTGGTAAGCCACTGCCATGGGGATCACAGGCCAGAATGCCCGATCTTGGACGACTTGGCGGCCCGGCATGACGGAGACCAGCCGCGTCCCGCCGGTTTGCCTCAGATCCTGCCTGGCTGAAGCAGTGTGAACGTCGCTGACGCGTCGATTCCAGTGACCCTTTGGCCAGTGCTACACAGTGCCTATGGGAGAGGCGGTGAGGTGCTCGAACAGAATCAAACTGCCGATCGCAATCAGTATTAGACCGCCGACCATTTCGGCCCTTCTCCCGACAATGCGGCCGAGGACCCGACCCAGCATCACACCGGCCGTAACCATAATGAACGTTGAGATCCCGATTGCAACCGCGGTGATGGCAATATCGGCCCCGATCAAGGCGAGTCCGGCACCCACGACCATTGCATCGATACTCGTTGCAAAGCCGGTGACGGCCAAGATCCAGAACGAATGGCTGGTTGGCTTACTTGTCTCCTCTTCTTGATCCGACACGGATTCTCGAATCATCCGAAGGCCCAGGAGGGTCAGGAGGACGAAAGCAATCCAGTGATCCCAGTTCGCGACGTAAGGAGCGGCTACCTTGCCGAGGAGCCAACCGATTACAGGCGTCAGTCCTTCTATCGTTCCGAAGATCAGCCCCGTCCTGATTGCTTCTATCAGGCGAGGTCTCTGCAGTGCCGCCCCTTTGCCTATTGCAGCAGCGAAGGCGTCTGTCGACATGGCGAGTGATAGCAAAGCGGTTGCGGCGAAGTTCATTTACAGGCGAGAAAAAAATAGAGGTTTAGTAACTGTGAGGGTCAATGGCACTCATTCCCGTGCGTACCCAACCTGGTGGGCGCTGCATCGGTGTCGTTTCCTAACCGTTGCAGGATCTCGCAATCTTTCGCAGCGTGTACCGCTTTGCATTGGCTTTGCAATGACTTCAGTTGCTTCTGCAGGAATTGCAACTCTCGTATGCGACGACTTACGTTCTCGATGTGCTCATCGAGGAGGTCGTTGACGGGTGCGCAGCTTATCCCAGGGGCGTCACGAAGATCGAGCAGGCTGCGGATTTCATCAAGCGTCATGTCCAGCGAGCGGCGCAGCTGCATCGTGCTCAAGCCTGGCGCCGCACGCATTCCACATAGGCGGCGCCATCCGGCGGCAAGCCTGAGCGCTGCGCATTCCACAGCATCTGCCCCAGGCATTCCATGATGGCGTGATGCGCTTCATGTTCCGATCCACGCTTTTGCGCCAGTTGCTGGAAAGCGGCGCGGATCCCCGGCGGCTGGTCCACCGAAATCTGTTCCGCGATCGACAAGTGCATCGACACATGCAGGAAGGGATTGCTTTGGCCGCGTTCGACGCTGTAATCGGCTGCCAGCGCGGCGTCGATATCGCTCATTGCATCCTGGTACTCGGGATGCTGCACCAGCCAGTCGCGCGCAATCGCTTCCAGCGGCGTCAGTATTTCCCCGGCTTGCGCCTTGCGCCAGGTTTCGCAAAAGAATCGGCGGACATCGTCTTGCGAGGGATTGAACATGGGAGTCGGTGGGTCTAGTGGGGATGCCATTTTACGTCGCCATACACCCGCTGCAGGCGACGACACTGGCTGCTGTTCGCGTCGGCCCGGATCGACTGGCAAACCGGGAGTGCGCCGCTTACACGCCCTTGTCGGGTTTAGGCGTCTTGAATGGGTATTCGCACAAGTCGGCAATCATGCAGTTCCAGCATTGCGGCGAGCGCGCAGTGCAGGTATAGCGGCCATGCAGGATCAGCCAGTGGTGCGCATCCATGCGGAATTCCGGCGGCACCAGTTTCAGCAGTTTTTGTTCGACTTCCTCGACATTCTTGCCCGGCGCAATGCCGGTGCGGTTGGAGACGCGGAAGATATGCGTGTCCACTGCAATCGCCACTTCGCCGAAGGCCGTGTTCAGGATCACGTTTGCCGTCTTGCGGCCGACGCCGGGCAAGGCTTGCAACTGCTCGCGCTGGCGTGGCACTTCGCCATTGTGTTGCGCCAGCAGGAGGCGGCAAGTTTCGATGACGTTGCGCGCCTTGGTCCGGTACAAGCCGATGGTCTGGATATAGGGGATCAAGCCTTCTTCGCCCAGCGCATGGATTTTTGCCGGCGTATTGGCGACCGGGAACAGTCTGCGCATCGCCTTGTTCACGGAGACGTCGGTAGCCTGCGCCGACAGGATCACGGCGATCAGCAGTTCAAATGGCGTCGTGTAAGCCAGTTCGGTCGTGGGGTGCGGATTGGCGCTGCGAAAGCGGGTGAAGATTTCCTGGCGTTTGGCGGCATTCATGGCACGCGCCCCTTGCTTGCCGCTGGCTGCGAGCTCGGCGCTGGCGCTTGTGCCGCTGCTGCCGGTTGTCCGGCTTGCGCCTGGCTTGTTTGCTGGTCCTGCTCCAGCTTTTTGAGCCGCGCGCGCTCCATTGCAGCGGCGACGATCGCCTTCTTGCGTTCCTGCTCGCGTTGCTGCACCGGGTCGGTGGCCGCTTCCTGTTCGAGTTGCTTCATCTTGGCAGCCGCCTTTTGCGCCAGCCGCGCATCGTTCTCATCCTTTTCGCGTTGCAGGCGCAAGCCGCGCTGGCGGTAGCGCTCGCGCGCAGACCCTGCCTGTTCGGCGGACCAGGCGGCCCAGCCGGTGCGGCCAGGCGTGACATCGACCATTGCAATGCAATCGACCGGGCAGGGCGCCACGCACAAGTCGCAACCGGTGCATAACTGCGGCACCACCGTATGCATCTGCTTGGCCGCGCCCACGATGGCATCGACCGGACAAGCCTGTATGCATAGCGTGCAGCCTATGCACAAATCTTCATCGATGACGGCGACCGGACGCGCGCGTTCGACGCCGTTTGCGGGATTCAGCGCAATGACCGGGCGGCCCAGCAGCGCCGACAGGCGGCGTATGCCTTCGGCGCCGCCGGGCGGGCATTGGTTATGCTGGGCCTCGCCCGCCGCAATCGCTTCGGCATAGGGACGACAACCGGCGTATCCGCATTTCGTGCATTGGGTTTGCGGCAGCAGGGCGTCGATGCGATCGGCCAGGCTGGCTGGCTGGATGGCAGGCGGTGGCGCTTGGATGGGGAGGGCAGGCATGGGCCGACATTATCCCGGCAAACCGTGCAGGCTACAATTTTGAATTTGCCGCAGCCTGCGCCGCTTGGGGCAGGCTGCGGACCGGACGCGAATGCGGTCACCGTTATGAGCGGCGACCGAACTCAAGCCGAAGGGCGACTCAAGCCGAAGCTCAAGCGTTTTCGCGGATGAAGGCCGAAATGCGCGGCGCCACCATCTCGCGCCAGCGACGGCCCGAGAAAATGCCGTAGTGGCCGCATTTGGGCGCAATGTAATGCTGCTTCTTCGACTTCGGTATCGACGAACACAGCGCATGCGCCGCTTCGGTCTGGCCGGAGCCAGAGATATCGTCCAGCTCGCCTTCGATTGTGAACAGCGCAACGGTCTTGATGTCTTGCGGACGCACCAGCTTGCCTTCGACTTCCCAGGTGCCGCGCGCCAGGGCGAAATCCTGGAATACCGTCTTGATCGTCTCAAGATAGTATTCGGCCGGCATGTCGAGAACGGCATTGTATTCGTCGTAGAACTTGCGATGCTCTTCAGCCGACTCGTTGTCGCCTTCGCGCAGGTGCATGTAAAAATCCCAGTGGCTCTGTGCATGGCGGCGCGGGTTCATCGCAACGAAACCGGTGTGCTGCAAAAAGCCCGGATACACCTTGCGGCCGAAGCCGGGGTAATTCGGCGGCACGCTGTAGATCAGCGTGTTCTCAAACCAGGAATAAGGCTTGCGCACGGCCAGGTCGTTGACCTGGGTCGGCGATTTGCTGGGATCGATGGGCCCGCCCATCATCGTCATGGTCTTGGGCAGCTTGGGATCACGGGCGCTTGCCATCAGCGATATTGCGGCCAGCACCGGCACCGTGGGCTGGCAAACTGAAATCACATGCAGGTCCGGACCCAGCGTGCGGATGAAATCCTGCACGTAGTAGATATAGTCGTGCAGGTGGAAAGGGCCTTCGCTCTCGGGCACCATGCGCGCGTCAGTCCAGTCTGTGATGTAGACGTCATGGTTGGGCAGCAAGCCGCGTACGGTGTCGCGCAGCAGCGTTGAGTGATGGCCCGACAGCGGCGCCACCAGCAGCACGACTGGCTGCTTGAGTTCGGCGATCTGCTGGTCGGTCAGGTCCTTGCGGAAGTGCAGCAGGCGGCAAAACGGCTTTTCGACCGCAACCTGCTCGAAGATTGCGACATCGGCGCCATTGAGCTTCGTGGCGTTGATGCCGAATTCGGGCTTTTCGTAATCTTTGCCGAGCCGGTACATCAGCTCATACCCAGCCGCGATCCGTTGCGAGAAGGGCGTGTGTGCAAATGGCGAAACAGGATTGGTAAAAAGCTTGCTCGATGCTTCGGCCCACTGCACAAGCGGGGAGAGCAAGGTGCGATTCATTTCGTGCAATTGGTACAGCATTTCAATCCTTTCGAAGGGCTCCCGATTCTCACGGCTGTTCGACTTGCCGCAATGCATCATCTGGCAGTTTAGCTGCAATTCGCCAGACGATGTTCCCTTTCCGATGCGCCTTGCCTCTGTGGCATGAAACCGTATTCCGTTCACCGCAACACAGCAGCGCCATCTCCGCTGCCCGTTACCTTCGGTATGTAAAATGTGGCCGCTATCGCGATAAGCAAGGACGCAGCGGCACTATTACAGCAAGTTACATGCCGGGCGTGGCGCATGGCGCAACTTGTGTCTGCGTAACTTAAGCGGGCCGGCCAGCAGCTGTCAGGAACCCGTATTGTGCAATCATCGCGCCCTTTTTCCTTCTGAAGCGCAATGAAAAAAAGCCCGCATATGCGGGCTTTTCAACTTACCAGGGCGAACCTTGCGGGACGCGTTCCACCATGCCTGGTTCAATCGAATACTGGGGACTCGACACCCAGTATTTTGTGCAACTTGGGCGAGGTGGTCGTGTACTGCATATTGATTTTTTTCTCGGGGAAAATAATTGGTGCAGCACCGAAGGCCGCCAGCGCGGCTTCATGGAAGCCCGACAAGATCAGCTTTTTCTTGCCCGGATAGGTGTTGATGTCACCCACGGCAAAAATACCGGGAATACTGGTCTGGAATTTCTCGGTATCGACTCTCAGTTGCTTGCGCTCGATATCCAGTCCCCATTCCGCGATCGGCCCCAGTTTCGGTGACAGGCCGAAGAACACCATCAGGTAATCCAGCGGCAAGCGGCGCGTGACGCCATCGGCGCCAGTCACTTTGATTTCGGCCAGCTGCCCATCCTTTTCCTCGATGCCGGTTACTTGCCCGGTCAGGAGCTGCATTTCATAGTTGTCACACAGCTCCTTCATCTTTGCCACCGACGCCGGCGCTGCGCGAAATTCTTCGCGCCGATGCAGCAGCACCACCGATTCGGCGCTGCCGGCAAAGTTGAGCGCCCAGTCGAGCGCCGAGTCGCCGCCGCCGCAAATCACCAGGTTCTTGCCGTGAAAGCGCTGCGGCTCGCGCACCCGGTAAAACAGTTGACTGCCTTCGTATTTTTCTATGCCATCCACCTTCAGCGTGCGCGGCTGGAATGAACCGACGCCGGCTGCAATGAAGATAGTCTTGGTGATGAAGGATTTGCCGGCCGAGGTTTCCAGGTCGAAGCGGCCATCCTCGCGCCGTGCCACCAGCGTGACTTCCTGGCCAAGGTGGAAGGTCGCGCCAAAGGGTTCGATCTGCTTCAGCAGGTTGTCGGTGAGTTCCTGGCCGGTGCACACCGGCACGGCGGGAATGTCATAGATGGGCTTGTCCGGATACAGCTCGACGCACTGGCCACCAACCACGGGCAGCGAATCGATCACATGCGCCTTGATTTCGAGGAGGCCGAGTTCGAAGACCTGGAACAAGCCGACCGGACCGGCGCCAATGATGACGGCATCGGTTTCGATCGGGCTGCGGCCGGCGCTGCCAGCCGCTCCAGGCGTGTCGGTGTTGATTGCAAGTTGGTCAGCGGTGGTGTCCATACGACTTCAAAGTCCTGTCGGTTTCGGCAATCCCCGGATCCATGCTGTTGCCTGGTGCCGGGGCGCGGCGGCCGCGCGGGCCGGGATGATTCAATGCGTACGATGTGGCAAAAACCGGCGCTTGTGCGCCTCAGCGCCTTGGCGCCTCAACGCCTCAACGTTTCAGCAACTGCAATTTTTCCTTCACGTCTTTCCACTCGTCCGCGTCAGGCAGGGCGGCGGCGCTTTTCGTGATCGAGGGCCAGCCGCGCGCGAGGTCGACATTGAGCTTGATGAATTGCTGCTGGTCGGCCGGCACATCTTCTTCGGCATAGATTGCATTGACCGGGCATTCAGCCACGCAGACCGCGCAATCGATGCATTCGTCGGGATCGATGGCCAGGAAATTCGGGCCTTGCCGGAAGCAGTCCACGGGGCATACATCCACGCAATCGGTATAGCGGCATTGGATGCAGGATTCGGTCACAACATGGGTCATAACGGTCCTAATTCAGTCTTGTTTCAGTTGGTCTTACAGCTTGCCCGGGTGAGCCAGGCGGGCCGGACAGGACACATGGAGCGTGGCCGGCGGGAACGTCATGCAGGCGGCGCGAAGCCGTCGTTCATCATGCTGCAAGTCCCGGCGCGCGGCTTGCTGCGCGAATGATCGCGAGAGGGCCGGCCAGCAAATAAGTTCCAGTTGCAAAGCCTTGTATTTTAAGGCAAAAGGACAGGGGTAACAAACCGGAGTTAGACGAAATATGCATAAACAAATACGGGGCTTGCATACTTCAACGCGCGCGGCCACCGCTTTTGCGCATTGCCTGCCGCGATTGCGGCCGCTGTTTCCACGCCTCTTCGCACGGCTTTTTCCACGCCTCTTTGCACTGCTGTTTGCAATACTCGCCGCCATGCTGCCGGCCCCATCCATGGGCGCGACATGGAAGATCGGCGAACTCAATAGCTATGCCAGTTTCCCCGAGTTTGCCGATGGTTACCGCATGGGCTGGCAACTTGCGCTCGAGCAGGTGAATGCCGCTGGCGGCGTAGCAGGCCGCAAGCTCGAAGTCATTTCCGTGGACGATGGCGGCACCCGTGCCAGCGCCTCACGCCGGGCGCAAGAGTTAATCGTCAACCAGGAAGTGGACCTGCTCGCCGGCACTTATTTATCCAATATCGGGCTGGCAGTATCGACCATTGCCGCGCGCAACCACAAGGTGTTCATTGCCGCCGGTCCGCAGACTGATGCCCTCACATGGGATCGCGGCAATCGCTATACGTTCCGGCTGCGCCCCTCCACTTATACCCAGGTCGCGATGCTGGTCGAGCAAGCCGCGGCAATGCCGGCGCGGCGCTGGGCCATCGTCGCGCCCAACTATGAATACGGCCAAAGCGCTGCCGCCAACTTCCGCAGCTTGTTGAAAGCGCGTCGCCCGGACGTCGAATTCGTGGCCGAGGAGTGGCCGGCCCTGGGCAAGCTCGATGCGCCGGCCGTGATGGCAGCGCTGGCCCGGGCCCGGCCGGATGCGGTTTTCAATGCCAGCTTCGGCGCCGACCTGGTGCGGCTGTTGCAGGAAAGCCGGCGCACGCGCGTTTTCGAGCAAGCCAGGCTGGTATCGATGGCCGGTTCCGATCCGGAGGTGATGCGCGCCTTCCAGGCCACGGCGCTGGCAGGCTGGATGAGCGCCGGTTATCCGGCGGCCGACATCACGCTGCCCGCCTTTGTCCGCTTTCGCCAGGCTTTCCTGGCACGCTACCAGGTGGAGCCGCACTTGCCGGCCCTGATCGGCTACACGATGATCCAGGCCATCGCCAGCGCTTTGGGAAAGGCGCAATCAGCCGATGCCGAGAAACTGATAGCCACACTGCGCGGGCTGGAATTCGCTACGCCGGTGGGGCCGGTGCGCATCCGCGCCATCGACCATCAATCGACGATGGGCGCATTCATCGGCCGGCTGCCTTCACGCGGTCATGCCGAAGTGGAGTGGCACTATGCCGATGGCGCGCGCTTCCTGCCCGACGAGCGATTCGTGCGTAGCCACAGGCCGGCTTCAGCCATGCGCTGACAGCGCGCCATGAAGGACGCTTACGCAGGATCGCAGCGCCGACCTACAATAGCGGCGGCCCGGGCCAGGCGGCTTTGCCGCATCGTCCGGCATGCCAGCCACAGTGCGCCATGAAAGCGCGGGCCCCACTGCCAGCCGGCCCGCCCGGCGCTTGATTCACCAGGACCTACAGGAGTATTGAATTGCGAGGAAAAACATTGGGCTTGCTGGCAGCCCTTGCGCCCAGCCTGGCGCTGGCCGCTGACCTTGACGGCAAGAGCCTGTCGCTCGCCTGGGCCTTGCCCTTTGCCGGCTTGCTGCTGTCGATCGCTGTCGCGCCCTTGCTGCTGCCTTCGGTGTGGCACCGGCATTACGGCAAGATCACACTGGCCTGGGCCGTAGCCTTCCTGCTGCCGTGCGCCTTGCTGTTTGGCGCGGCAATGGCGGCCGCCAGCGTCGCCCATGCCTTCATCGCCGAATTCATCCCCTTCATCATCCTGATCACAGCGCTGTTCACAGTAGCGGGCGGCATTTGCCTGCGCGGCAACCTGCATGGCACGCCAGCCCTGAACACGGGCTTGCTGGCCCTGGGCACGGTGCTGGCCAGCGTGATGGGCACGACCGGCGCCTCGATGCTGATGATCCGGCCGCTCATACGCGCCAACGACAACCGCCGGCATGCGACCCATATCGTCGTGTTCTTCATCTTCCTGGTTTCCAATGCCGGCGGCTCGCTTACGCCGCTGGGCGACCCGCCGCTCTTCCTCGGTTTCCTGAAAGGCGTCGATTTTTTCTGGACGATGAAACACATCTACCCTGAGACCCTGTTCCTGTGCGGCGCGCTGCTGCTGCTGTTCTTCGCGCTCGACAGCTGGTACTTCCACAACAAAGAAGAGGCGATGCCGCCGCGCGCCGACCCGACGCCGGATTCCGCGCTGCGGCTCGAAGGCCAGGCGAATTTCCTGCTGCTGGCAGCCATTGTCGGCCTGGTGCTGATGAGTGGGCTGTGGAAGCCGGGCATCGTATTCCACCTGTTTGGCGCGGAAGCAGAATTGCAGAATATCGTGCGCGACCTGGCATTGCTGGCCGTGATTGGCTGCTCGATTGCGATCACGCCGGCCAGTGCGCGCGAAGGCAATGGCTTTTCCTGGGGGCCGGTGATCGAGGTAGGAAAGCTGTTTGCGGGAATCTTCATCACCATCGTGCCGGTGATTGCGATGCTGCGCGCCGGGATCGACGGCCCATTTGCCGCCGTCATCCGCGCCGTCACCGGGCCTGACGGCCGGCCGGTCGATGCCATGTATTTCTGGGCCAGCGGCATCCTGTCTTCCTTCCTCGACAATGCGCCGACCTACCTGGTGTTTTTCAACACCGCCGGTGGCGATCCGCGCGTGCTGATGACAACCATGGCAACGACGCTGGCCGCGATTTCCTGCGGCTCGGTATTCATGGGCGCAAATTCCTATATCGGCAATGCGCCCAACCTGATGGTGAAGGCAATTGCCGAAGAGCGGGGTGTGCGCATGCCTTCCTTCTTTGGATACATGGCATGGTCTTGCGTGGTGCTGATACCCCTGTTCGGATTGATGACCCTTGTCTTCTTCCGGTGATCCATGAGGCCCCGCCTGCCAGAAGGGCAGGCAGGGATATTTAAAGAGAGAGCGGAGACAATGAAAAAAAAGATCCTGGTAGCACGTGAAATCTTCCCGGAAGTGCTGGAACGGCTGGCGCAGCATTTCGAGGTTGAAGCCAACCAGCAGGACCAGATTTTCAGCGAAGCGGAACTGGCGAAAAAACTGGCCGGCAAGGATGGCGTCTTCAGCACATTGTCGGAACGGATCTCGCCCGCGGTGCTGCAAGCCTGTCCCGATCTTCAAGCGGTCTGCAACATGGCGGTGGGCTACAACAATATCGACCTGTCCGCGGCCACGGCGGCTGGCGTGCTGGTGACAAATACGCCGGAAGTGCTGAATGAAACCACGGCCGATTTCGGCTTCGCCCTGATGATGGCGACCGCACGCCGCGTGACTGAATCCGAGCAGTGGCTGCGCGCCGGTAAATGGGACCGCTGGCGTTTCGATGGCTTCATGGGCAATGATGTTCACGGTTCGACGCTGGGCATCATCGGCATGGGCCGCATCGGGCAGGCGATTGCGCGCCGCTCGATGGGTTTTGACATGCAAGTCATCTATCACAACCGTTCGCGGCTCGATCCGGCGCTGGAAGCACGCGCTAACAATGCGCGTTATGTCGGCCGCGAAGAATTGCTGAAAACTGCGGACCATGTCGTGCTGGTGGTGCCCTATTCGCCGGCCTTGCATCACATGATAGGCGCAGCCGAAATCGCCTTGATGAAGCCAAGCGCAACCCTGGTCAATATCGCCCGCGGTGGCGTGGTGGACGATGCCGCGCTGATCGCGGCGCTGAAAGAAAAGCGCATCGCCGGCGCCGGCCTGGACGTGTTCGAGAACGAGCCCGCTTTCAACCGCGGCTTCCTTGAACTCAGCAATGTGGTGCTGACCCCGCATATCGCCAGTTCTTCGCGCAATACCCGGTTGGCGATGGCGAACTGCGCGGCCGACAACCTGATTGCAGCCCTGGATGGCCGACAGCCGCCTAACCTGTTGAACCCGGACTCTGCTGGTAAAAAGCAAGTCCAATAACAGAATGTTTGTGCTGTAGATGATCGCCACCTTTCGTCAGTAATAAACGGGGGAACAACCACCGAATACCGGTTACCGAGCGCACTGATTTTTCAACTCGGAGAAGGTAATGGCTTTTGTTCCAGGGGTGGGCGGCAAGCAAGCGGAGAAAATCGGCGAGAGGACCCCGCTCATACCAAAAAAGCCCCGGTGTGCACCGCCGCCCAATGCGCAAGCGCCGTCGCCGCCGCAAATGGTGCATGGCGGCGATGTGCGTCGTGGCGACGCTCAGCTCCCG
>JAQGMC010000006.1 GCA_028292545.1 Paucimonas sp.
CCCGTTCGCCGATGCCGGCGAACAGCACGGTGTGGTCGCCCACGATGTCGCCGCCGCGTATGGTGGCAAAGCCAATCGAGGACGGATCGCGTTCGCCGGTCACACCCTCGCGCGCATACACGGCCACATCGTCGAGCTTGTGCCCGAGTGCCCCGGCAATCACTTCACCCATCTTAAGCGCCGTGCCGGACGGCGCATCGACCTTGTGCCGGTGGTGGGCTTCAATGATTTCGATGTCATAGCCTTCGGAAAAGCTTTTGGCCGCCATCTCCAGCAGTTTCATCGTCACATTCACGCCCACGCTCATGTTGGGCGCGAACACGATGGCGGTCTTGCGCGCGGCTTCGGCGATGGCTGCCTTGCCGGCTTCATCAAAGCCGGTGGTGCCGATGATCATTTTGATGCCATGCTGGGCGCAATACGCCAGGTGCTTCAAGGTACCCTCGGGCCGCGTGAAATCCACCAGGTAGTCAGCCGCAGCAAGGCCGGCCGCAAGGTCGGATTCAATCTTCACGCCCGCCGGCTTGCCCAGGAAAGCGGCGGCATCCGTGCCGATGGCGGGCGAACCGGGCTGGTCGAGTGCACCGCACAGGCTGGCATCGTCGGCTTGCATGACGGCTTCGATCAGCATGCGTCCCATCCGGCCGGATGCGCCGGCCACGGCAATTTTCATGTCATTCATCGATCAGTACCTGCTTTCCTTGGCAGCGGAGGGCGCGCGTGCCGGCGCGGGCGTGACATCGTCCACCTTGTTCTTGTTGCCGGGGACGGCGCCAGAGATGCGCGCCAGGTAGGCTTCTTCACCAGGCAGGTCGCCGCCTTCCCAGCGCTCGAGCCGGTTGTCGCTGAAATAAAGGGTCAGCCGGCCGCGCGTGGTTTCGCCATTGCCGCGTCGCATGTCAAAAGCGTAGGTCCACTGGTCGCGATGGAAGATATCGGTCAGCAGCGGCGTGCCGAGCACGAAGCGCACTTGCTCCGGCGTCATGCCGGGCTTGAGCTGGCTGACCATTTCGCCGGAGATGAAATTGCCTTGCTGGACGTCAGCGCGGTAGGGGCGCAGGAAGCTGAAGCGCCGGTTTTCCTTGATGGTTTCCAGGCCCGCGCCAGTGCCGCTAGCGGCCATGGCTGGCGCTGCAGCCTGGGTGGTTTGCGTTGCAGCGGGTTGTGCGGATGCAGAAGCCACTGGTGGGGGCGATGCGCCTGCGGCGGCCGGTGCGGCGGCAGGCGACGCGGCAACTGCTGGCGCAGGTGCTTGCGGCGTCGGGGCCTGGGCAGCAGAAGCTGCGGGCGACGCCGCGACAACTGCAGCCGGTGCGGCAGGCGTAGGGTTACCGGCCGTGGCAGGCGTGGGCGCCTTGCGCGCAACGCCGTCGTCGATCAGCGGATTTTTATAGGCGCAGGCGCTCAGGAAAAGGCAGGACAGCGCAAGCGCAAGGCAATCGATACGGATAGTAAACAGCACGCGCATGGTGTCTCTCTGGATGAGCATCGGGTCAACAAACGCTATATGATAAAGGATAAAGCCGATCAGCAATTACAGAGTGTCCCATGCCCAACCCCACACCCGACCTGAAGTCGAGCGGCCTGAAAGCCACGCTGCCACGGGTAAAGATCCTCGAAATTTTCCAGCACAGCGCCGTGCGGCACCTGAGCGCGGAAGATATCTACAAGATCCTGCTGGGTGAAAACCTGGATGTCGGCCTGGCCACCGTTTACCGCGTGTTGACCCAGTTCGAGCAAGCCGGACTTTTGCACCGCAACCATTTCGAAACCGGCAAGGCCGTGTTCGAATTAAATGAAGGCACGCACCATGACCACCTGGTGTGCCTGGATTGCGGTCGGGTGGAAGAGTTTTTCGATGATGAAATTGAACAGCGCCAGCAAAAGGTGGCCGCCGAGCGTGGCTTCCGGATTGCCGAGCATGCGCTGGCGCTGTACGGCCATTGCATCAAGGATGCCTGTCCGTTTCGTAATCGCTGACGATTGAAGCCCGGGGGGCGTTCTTGCCCCTTGCCCGGCCCCGCCCTGCAAATATCTCCGCCTGCTTACACCGCAAGCAGGCAAATCTCAGCCTGTGGACTACCCACGCCGGTCTCCAGCAGCGCAACCGATATCGGCAGCTTGAATCGACGCGGCCCGGCGCTGCCGGGATTGATGAACATGATTCCAGCCTGGCTGGAAATATGCGGCTTGTGCGAATGGCCGCTCACCACGATATCGACCGCCGGCGGCTTGCCGCGTAAATCGTTCACGTCATGAATCACATGAATGGCCAGCCCATCCAGCGTCACCGTGATGCGCTCAGGAATGCCGGCGGCCCAGGGTGCGCTGTCATTGTTGCCGCGGATGGCGGTGAGCGGCGCCAGCGCTTCCAGGCCGCGCAGGATGTCGGCATTGCCGATATCGCCGGCATGGATGATGTGATCGACCCCACGCAAAGCGTCCAGCGCGGCTGGCCGCAGCAAGCCATGGGTGTCGGAAATCAGTCCGATCCGCATGCTGGTTTTCCTATTGCTGGCTCAATGCATTGCTGAGCAGCTTGGCGGTGATGTCCACAATAGGTATCACCCGTTCATACGCCATGCGCGTCGGCCCGACCACGCCCAGCGTGCCCACCACCGTGCCGTTGACTTCATAAGGTGCGGTCACGACGCTCATGTCGCCGCTGGGCAGCAGGTGCGATTCGCCGCCGATGAAAATCTGCACGCCGGTCGCCTTGCTGGAAACGTCGAGCAATTGCATCAGGCTGGTTTTCTGTTCGAACAGTTCAAACAACTGGCGCAGTGACGTCATGTTGGATGAAAGGTCAGACACCGACAGCAGGTTGCGCTCGCCGGAAATCACGACTTCATCGCTTTCTTCTGTCATTGCATCATTGCCGGCTTCAACCGCTGCCTGCAGCAGGCGCGTCATGTCGTCGCGCAATTGCCGCAATTCGTCGGCCAGGCGCAGGCGCACGGTTTCAAAACGCTGGCCGCCATAGTGCTGGTTCAGGTAGTTGGCTGCTTCGATCAGTTGCGAAGGTGTGTAATCGACATCGGTCAGCAGCAGCCGGTTTTGCACTTCGCCGCTCGGGCTGACGATGACGAGCAAGATGCGGCGCTCGGACAGGCGGATGAAATCAAGCTGCTTGAAGGCGGTATCGCGCTTGGGCGACAGCACCACGCCGGCGAATTGCGACAGTGAAGACAGCACTTGCGCGGCGTTGGAAATGACACGTTGCGGCGAACCCGGCAGCAGCCGCGGCGGCATACGCGTTTCGACCACGTTTTCATTGAGCGCCTGTACCGTCAGCAGCGTATCGACGAAAAAGCGATAGCCGCGCGGCGTCGGTACCCGGCCCGCCGAGGTGTGCGGACTGGCAACAAAGCCCATTTCCTCCAGGTCCGACATGATGTTGCGGATGCTGGCCGGCGATAATTCGAGGCCGGAGAATTTTGATAATGCCCGCGACCCTACGGGCTGGCCATCCGCTATATAGCGTTCCACCAGGGCCTTGAGCAGTGTCTGTGCGCGTTTATCCAGTTGCATGCAGGCTATTCTATCGGGCGCGGGGCAGGCGTGCCACAGATGGTGTGCAACCAATGCTCCAATTCAAACAGGTTTGTACAAACAGCATCAGGCACCAGGTGTCCGGGCGCATGCGACGTGCCGTGCCGTCCGACCCGGTCCAGCCAGACGCCCTTCAACCCCGCCTGTTGTGCACCTTCCACGTCGAGCAGCGGGTCGTCACCGACATACACCGCTTCCTGCGGCGCCACAGCCAGCAGCTCGCAGGCAGCCAGGAAAATTTTGGGGTCGGGCTTGCCGCTGCCAAAACGCCAGGCCGCGACACTGGCCTGGAAATGATGGCTGATGCCGATCTGCTCCAGGTCGGCCGGGCCGTTCGATATCGTTCCGAGGGTCCAGTGGTTGGCCAGGCGCGGCAGCACCGGGCGTACATCCTCATACATGTCGACCGTATTGCGTGCCTTTCGGAATACTTCCAGTGCATGCTCGACGCGGTCGCAGTCGGCTTCGCAGGCGCGAAACGCCTCGGCCAGCCCGGCCTGGCGCAAGCCCATCATGTCAAAGCGGAATTGCGGGTTCGAGTTCAGCATTTCCATGCGCCGCGCACGCAGCGCCTCGACCGTGAAACGCGCGGCGACGGCTGGCACGTGGGTGCGCAGCCAGTCGTACATATGCTCTTCGGCGCGGGCAATCACGGGCGCAATCGGCCACAGTGTGTCGTCAAGGTCGAACAGGATGGCTTTGATGGCGGGCATGGCGGACAGGTCGGGATCGGGGGTGGCGTCGTATATAGTGCGGCTTAATTATGTTCTAATCCTTCGCATGTTGCCTTCTACCCCTCGTACCGCGTTGACGGCCTACCGATCGGTCGCAATCATCGGCAAGCCTTTCGCTTCTGGCATTGCGCGCACGCTGCTTGAACTGGCTGCCTTGCTGCGCGACGCCGGCCGCACCGTACTGATCGAAGCCGAAACCGCAGCCAGCATCGGCCCAGCCGACCTTTCCTGGTGTACGCCGGTCAGCGTGGCGGAGATCGGCGCCCGCGCCGACATTGCCATTGTGGTGGGCGGCGATGGCACCATGCTGGGCATTGCGCGCCAGTTGGCGCCCTTTGGCGTGCCCTTGGTCGGCATTAACCAGGGCCGGCTTGGTTTCATGACCGATATTCCATCCGAGCGCATGCTCGAATCCTTGCATGCAATGCTGGAAGGCGAAGTGGAATCTGAGCAACGCTCGCTGCTGGAAGGCCGGGTGCTGCGCAATGGCGAACAGATTTTCGACGGGCTGGCTTTCAATGACGTGGTCGTGGCGCGCGGCACTGGCGCCGGCATGGTTGAGTTGCGCGTCGATGTGGACGGGCATTTCATGTACAACCAGCGCTCCGATGGCTTGATTGTCGCCACGCCCACCGGCTCAACCGCCTATGCACTATCGGCCGGCGGTCCCTTGTTGCATCCAAGCCTGGGTGGCGTGGTGCTGGTGCCGATTGCGCCGCATGCATTGTCGAATCGGCCGATCGTGATTACCGACAATAGTGAAATCGTGATTGCGGTTGTGGCCGGGCGCAATGTCAGCGTCAATTTCGACATGCAGTCGCTTGCGGAGATCGAACATGGCGATCAGGTCCTGATCCGACGCTCGCTGCACACCATCACCTTCCTCCATCCCCGCGGCTGGAGCTACTACCATACGCTGCGCGAGAAGCTGCACTGGAATGAATATCCGTCGGTCGACGGCCAGTTAAAATAAGCGGGCCAAGATCCAGGCCCAAGCGCCCGTCCACCGGGCCGGCAAACAACCTTTCGCACTAACAAGCCCGCAACTGACAAGCCCGCCACTGCCAAGCCCATGCTGCGTTCCCTTTCCATTCGCGACTTCGTGATTGTCGACACGCTCGACATTGAACTGGCCCCCGGCTTCACCGTCTTCACTGGCGAAACCGGCGCCGGCAAATCGATCCTGGTCGATGCGCTGGCCCTGGCGCTGGGCGGCAGGGGCGACGCCAGCGTGGTGCGCGAAGGCGCGGCCCGCGCCGACATCAGCGCTGAATTCAGCCCGCCAGCCCAGGCCTTGCCCTGGCTTTCGGAACAAGCGCTGGAAGGCGACAATGGTTCGCTGCTGCTGCGGCGCGTGATCGACAGTGCCGGCCGTTCGAAAGCCTTCATCAATGGCGTGGCCGCAACCGCATCCCAGTTGCGCGAACTCGGTGAATTGCTGGTCGACATACATGGCCAGCATGCACACCAGTCGCTATTGCGCCCCGATGCGCAGCGCATGCTGCTTGACCAGCAAGCCGGCCTGGCGCCGCAGGCCGTCGCCGTCGCCGCAGCTTACAAAGCCTGGCGCGCGGTGGTGCGCCAGCGCGAGGAATTCGAAAGCAACGCCCGTAACGTCTTGCTCGAGCGTGAGCGCCTGGCCTGGCAGGTTGGCGAACTGGAAAAACTCGCGACCAAGCCGGGCGAATGGGCCGACGTCTCGCTGGAGCAAAACCGCCTGGCCAATGCCGCCGCGCTGATTGAAGGCACGCAGGAAGCCTTGCTTGATATTTCCGAAGCCGAAAGCGGCGCGATGCTGTCGCGCCTGTCGGCGCTGGAACACAAGCTGGCGCGGCTGCAGGATATCGACAGTGGCCTGCGCCCGGTGCTGGAATTGCTGGAGCCGGCCCGCATCCAGTTGCAGGAAGCCGCTTACGCACTGAAGGATTACCTGGACCGGGTAGACCTTGACCCGGCGCGACTGGCAGAAATCGATGCCCGCGTCGATGCGATTCACTCCACCGCGCGCAAATTCCGGCTGGCGCCCGAAGACTTGCCAGCCGAATATGACAGGCTGGCGCAGGAACTGGCGCAAATGGCGCAAGCGACCGACATGGAATCGCTGCGCGCGCATGAAGCGGCGCTCCAGGCGCAATACCGTGAACTGGCGTCCGGGTTGTCGGCGGCGCGCGCCAAGGCGGCAGCCGCGCTGGCGCGCAGCGTCACCGATGCGATGCAGGAATTGAGCATGGCTGGCGGCCGGCTGGAGATTGCGCTACGGCCTTGCGAGCCAGCCAGCTACGGGCTGGAGCAAGTCGAATTCCTGGTGGCAGGCCATGCCGGCACCACGCCGCGCGCGCTGCAGAAAGTGGCGTCCGGCGGCGAACTGGCGCGTATTTCACTGGCGATTTCGGTCATCACTTCCGGCGCGACTGCCACCCCGACGCTGATCTTCGACGAAGTCGACAGCGGCATCGGCGGCGCGGTGGCCGAAGTGGTGGGCCGCCTGCTCAAGCGCCTGGGGCAGGAACGCCAGGTATTGTGCGTGACCCACCTGCCGCAGGTCGCCAGCCAGGCCAACCAGCACTTCCAGGTCAGCAAGGACAGCGAAGGTGGCGAACGCACCGTGTCGCGGATAGCGCCCCTGGATGGCAAGGGCCGGGTGGAAGAAGTGGCGCGGATGCTGGGTGGGCTGGAGATCACGGCCACGACCCGCAAGCATGCCCGCGAATTGCTGGCGTTCTGACTTGCCGGGCGCGGCCGCGCTGGCAAGTCAATCATTCTTACCCCACGTATAATCCCGCGCCATCATGCGATACCTGACCGAACCCTCCTACGCCCACGGCACGCCGGCCGGCACCGCCATCGTGCTGGTCAACCTGGGCACGCCGGAGGCGCCCACGGCCCAGGCAGTACGTCCCTACCTGAAGCAATTCCTGTCCGACCCGCGGGTGGTCGAGATTCCGCGCCTGGTCTGGTGGTTGATCCTGAACCTGCTGATCCTGCCACTGCGCTCGGCTAAATCGGCGCACAAATATGCGTCGATCTGGACCGCGCAAGGTTCACCCCTGAAGCACCACACCAGCCAGCAAGCCAGCCTGCTGGCGCGGCTCCTGGCCCAGCGCGGGCACCAGCTTGAAGTGGCCTACGCAATGCGCTACGGCAGTCCGGCGGTGGACGCGGTGTTGGCGGACCTGAAAGCACGCGGCTGCGAGCGCGTCCTGGTGCTGCCGGCTTATCCACAATATTCCGGCACCACCACCGCTTCAGTCTGGGATGCCGTCTTCGATTACTACCGCAAGGTTCGCAATATCCCCGAGCTGCGCCTGGTCCGCAGTTACCACGACCAGGATGGCTACATCGAGGCGCTGCGCGCATCCGTGCTCGCCCATTGGGCAGCCAACGGCCGCGGGGAAAAGCTGCTCATGAGTTTCCACGGCGTGCCCAAGCGCACCCTGCTTTTGGGTGACCCCTATCATTGCGAATGTCACAAGACGGCGCGCCTGCTGGCCGCGCGGCTCGGTCTCGCGCCAGGCGATTATGTAGTCAGTTTCCAGTCCCGCTTCGGCAAGGCGGAATGGCTGCAGCCGTATACCGCGCCCACGGTGCAGCAACTGGCGCGTGACGGCGTCAAGCGCCTGGATGTGATCTGCCCCGGTTTCACCGCAGATTGCCTGGAAACACTGGAAGAAATAGCAATGGAAGTCAGGGCCGATTTCCTCGCCGCTGGCGGCCAGGATTTCCATTACATACCGTGCCTGAATGAAGAACCGGCCTGGATCGATGGACTGGCGGCCATTTGCGAACAACACATGCTGGGCTGGCCAACACGGGATGAGCCGGCGCTGCGGGAACAGCAAGCCGCCGCCAGCGCCGGTTCGCGCGAACGGGCGCTGGCGATGGGTGCGCCGCGTTGATTCGGCGCTGCGCCGGGCGGGTCCCGGGGCAAGCGTCAAGCGCAGGCTGCGGGATCAGTATCCGGGCGGGCGCAGCATTAGCAGGCCGGCAGCAGAGTCAGCAAACGCAATCCAGGCCGCCGCCAGCAGCGCGTAGACCACGATGCCGGCGGAAATCAGAGACAGTTTCATTGCAATTCCGTAAGGCACTTCGGTTCCGGGACCTTAGTTGGTCCCGCCGATCATCCTAGTACGCCGCTGGCAGATTGGAAGATCTCGTCGGGTCCGGTTTGTAACAGGATTCCAATCAAGAAATGTTCTGCATTTCATTTCCTTGTGCCCTTGAAAACCCTGCGTGCAGCCCCACGTTGGCCGGGTTGGGTAATTCAAGTCATTGATTGTCGGAGACTTTTTATGCAAGGCGAAGAAAAGAACAATGCCCGTGACACTGCCGACCCCCAGGTCGCTGCCGGTACCACGGGTGCAGAAGCGGCGGATGCAAACGGTTACGTCGATCCGGGCGTCGAGCAGCAACTGGCCGATGCCCAGGCCAAGGTGGCGGAACTGAATGAAGCTTTCCTGCGCGCCAAGGCAGAAGCCGAAAACATCCGGCGCCGGGCCCAGGAAGACATTGCCCGCGCCCATAAATTTGCGATCGAATCCTTCGCCGAATCGCTGGTGCCGGTGAAGGACAGCCTGGAAATGGCGCTCAAGGTGGAAACGCCGACGCTGGAATCACTGAAGGAGGGCGTCGAAATGACGCTGCGCCAGCTCAGCACCGCGTTCGAGAAAAACCGGCTGGTCGAGATCAACCCGCAAGGCGGCGACAAGCTCGACCCGATGAAGCACCAGGCGATCTCGATGGTGCCGGCCGACCAGGAAGTCAACACCATCGTGACCGTGCTGCAAAAAGGTTACATGATCGCCGAACGGCTGTTGCGCCCGGCGCTGGTCACGGTATCGACGCAAAAAACGAGCTAGGGCGCAGCGCTTGAAAGCCCGGTCTCTCTCCCTATATTCATGGACACAAGCAACGGGACAAGCGGGCCAGGCGTTCCAGCCGCAAGCGACGCCGCAGAAACGAATAATTTCAACACAACGAATTCAGCTATCCAGTAAAAGGGGCACGACATGAGCAAAATCATAGGCATCGACCTGGGAACGACCAATTCCTGCGTCGCCATCATGGAAGGCGGCCAGCCGAAAGTGATCGAGAATTCCGAGGGCGCGCGCACCACGCCTTCCATCATCGCTTACCAGGAAGACGGGGAAATTCTGGTCGGCGCGCCGGCCAAGCGCCAGGCCGTGACCAATCCCAGGAACACGCTGTATGCCGTCAAGCGGCTGATCGGACGCAAGTTCGACGAAAAGGAAGTGCAAAAGGACATCGCCCTGATGCCCTACCAGATCATCAAGGCTGACAATAGCGACGCCTGGGTGTCAGTGCGCGACAAGAAGCTGGCGCCGCCGCAAATCTCGGCCGAAGTCTTGCGCAAGATGAAAAAGACTGCCGAGGAATACCTGGGCGAGGAAGTGACCGAAGCCGTCATCACCGTGCCGGCTTATTTCAACGACGCGCAGCGCCAGGCCACCAAGGACGCGGGCCGTATCGCGGGCCTGGACGTCAAGCGCATCATCAATGAGCCGACTGCGGCAGCGCTGGCATTCGGCCTGGACAAGGCCAGCAAGGGCGATCGCAAGATTGCAGTCTATGACCTGGGCGGCGGCACCTTCGACGTGTCGATCATCGAGATCGCCGACGTCGATGGCGAAAAGCAGTTCGAAGTGCTGTCCACCAATGGCGACACCTTCCTGGGCGGCGAAGATTTCGACCAGCGCCTGATCGATTTCATCATCGAAGAATTCCGCAAGAACAGTGGCGTGGACCTGGGTCGCGACCCGATCGCGCTGCAGCGTATCAAGGCTTCGGCCGAGCGCGCCAAGATCGAGCTGTCGTCTTCGCAGCAGACCGAGATCAACGAGCCCTATATCGCGATGGCGAATGGCGCGCCGGTCCACCTGACGATGAAGATCACCCGCGCCAAGCTGGAATCGCTGGTGGAGGAACTGATCAACCGCACCATCGATCCTTGCCGCACGGCGATCAAGGATGCCGGCGTGAAGGTCAGCGATATCGACGACGTGATCCTGGTCGGCGGCATGACGCGCATGCCCAAGGTGCAGGAAAAAGTACGCGAATTTTTTGGCAAGGAGCCGCGCAAAGACGTCAATCCGGACGAAGCTGTCGCCGTGGGCGCAGCGATCCAGGGTTCCGTGCTCTCGGGTGACCGCAAGGACTTGCTGCTGCTGGACGTAACGCCACTGTCGCTGGGTATCGAAACACTGGGCGGCGTGATGACGAAGATGATCCAGAAGAACACCACGATCCCGACCAAGTTCAGCCAGGTGTTCTCGACTGCCGAGGATAACCAGCCGGCCGTGACGATCAAGGTGTTCCAGGGCGAGCGCGAAATGGCCGCCGGCAACAAGGGCCTGGGCGAATTCAACCTCGAAGGCATACCGCCGTCGCCGCGCGGCACGCCGCAGATCGAAGTCACTTTCGACATCGATGCCAACGGCATCCTGCACGTGAGCGCCAAGGACAAGGCCAGCGGCAAGGAAAACAAGATCACCATCAAAGCCAATTCGGGCCTGACCGAAGAGGAAATCCAGAAGATGGTGCGCGATGCCGAAGCCAATGCCGCCGACGACAAGCGCTTGAAGGAACTGGCCGAAACGCATAACCAGGGCGACGCGCTGGTGCATTCCACGCGCAAGGCGCTGACTGAGTATGGCGACAAGCTCGAGGCCGGTGAGAAGGAAAAGATCGAAGCCAGCATCAAGGACCTGGAAGCTGCGCTCAAGGGCAACGACAAGGATGAGATCGACGGTAAGATCGCGGCCCTGTCCACGGCAGCCCAGAAGCTGGGCGAAAAGATGTATGCCGACGCCGGGCAGCAGGCAGCCGCTGGTGCCGCCGGTGCGGGCGCCGCAGGTGGCGCCCATGCCGGGGCCGAAGCCAGCGCCAAGCCCAAGGACGACGATGTAGTCGATGCGGACTTCAAGGAAGTAAAAGACAAATAAGCCCGGGTTCCGGCGTCCGCCGGCTCCCACCGCCGGACCGGGGATCGCTGCGCGATTGCCGGCCCGGCGTTTTCGCTTGAACTGGAAGGTCATGAAACATGGCAAAGCGTGATTATTACGAAGTACTTGGTGTTGCCAAGAACGCCTCTGATGAAGAAATCAAGAAGGCGTATCGCAAGCTGGCGATGAAGCACCATCCGGACCGCAATCCGGACAGCAAGGGCGCGGAAGACAAATTCAAGGAAGCCAAGGAGGCTTACGAGATGCTGTCGGATGCGCAAAAGCGTGAAGCCTATGACCGTTATGGCCATGCCGGCGTCGACCCCAATGTAGGCGCGGGTGGCGGCTTTGGCGGGGGCGGCAATTTTGCCGACGCTTTCGGCGATATCTTTGGCGACATTTTTGGCGCCAGCGCGCGTGGCGGCCGCAGCGGTCCGCAGGTGTATCGCGGCGCTGACTTGCGCTACAACCTCGAGATTACGCTGGAGCAGGCTGCCAACGGCTTCGACACGTCGATTCGTGTTCCCACCTGGGACAGTTGCGATACCTGCCACGGTTCGGGTGCCAAGCCCGGCACATCGCCCACCACGTGTACCACGTGCGGCGGCCACGGCCAGGTGCGCATGCAGCAAGGCTTCTTCAGCATCCAGCAAACCTGCCCCAAGTGCCACGGCACCGGGAAAATCAGTCCCGAACCGTGCCCGACCTGCAGCGGCGCCGGCCGCATCAAGCGCAACAAGACGCTGGAAGTGAAGATACCGGCTGGCATCGACGACGGCATGCGCATCCGCTCTTCCGGCAATGGCGAACCCGGCACCAACGGTGGCCCGCCCGGCGACCTGTATGTCGAAATCCATATCAAGCAGCATGCCGTGTTCCAGCGCGATGGCGATGACCTGCACTGCGAAATGCCGATCTCGTATGCAACCGCGGCACTGGGCGGTGAGATTGAAGTGCCTACGCTGGGTGGCAAGGTGTCATTCACCGTGCCCGAAGGCACGCAGTCGGGCAAGACCTTCCGCTTGCGCAGCAAGGGCATCAAGGGCGTGCGCTCGGGTTATCCGGGCGACCTGTTCTGCCATGTCGTAGTCGAGACACCGGTCAAGCTGACCGACCGCCAGAAGGACTTGCTGCGTGAGTTTGAGCAATTGACTGTGGAAGGCGGCGCCCGCCATAGCCCGCAAAGCAAGTCGTGGAAAGACAAGGTCAAGGAGTTCTTTGAGTAGGGCAGGGCCAGGCCTTGAACCAGGCCTCCTGTTTGCGATACACAGCCGCCTTTTTGGCGGCTTTTTTTTGGCCATGTAACGCACAAGATAACGCACAAAAATCTAGGGATTTACGACTTTAACGACCAGCAAAAGTGTTAGTGAAAATCGTTAAATTATTAGGTTTTTGAACGTCACATTTAAGCCCGATTCCCGCATACTGGCCGCCTTCCCATGCGAGGGCTCCGTCCATGCCGGCTCTTCCCAGGCTTGCACCCGTGTATGAAATGCTGCGCTATCGCAGCCCCACTCCGAACGTCGTCATCATTGATGACCAGAGCACTGGCCGCATGGTGCTGTCGGAAGTAATCAAGAGCATCGACCGACGCATCAATACGGTCATGCTGGCCGATCCCGAAGAAGCGATCGAGTATGTGCGCAACATGCCGGTTGACCTGGTGTTGACCGACTACCGAATGCCGCGCATGAACGGTATCGAAACCACGCGCGCCTTGCGGGAAATGTATCCTGCGACCCAGCTTCCCATCATCATGACCACGGTCATACACCGGCGCGAAATCCTGTACCAGGCTTTCAATGCTGGCGTCAGCGATTACTTGCTGCGGCCGGTCGATCCGATGGAATGCCGCATGCGCTGCGAAAACCTGTTGCGCCAGCGCGGCCACGTGGCGATGTTCGAGCGACAGATGGAAGCCTTGACCGGACGCGTGGAGCAGATCAGCAGTGACCTGCAGTGCAGCGAGGAAGAGAGCCTGCACCGCCTGACAAGCTTGATACGCCTGATCAATCCGGAAGCGGCAGCCCGCCAGCGCGCCGTCGCGAGCTATGCCGCCGCCCTGGTGGGCGAGCTGGGCGGTGCCAGCCAGGATGCGCGTGCGATGGAAATCGCTGCCTGCGTGCATGACATTGGCGAACTGGCCCTGCCTCCCGGCCTCTGCGACGCCGCCCGCCTGCTTGACGAAGCTGAGCGCACGCAGGTGCGGCGGCATCCTGGCCTGGGACATGAAATGCTGCGCGGCGGCAGTTCGCGTGTACTGCAGGCGGCAGCGGAAATCGCACTTGGCCACCATGAACGCTTCGATGGCAGCGGCTACCCGCGTGCCGCCTGCGGCAGCCAGATTCCGCTGAATGCGCGCATCGTTGCTGTCGCCGACGTCTTCCATGCCCTGACATCGCCGCGTCACTATCGTCCTGCGCGCAGCCTGCACCAAGCCCTGGCCAGCATGTGCGGTGAACTCTACGGCCAGTTCGATCCCGACGTGCTACAGGCGCTGGAGCGCTGCGCACCAGGCCTGCACGCCCAACCTCTGCAACAGCATAGCCGGGTGTCCTGTGAATTGCAGAGTGGCTGAAACGGCACCGTTCCCTGCGGCGCTGCGTGGCTTGGTGAAGCCCTTCCGCAATCGGGCCGACAGCGAACATGAGCAGGCGACGATACGGTTGATCGTTGCCCTTTTGCTGCCGGTTTATTCATGGCTGCTGGAGCGGCTGCACAAGGACCCGGTGGTCTTGCCTGACCAGCCGGTATTGATACTGTTGATCGCAGTGTCTTCAGCAATATTGCTGCATATCGGCCTGCAACCAGCGCCGTCACCAATCCGGCGCCTGACCGGCACGGTGGTCGACATATCGGCCATCACCTATTTTTTCTTTGCCATCCATGCGCTGGCGATTCCCCTTTTCTCGCTTTATTTGTGGACCATCGTCGGTAATGGTTTCCGTTATGGCCGGCCCTACCTGCTGTTCGCGCTTGGCCTGTCGCTGACCGGCTTCGGCGGCGCCTTGCTGGTCATGCCCTATTGGGCTGACAACCAGTTCATGGGCTGGGGCCTCTGGGTCGGCATGCTTGCGGTGTGCTGCTATGTCGGGCAACTCGTAGACCGCCTGCACAAGGCCTTGCGTTGCGCTGAGGCGGCGAACCAGGCCAAGCGTCAGTTCATCTCCTCTATTACGCACGAACTGCGCACGCCCCTGAACGCCATCATTGGCATGGCGGACCTGTTGCAAACCACCGAGCTGACAGCAGAACAACGCGACTTGCTCCACACCTTGTACGATTCATCGCGGGTGATGCTGTTCCTTGTAGAGGACGTGCTTGACTTCGCCAAGATCGAAGCCGGCAAGCTGACGCTGGAAAGGATAGAGGTCGCACTCGAACCGCTGGTGCGCTCCACAGCTGAAATCTTCCGCTATCAGGCGCTCAACAAAGGCCTGGCGCTGGCAGCCCGGGTCGACCCTGCCGTGCCGCCGTGCATCATTGGTGACGAACATTACCTGCGCCAGGTCCTGGTCAACCTGCTTTCCAATGCGGTCAAGTTCACCGACGTGGGTTGCATTGAACTGATCGTGTCGCGCGCCCCGGATGGTCGAACTGAGGAAGGCGAAAGAATTCCGCGCATCCGCTTCGAAGTCGTGGACACCGGTATCGGCATGAGCGAAGAAACGCAGGCGCGCATTTTCGACAGTTTCACCCAGGCCGACGAGTCGACAACCCGCCGCTATGGCGGCACCGGCCTGGGCACGACAATTGCGCGCCAACTCGTCGAACTGATGGATGGCAGGATCGGCGTGAAAAGCGCGCCGGGAAAAGGCAGCACATTCTGGTTCGAGCTACCGGCCGGTACCCAAGCCCGGGTGACCGACCCCGCCATGAGCCGGGTTGCGCAACAGGATGGCCGGGCCGAGGCTGGGCCGGCGCTGGCGCCGCGCCCAACCAGCGCCCCCATCGCGCCCTATCGTCCGGCACGCGCCTTTCATGTCCTGGTTGCGGAAGACAACCCGACCAATCGCAAGGTGATGCAGAAAATTCTCGACCAAGCCGGCCACAGCTATGTAATGGCGGTCAATGGCGAGGAGGCGCTGGATCGACTTTCACGCGAGGAATTCGACGTTGTGCTGCTGGACATGAACATGCCCCTGGTCGGTGGACTGGAAGTGGCCAAGACCTATCGCTTCCTGGTGCCTGAGCAATGCCGCGCGCCGGTGATCATGTTCACCGCGAGTGTGACTACAGAAGCGCGCGAGGAATGCCTGCAAGCGGGGGTGGATGCCTATTTGCCAAAACCGGTCGAAGTGCGTTCACTGCTGACCAAACTGGACGAAGTCGTCCAGCACAAAAGCCCGGTTCCGAAGCGCACTTATGCCAGCGCGCCGGCACAGTACGCGCCGCAGCGCGACTCTCGCGACCTGCGCGATCCGGTTATCGATGCCGACGTGCTGGCTGATCTCGAAACCCTGGGCAACGATGACCAGTTCGTCGATCTCTTGCTGGCCGGGTTCATGGAAGATAATGGCAAACTGCTGCAGAGGATGGAGGTAGCCCTTCCCTTGGGCCTGCATGCCGAGTGCCGCGACATCTTGCATGCAATCAAGGGTTCGGCAGTCAGCTTGGGCGCCAAATCCATGCGCAGCGTATGCGAACGCATCGAATCTTTGTCGGGCGAGGAAATGGTATGCGGCAGCCAGTCCATCTTGCGCGAATGCCGCCAAGAGTTTGCCGAGCTGTGCATGGCCCTGAATGGCTACCGCAAGCAACGCAAGTCACGTCCCCGGTCGCCCGACCATACCGCCCTGTGAAGGGCAGCCAAGGCCCGACGCAGCGTGCCTGCACCGCCGCTGCCTGACCATGACGATAGTTGGTGCCCAGATGTTCCGCGCTTTCGACAGGAAGTTTGTGTAGTGCACCCGCTGGTTGCCGGATCCCGCGTAGCGTTGGGTGGTGCCTGGTGTTGGGCAGTGCTTGGTGTTGGGTAGTGCTTAGTGCGGACCTCGGTGGTTTTGGACGTCGCGAAAAGGCGGGTTATTGCATGAGGCTCGCCGCGCAAGCCGGCGGTGTTTTTACAGGCCAGGACGCGCGGGCTGCCATAGCGCCAGGCGCCATGGCAGCCCCTATGGGTTGTCCATTCGAACCTTCCATTCCCGATTTGAATCAGCCCGCGCGCTGGGGCGCGTGTTGGCGCTCCTGCGCTCGTACCAGACGCTGCATCATCTTCAAGTCACGCTCGCCCAACCGCAGCGCGGCATCGACCCATATCTCACAAGTGCGCATCAGTTCGTCGTAGCTGATCGGATTTACGACTTCGCGGCAGCGGAAGATCGCATTCATGCCATTGGTCTGGCGGCGCTTGGACCGCATCCAGTCGTGGGTCGCCTGTTCGCCACAGCCATCTGCCACCAGCACATCGACCAAGCCCAGTTCATGCAAAGCGCGGGCGCTGTACAGTTCGCCGCTCAACATGATTTCCTCAGCCTTGGCGGCACCGACTTTACGGCTCAGCATGCTGTAAGCGCCCATGCCCGGGAACAGGTTGAACAGGATCTCCGGGAAGCCCATGCGCGCAGACTCTTCGGCAATGACGATATCGCTATTGAGCGCGCACTCTAGGCCACCGCCGAGGGCATCGCCCTGCACCAGGGAGATGGTCGTCGTGGCGCACCCGTAATGGTTCAGTCGCTTGTGCATGCACTCGATGCACACGCGCGCGTAATTGATCAGTGCATGCCTGTTCTGCGCCCTGATCAGCTCGGAAAACAACGCCAGGTCGCCGCCAAAGCTGAATGCGCCCGGGGTGCGCGAGGCGTTGATGGCGAACTCCACCGGAAAAACTTCACCGCCACTGAATGCGTGGCCGCGGTTGGCTTCGAAATGCTTGTCACGCAGGCGCAGGTCGTCGAGCAGTTCGCTGGAAAAGCAGGCGCGGCCCGTTGGTTTGAGCCAAGTCCACGCAGACCGTGTCTCACGGTCGAAGGCAAGCTGTATCTGGCTGAACTCGGGCAGCGAGACGTCGGCGATGGCGGCATAGGACTGCAGGTATTTTGCTTCGGTTACGGCGTTCATGTTTCCCCCTGATCAGGACGGTGTAAGCGGAATTCCACTCGGTCGCGTCCAGTCAGGCAAGCCAGGCTCGCTATCCCGACGTCGGTGGAATCGACAGGTTGAAGTAGAACAGGAAAAAAAGAAAAATGTCACATTTGTGATCAATTACCACAGCCGCCATAACAGGGGTTTTCATAGGGAAAACGGTGAGAGACAATGGCAGAGAATTTAACCTTCTTCTGGGGAAAAATTAGGCCTTTTTTTGGCCGAAGGGCGGTCATTGCGAACCCCAGTACCGCGTTTGTTTGCGTTGTTTCATCGCGCGCGAAAATCAGCAAACTCCCAGACGGGTTTGATGCGCGTTGAAAGCGCGTCGCGCGGCGCTTGCGTCCGCGCGGATTGTCAGGTGGAGAAATTATATTTGATCGCCGCAGGTGGGTGCTTGCCAATTGGCCAAGCAGACTGGCGGGGGGCGAGGCGACAAGCGTGGCGCCGCGCTCGCCCGCCGGGTGACGTCAGAAGGGAAGTCAGAAGCTGTGTTCGAGCGCAGGAAAAGTCTTGTCCTTTACCGCCTTCACATACGCCGCCACCGCTGCCGCAATGCTGTCCTGGCCCTGCATGAAGTCGCGCACGAACTTGGCTTTGTGTCCGGGGAAAACACCAAGCATGTCGTGCATCACCAGCACCTGGCCCGAGCAATCCACGCCCGCGCCAATGCCGATGGTGGGAATGGCCAGGCTGTCGGTGGTCTCACGGCCCAGGGCGGCGGGAATCGCCTCCAGCACCAGCAGCGACGCGCCCGCAGCCTGCACCGCCAGCGCATCTGCCTTGAGCCGGTATGCGGCTTCTACCGTCTTGCCCTGCACCTTGTAGCCGCCCAGCGCATGCACCGATTGCGGCGTCAGGCCGAGGTGCGCACACACCGGCACTGCGCGCTCAGTCAAGAAGCGGATCGTATCTGCAAGCCAGTCGCCGCCTTCAATCTTCACCATTTGCGCGCCGGCCTGCATCAGGCGCACGGCATTGGCGAAGGCCGCTTCTGGCGTGGCGTAAGTGCCGAAAGGCATGTCCGCGATCAGGAAGGCGGTCTTGTTGCCGCGCGCGACGCTGGCGGTGTGATACGCCACTTCTTCCAGCGTCACCGGCAGCGTGGATTGCTGGCCCTGGCAGACCATGCCCAGCGAGTCGCCCACCAGCAGCGTCTCCACGCCGCAGCCATCCATCAGCGCTGCAAAGCTGGCGTCGTAGCAGGTCAGCATCGTAATCTTTTCGCCCCGCGCTTTCATGTCGAACAGATGGGGCAGGGTGACTGCTTTCTTCCTGGGTTCCTGCAGGTAACCGGACATCGTTAATCTCCACGATTGAAAAACTCGCGCTTGCCGCGCATCGTCGCCACGCGCTTGAGCAACAGGTTGAAATCCTCGTCCCGCGCAATCGGGTTCAGGTTCTCGGTGTTGACGATCAGGAGCGGGGCGGCTTCGTAATGGTAGAAGAAGCGGCTGTAGCTTTCGCACAGGCGGTACAGGTAATCTTCCGAGATGCGCGACTCCATCTCGATGCCGCGCTTGCTCACGCGCTCGACCAGGGTTTCGGGTTGCGCCTGCAGGTAGATGACCAGGTCTGGCGCCGGCGCTTGCGGGCGCAACTGGTCATACAGTTGCCGGTACAGGTGCAGTTCATCGTCGGCCAGCGTCAGGCTGGCGAACAAGGGATCCTTGTCGAGCAGGAAGTCGGAAATGACGGGTGCGTTGAACATGTCGGCCTGCATCAGGTCGCGCAGCTGGTTCACGCGCTGGAACAGGAAGAACAGTTGCGTCGGCAAGGCATAGCGCGAGGCGTCGCGATAGAAGCGTTCGAGGAAGGGATTTTCTTCCGGCTGTTCCAGCAGTGTCTGCGCGCCAAAGCCTGCTGCGAGCTTGCGTGTGAGCGTGGTTTTGCCGGCGCCGATCGGACCTTCGACGACGATGTACCTGAATCGTTCTATGTTCATGACCTGAAGATGAAGTAGACCGCGCCAACCAGGCACAGGGCAGCCCACAGGTAATCCAGTTTCATGGGTTGCTGCATGTAGAGGACGGCGAAAGGCACGAAGACCGACAGTGTAATCGCTTCCTGCAGGATCTTGAGCTGGGCCAGCGACATCGTTTCAAAGCCGATGCGGTTGGCCGGCACCTGCAGCAGGTATTCAAACAATGCAATGCCCCAGCTGACGAAGGCGGCGATCCACCACGGCTTGTCGGACAAGTTCTTCAGGTGCCCGTACCAGGCAATCGTCATGAAGATATTGGACAGGGCCAACAGGCCGGCGGTTTGCAGCAGGATAGCCGAGGGCATGGCGCGATAGAGGGTGCGTGAAGGGAGCAGGACGCAGCAGTCTAACGTGCGGCGTAGAAATGCGCAGGCAAGGGGATTGCGGGCCGCGCTAGCCTGCCGGTGGCAACTGCGGCGACTGCAGCGGCGGCTTGGCGGGCGCCGCACCGGCTTCAATTTTCTGTATGGCCTGGCCTGCTGTGGCCGGCAGCAGTGCGGCTGCGCTGCCGCGTCCCGGTATGGTGATGGCGGGATCGATTTCCAGCAGGGGCACCAGCACGAAGGCGCGTTCATGCATGCGCGGATGCGGCAGGATCAGCTGCGCAGTGTCCATTGTCACTTGATCGTAGAGCAGTAAATCCAGGTCGAGGGTGCGCGGCGCGTTGCGGTAGTCGCGCTGGCGGCCGAACTCAGACTCGATCTGCATCAGCTGCTGCAGCAACTGCGCCGGCGATAGCGTGGTCGCAAGCCGCGCCACTGCATTCACATAATCGTCGCCGACGGCCGCAACCGGTGCCGTGCGATACAGCGAAGAACGCGCTTGCAAGCTGCAGCCGGGACTGCCAGCCAAGCGCGCAATGGCTTGCTCCACGGTGGTCGGCGCATCGCCCAGGTTTGCGCCGATGCCAATCCAGGCCAGCGCCGGCGTGTTGCTCATTCGCCCGTCGGCCCGGCTTGCCCGCCCGCGGGGGCGCCGCCTTCTGCCGACTTGCCGCGGCCACCGCTGCGGCGGCGTCGCTTGCGTGGCGCAGCTGCTTCTTCACCCGGCTTTTTCGCCTTGCGCGCCAGCAGCGCTTCGCGACCCGGACCGTCCGCATCCTGGAACTCGGTCCACCATTCACCGAGTTCAGCGTCGATCTCGCCGGAGGCGCAACGCAGCAGCAGGAAATCATAACCGGCGCGAAAGCGCAGGTTTTCCAGGAGCTTGTAGGGCGACTTGCCGACGCGGCGGTCAAAGCGCGGCTGCATGGCCCAGATGTCACGCATGTCGGCCGCAATCTTGCGTTGCAGTGCCAGCTTGTCGGTTTGCGCATCCAGCACATCGTCGGCGGCCTGGTGCAAAGCGGGCAGTGAATGTTCACCCGCAGCTTCATAAGCCTTCCATTTCTCAACCACCTGGTGCCACAGCAGCGCCGCAAACAGGAAGCCGGGCGATACCGGTTTGCCCTGGCGCACGCGCTCGTCGGTGCTGGCCAGCGCCAGGCGCACGAACTTTTCTCCGAGCGGCTGTTCCAGCACCACGTCAAGCAAGGGCAGCAAGCCATGATGCAAACCTTCCTTGCGCAACTGCTGCAGGCAAGCCAGCGCATGGCCTGAGAGCAGCAGCTTCAACATTTCATCGAACACGCGCGCTGCCGGCACATTGTTCACCAGCGGCGCCATCACCTTGATCGGCTCGCGCGTGGCGACATCGATGTTGAACTTGAGTTTGGCGGCGAAGCGCACCACGCGCAGCAGGCGCACCGGATCTTCGCGATAGCGCGCTTCGGGCACGCCGATCATGCGCAGCGTGCGGCTGCGGATGTCCGCAATGCCGCCGTGGTAGTCCAGCACTTGTTGCGTGGCCGGGTCGTAATACATGGCGTTGATGGTGAAGTCGCGCCGCACGGCGTCTTCATGCTGTTCGCCAAAGGTGTTGTCGCGCAACACCCGGCCATGGGCATCCTTGGGCGCATCGTCGGAGGTGGTGCCGCGAAACGTGGTGACTTCGATCAGGTCCTGGCCAAACATCACATGCACGATCTGGAAGCGGCGGCCGATGATGAAGGCACGCCGGAACAATTTTTTGATCTGTTCCGGCGTGGCATTGGTGGCGACGTCGAAATCCTTGGGTTTGATGCCCAGCAGCAGGTCGCGCACCGCGCCGCCCACCAGGAAAGCCTTGTAGCCGGCTTGCTGCAAACCCTCGGTAACGCGGATGGCATTGGCTGACACCAGTTGCAAGTCGATGCCATGCTCCTTGGGCCCCAGCACTACCGGTTCGGTGTTTGCGGGGGGCGGATTCTTCTTGCCCAGTATGCGGCGGATAAGCTTCTTGATCATTCGAATAAGTTCAGTATGGGCCAGCCCTGGGCGAGCGCATGCTCGCGCAGCCTGTCGTTCGGATTGGTGGCGACCGGGTGCGTGACGGCCGAGAGCAGCGGAAGGTCGTTATGGGAATCGCTGTAGAAGGTGACTTTCCCGAAGTCCGACAGGCGCGTGCCGCGGCTGTCGAGCCAGGCGTGCAAGTGCGTGACCTTGCCTTGGCCATGCGTGGGCTGGCCCTGTATCTTGCCGGTGGGCCGGCCAGTTGCATCGACTTCAGGCTCGGCCGCAATCAGGTGGTCCACGCCAAACTGGCGCGCGATCGGCGCCGTGACGAAGCTGTTGGTCGCAGTGATGATGACGGTCAGCTCGCCCGCTTGCCGGTGCCGGTCAACCAAGTCCAGGGCGCCCGGGAAAATCGAGGGCAGCACCACTTCATGCATGAATTGCGCATGCCACAGGTCGAGCTTCTGGCGCGGGAACGCCGCCAGCGTGCCAAAGGCGAAATGCAGGTATTCGACCGGGTCGAGCGTGCCGGCCAGGTATTGGTCGAAGAATTCGCGGTTACGCCTGGAGAAAGCTTGTGCATCCACCACGCCCAGGCGCACCAGGAACTGGCCCCACTCGTAATCGGAGTCGAGCGGCAGCAGCGTGTAATCGAGATCGAAAATGGCCAGGTTCATCAGTGGTTCAATGTGCAAGCAAAGCAGTTCGTTGATACACAGTTCTTGATACACAGTTCTTGATACAAGGTTGGCGCGCAACCTGCGCCTTGCTTCATTTTGCGGGCAGCTCGCCCATTTCCAGCAATTCCTTCAGCAACGGCAGCGTAACCGGCCGCTTGGTTTCAAGCGAATAGTGGTCCAACGCATCCAGCACGGCCACCAGCGAAGACATGTCGCGCCGGAAGTGCGTGATGAGCCAGGGCAGCAGCCCGGCCGACAATTCGAAACCGCGCGCCTGCGCCGCCCGCTCCAGCGCCGACAGTTTTTCAGCATCGGTCAGTCCATGCACCTGGTAGACCAGGCCCCAGCCGAGCCGGGTGCGCAAGTCTTCGCGTAGCTGGAGTGCGGCCGGCGCGGCGCTGCCTGCGGTCACCAGCGTGCCGCCTTGTTCGCGGATCTGGTTGAACAGCGCAAAGGCTGCAACCTGCATTTGCGGCGACAGGCGCTCGCAATCGTCGACCAGGTAAAGCCCGCCCGGGGGCAGGTAAGCAAAGTCTTGCTGCGACGAATCCGGGCCCAGCAGCCGCGCCTGGCCGGTACGGGCAATCAACGCCTTCAACAAGTGGGTCTTGCCGCTGCCAGCCTCGCCCCACAGGTAGACGAAACGCTGGTCCAGCCTGGCGGCGGTGCCGGCGCCAATCGCATCCAGCAGCGCCAGCAATTCGACATTTTGCCCGGTTACGAAAGTGTCGAAAGTCTGCGGCCGGTCGGCCGCAATGTCGAGCAGCAGTTGTCTCATCGTTCAAGCCGGGTGTAAAAACTGCTGGCCTGGTAATGGTGGTGCATGTGGCGCGCCGCAACCGACAGCACCGCCGAGGCCGGCAAGGCCAACAACACGCCGACGAAACCGAAAAGCTGGCCGAAGGCCAGCAAAGCGAAGATGACTACCAATGGATGCAGGCCGATGCGCTCACCGACCAGGCGCGGCGTCAGGATAAACCCTTCCAGCACCTGGCCTAGGCCGTAGACAATGCCCACTGCCACCAGCCCCTGCAGCGGGCCGAACTGCAGCAGGGCGGCCAGCAGCGCCAGCACCAGCCCGATGCCGAAGCCGACGTAGGGAATGAAGACCAGCAGCCCGGTCAGGATACCGACCGGCAGGGCCACATCCAGCCCGGCAAGCGCCAGCCCGACGGAGTAATACACAGCCAGCACCAGCATCACCAGCAACTGGCCGCGCAGGTATTGCGCCAGCAGCGCATCGACTTCGCGGCCAAAGGCCAGCGTGCGTACAGCCCAGCGGCGCGGCACGCTGTCTGCGAGCCGCGCCAGGACCGCATGCCAATCCAGCAGCAAGTAAAACAGCACGACCGGCACCAGCAAGAGCGTGGCCAGCCAGCCCAGCAAGGCCAGGCCGCCGATGCGCACGGAAGAGAGGAGCGAAGTCCACAGTCCCTGGCCAGCATGCGCGATTTGTTCGGTCAGCAGGATTTTGATGCCGTCCACATCCAGCCGCGCAGTGACGCCCAGCTTGGCCAGCAAGGGGGCCAGTTTTTGGTCCAGCGTGGAAAGCAACTGGGGCACTTGTTCACGCATCAGCGGCAATTCTTTCTGCAGTACGGGTATCACGATCAGCACCAGTGCCAGCATGGTTGCAAACAGCAGGCTCATCACCAGGATGACAGCCAGTGTGCGCGGCAGGCGCGCACGGCCGGGACCGCGCTGTGCCAGCCAGTCCACGCCGGGATTCAAGACATAAGCCAGGATGCCGGCGGCAAGGAAGGGCGTCAGCACCGGGCCGAGCAAGACCAGCAAGCCCACCAGCAGTAGTCCGAGCGCCAACCACATCAGGGTCTGGCGTTGCTCGGAAGTGGCGGCAAATGACATGTATCGGTCAGGGTGGGACGGTTTGATAAAATAGCGCCTTTGCGACGGCGGCCGGATGCAAGATTATAGGCTTGCACCTGTATTCGTGCCCCTTTTGCGGCAGCCGCCTATTTTACCGTCCTTGCTTCCAACAAATATGACATCCCCAAACCAGGTTTCCCTGTCTTACCGAGATGCCGGCGTCGATATCGATGCCGGAGACGCGCTGGTGGAGGCGATCAAGCCTTTTGCCAAGCGCACGATGCGGGAGGGCGTACTGGGCGGCATAGGCGGTTTCGGCGCGCTGTTCGAAATAAGCAAAAAGTTTCGCGAACCGGTGCTGGTTTCCGGTACCGACGGCGTAGGCACCAAACTCAAGCTGGCTTTCCAGTTGAAGCGCCATGACACGGTCGGCATCGACCTGGTTGCCATGAGCGTCAACGACATCCTGGTCCAGGGCGCCGAACCGCTGTTCTTCCTCGATTATTTCGCTTGCGGCAAGCTCGACGTGGGCGCTGCCACTGACGTCATCAAGGGCATCGCCTTTGGTTGCGAGCAGGCGGGTTGCGCGCTGATCGGTGGCGAAACTGCCGAAATGCCGGGCATGTATCCGGATGGCGAATATGACCTGGCCGGCTTTGCGGTGGGCGCGGTTGAAAAATCGCAGATCATCGATGGCCGCCAGATCGTGCCCGGCGATGTGGTGCTGGGGCTGGCTTCCTCAGGCTGCCATTCGAATGGCTATTCGCTGGTGCGCAAGATCCTGTCTGTGGCCCAGCCTGACCTGGCCGCCGATTTCCATGGCAAGCCGCTGGCGGACGTGCTGCTTGCGCCGACCCGGATCTATGTCAAGCCGCTGCTGTCGCTGATGGCGACAATGCAAGTCAAGGGCATGGCCCACATCACTGGCGGCGGCCTGGTTGAAAACGTGCCGCGCGTGCTGCAGCCCAACCTGAAAGCCGTGCTGCATCGTGACGCCTGGACCATGCCGCCCCTATTTTCCTGGCTCCAGGAACATGGCGGCGTGGCGGATGCAGAAATGCACCGCGTCTTCAACTGCGGCATCGGCATGGTGGTGATCGTGGCCGCAGACCAGGCCGATGCGGCGCTGGCGCATTTGAACGCAGCCGGCGAAACCGCCAGCCGCATCGGCGAAATTGCCGCGCGCGCTGGCGACGAAGCGCAGACCATCGTCGTCTGAGCGGCCGGTTCGGGGCCGCGCAGGAAGAACGATTCGCAGCCCGGTTCGCATCCCGGTTCGCAGCACAGGATTGCACTCACGACAGGAAGCGCCATGCACATCGACCGGCTGGATCATTTCGTCCTTACCGTCAAGGACCTGGATGTGACGATCGATTTCTACCAGCGCGTGCTTGGTATGGAAGCGGTCACTTTCACAGGTGGCCGGCGTGCGCTGTCCTTCGGTTCGCAAAAGCTGAACCTGCACCTTGCAGGCCATGAATTCGAGCCCAAAGCGCACCGCGCCACGCCCGGTTCGGCCGATGTCTGTTTCATCACGTCCATGCCGCTAAATGAAGCCCTGGAGCATATCGAGGGCTGCGGCGTGCGCATTATCGAAGGGCCGGTGAAAAAGACGGGCGCGGTGGGGCCGATCACCTCGATTTATTTCCGCGATCCCGACCTCAACCTGATTGAAGTGTCGAATTACGACTGAAGCCTGGCGACTTCAAGCCCGGGGCAGGGCGAAGAGCAGGGCGCGACTCCGCCCTGCGGCCACCAAGGTCAGGCTGATCCCGCCGGACCGTTTTCCTGAGCCAGGCTTTGCAAATGAACCGGCGCAGCCAGCGTGGGCTTGAACTCGGCCGGGGCCAGCATCCGCACCGGCTGGTTTTGCACCTGCTGCGTAGACAGCACGTTGGCCGCGGCGTCGGCGGGCGCATCCCAGATCGGGTCGGCTATGCCGTCGAACACCGTCTTCAACTGGCTGCCCCAGCTATTGCGGATCATCGAGAAATACTGGTTGCGCTCGTCGATCGTGACGAAGCGGGTGATGCCGAAACTGTCAGCCTTGTAGACCAGCAGGTCCAGCGGTAGCCCCACCGAAATATTCGAACGCAGCGTTGAATCCATAGAAATCAGCGCGCATTTCGCGGCTTCATCCAGGGTGGTTTGCGGCGTGATGACGCGGTCGATGATTGGCTTGCCGTACTTGGCTTCGCCAATCTGGAAATAGGGGTTTTCATCATGCGCTTCGATGAAATTGCCGGCTGAATACAGGTGGAACAGGCGATGCCGCTCACCCCTGACCTGGCCGCCAAGCAGCAAGCGCACATTGAAATCAATGCCGAACTGTTGCAAGGCGGCGGCATCGCGCTCATGCACGCGGCGTATCGCTTCGCCAACAATCTGCGCCGCTTCATACACCGATGGCACTGACCAGATGGTCTGGCCCTGGGGCGTGACTACTTCTGGTATCACTTGCCGTATGGCTTGCGTGATCGACAGGTTGCCCGAGGCCAGGAGCACGATCACGCGGTCACCCGGGTTCTCATAGACATTCATTTTGCGGAAGGTGCCGATATGGTCGACACCGGCATTGGTGCGGGAATCGGACAGAAAAACCAATCCTGTTTCGACGCGCATCGCGACGCAGTAAGTCATGTTGGCCGGGGAGCGGGAAAAAGGGAGATTCTACCGCAAGGCCTGGCAAGACCCTGAAAGAAAGGGAGGGGATACCGTAGCTGCGCTTGACTGTGCGGGACCTTTGAGGCTCCCGCCCTTTCCGACAGAGGCGGGGCTGGCGACGAGCTTGCTCAAGCTGCCAGCGGCAACAGGAAGTCGCGACTGATGCGATTGCCGAGTTCGAAAATCTGCTCCAGGAAGCGGGTCAGGAAGGGGTGCAGGCCGCTTTCCAGTATTTCATCGATGCGGCTGAACGCCAGGTCGGCATGCAGGCGGCCCGCATAGCGTTCAGTGTCGGCAGACGTGTCGTTGCGTACGTCGGCCAGGTTGTCGACGACTTCCTGCAAGCAGGCCATCAGCGAGCGCGGCATGTCGCCGCGCAGGATCAGCAATTCCGCCACCCGCTCCGGCGTGATCACATCGCGATACACCTTGCGATAGATTTCGAAAGCCGACACCGAGCGCAAGATCGCGGCCCAGTAGTAAAAATCGATCTGGGCATCCGCGCCTTCGCCAGCTGCGCCGCCATTTTGCACGCCATGGAATTTCACGTCGAGTATGCGCGCCGTATTGTCGGCCCGCTCCAGGTGCGTGCCCAGGCGAATGAAATGGAAAGCTTCATCTTTGAGCATCGTGCCCAGCGTGACGCCGCGCGACAGGTGGGAGCGGTATTTCACCCACTCAAAGAATTGGCCCGGGTCGCGCGTGGCGCGGCCCTCCTGGAGCTTGGACAGCATTTCGAGCCAGGTTGTGTTCAGGATTTCCCAGACTTCGGTAGTGAGCGCGCCGCGCACTGCGCGTGCATTTTCGCGCGCTGCACAAAGGCAGGACGCAATGGAAGACATATTGGAGCGGTCCTGCACCATGAAATGCAGGACGTCGCGCGCATTCAGTGCGCTGTAGCGTTCGTCGTAGGCTGCCTGCAGTTCGGAAATGCCCAGTATCGCGCGCCAACCCTGTTCGGCAGCTTGCGCCGATTGCGGCAGCAGCGAGGTTTGCAGGTTCACGTCCAGCAGGCGGGCCGTGTTTTCGGCGCGCTCGGTATAGCGCGCCATCCAGTACAGGTGGTCGGCGGTTCGGCTCAGCATGTCATCGCTCCAGGATCCAGGTGTCCTTCGTGCCGCCGCCCTGGGAGGAATTCACTACCAGTGAACCTTCCTGCAAGGCGACGCGGGTCAGGCCGCCGGGCACGATGGATATCGTTTCGCCCGACAGCACGAAAGGCCGCAAATCGATATGGCGCGGCGCTACGCCGGATTCGACGAAGGTCGGGCATACCGACAAGGCCAGCGTCGGTTGCGAAATATAGGCGTCGGGCCGCGCCAGTATCCGCTGCCGGAAATCCTCGATTTCAGCTTTGCTGGCCGCAGGTCCGACCAGCATGCCGTAGCCACCGGCGCCATGCACTTCCTTGACCACCAGTTTTTCCAGGTTGGCCAGCGTGTAAGAAAGGTCTTCGCTCTTGCGGCACTGCCAGGTCGGCACATTTTTCAATACCGGCTCTTCGGACAGGTAGAAGCGGATCATGTCCGGCACATACGGATAGATTGATTTGTCGTCGGCCACGCCGGTGCCCACGGCATTGGCCAGCGTCACGCGGCCGGCCTGGTAGACCGACAGCAGGCCGGGCACGCCGAGCGCGGAATCGGCGCGGAAGGCGAGCGGATCGAGGAAATCGTCATCGATGCGGCGATAGATCACGTCCACCCGGCGCGGCCCGCGCGTGGTGCGCATGTACACATGGTTGTCCGTGACGAACAAGTCCTGGCCTTCGACCAATTCCACACCCATCTGCTGGGCCAGGAAGGCGTGTTCGAAATAGGCAGAGTTGTACATGCCTGCGGTCATGACGACCACGGTTGGATCAGTCACGCCCTGCGGCGCCACCGAGCGCAAGTTGTCGAGCAGCAGGTCGGGGTAATGCGCAACCGGCGCCACCTTGTGGTCGACGAACAGTTCCGGGAACAGCCGCATCATCATCTTGCGGTCTTCCAGCATGTAGGAAACGCCGGAGGGCACGCGCAGGTTGTCTTCCAGCACATAGAAGTCGCCTGCACCGGCGCGCACGATGTCGACACCCGCGATATGGGCATAAATGTTGGACGCCACGGCCACGCCCTGCATCTCGGCGCGGTACTGCAGGTTGTGAAGGATTTGCTCGGCCGGGATGATGCCGGCGCGGATGATGTCCTGTGCGTGATAAATATCGTGAAGAAACATGTTCAGCGCGCGCACGCGCTGCTTGAGGCCGGCGTCGAGCACCGTCCACTCCTCGGCTGGAATGATGCGCGGGATGATATCGAAGGGGATCAGCCTCTCGGTGCCGGCATCGCTGCCATACACGGCAAAGGTGATGCCGACCCGGCGAAAGATCAGGTCGGCTTCCGCCCGCTTGCCAGCCAGGGACAGCGCGGATTGCGTATCCAGCCATTCCTGGAAGGCGCTGTAGTGGGCGCGCGCGCTGCTGTCTGACGCCAGCATTTCATTAAAAAATTCGGACATGAGTTTTCGTTATGTGCTTTGCTGGTTGTGGCTATCAAGAAATATGCCAGCCCGGTCATGGGGTTCGCAAGTAGTCGACAAGGACACCGCTCTGCAGCGGCGGCGGCTTGGTCGCAAGGCTTACGACAATGATGGCCAAAAAGCCGGCCGGCACGCCGAATACCGCAGCTGAATTGGCGGCGATGCCGAACCACTGGTACAGGGTCGAACCGCCCAGTGCCGGCGTGGTGCCGATCATGTAGGCGACGCAAACGAAGAAGCCGAGCAGGATGCCCACTATCGCGCCATAGGCATTGGCGCGTTTCCAGAACACGCCCAGCACCAGCGCCGGAAACAGGGTTGAGGCGGCCAGCGAAAAGGCGGCGCCCACCACCGACAGGATGTCGCCCGGCTTGAGCGAAGCGGCGTAGGCTGCGAACATTGCCACCACCAGCAGCAAGAGCTTGGATACGGTGACCCGTTTTTGCGTGGAGGCCGTGCGGTCGATGGTTTTGTAATACGTATCGTGCGACAGCGCGTTGGAAATCGTCAGCAGCAAGCCATCGGCAGTGGACAATGCCGCCGCCAGGCCGCCGGCGGCGACCAGGCCCGATACCACGTAAGGCAGGCCGGCGATTTCAGGTGTCGCCAGCACCAGCATGTCTGCATCCATCGAAATTTCGGCCATCTGCACCAGTCCATCGCCGTTGATGTCGACGATGCTTACCAGTGGATTGATCTTGTCTATGTTTGCCCAATAACTCACCCAGGCCGGCAGGTTTGCCGAACCGGTCCCCACCAGCGACGTTAGCATGTCGTATTTCACGAGTACTGCGAGAGCCGGCACGGCGGTGTAGACCAGCATGATGAAAAACAAGGTCCAGAACACCGACTGGCGCGCCTGCGACACCGAGGGCGTGGTGTAGGAGCGCACCAGGATGTGTGGCAGCGCCGCGGTGCCCATCATCAGGCTCAGCACCAGCGCCAGGAAGTTGTTGCGCTTGCCGTCGGAAGTGGCCTTGTCCGGACCGGGAAAGGGTTCGGACTGGCTGGCGGGCGGCGCGGCCCGCGCCAGCGCCGCCTTGCGCGCTTCGCCCCAGGCGCGGCGCGCTTCATCCGGGTCTTTCGGGTAAGACGCCGCTTCGCGCGCGGCAGACTTGATGTCCAGCAGCGAGGCATTGGTCGATTTCAGTTCCTGTACCCGTTGTTGGGCTGCCAGGCGGCCTTCATGCCAGGACGCCGGCAGGCGCAGCATCATTTCCTCATACTGTTCGGCGCGGCGCTGGAACACCATGCGCACCTGCTTTTCACGCGGGTCGCGGGCCAGCGATCCTTCTTTTTCGGCCAGCTTTTCGAGGATCGCGCCGTAGGCAATTTGCGGCAGCGGCACGCCGGTGTGCTTGGCCGATAACCACATTACCGGGATCATGTAGGCCAACAGGATGATGATGTACTGCGCAATCTGGGTCCAGGTGATGGCACGCATGCCGCCCAGGAAGGAACACACCAGGATGCTGGCCAGGCCGAGGAAGATGCCGACCGAAAAATCAATGCCGGTGAAGCGCGATGTGATCAGGCCGACGCCGTATATCTGCGCCACCACGTAGGTGAAGGAAATCGCAATCGTGGCCAGTGCGCCGATGATGCGCACCGCGTCACCGCCGCCTTGGCCCGCATAACGCGCCGCCAGGAAATCCGGCACGGTGTACTGCCCGAATTTGCGCAGGTAGGGCGCAATCAGCACCGCAACCAGCACATAACCGCCGGTCCAGCCCATGATATAGGCCAGGCCGTCGAAGCCTTGCAGGTAGAGGCCGCCGGCCAGGCTGATGAAGGTGGCGGCCGACATCCAGTCCGCCGCCGTGGCCATGCCGTTGAAAACGGCCGGCACGCGGCGCCCGGCGACATAGTATTCGCTGACATCCGAAGTGCGGCTGAGGAAACCAATGCCGGCATACAGCACGATGGTGGAGAAGATGAACAGGTAACCTATCCAGACCCGCGGAAAGCCTTCCTTTTCCAGGATCGACAGCGACACCAGCAGCAGCATGAAACCGACCGTGTACCACAGGTAGTAGCGGGTCAGGCGGCTGGAAAAGACTGCGTCCTTAAGCGCCATCTGCATCGCGCCGGTAGCGTGCATCCAGGCGGTCCATGCGCCACGCATAGATGCCGACGATGGCAAGATAGGCCAGGATCGATCCTTGCGCCGCCATGTAGAACGACAGCGGCCAGCCAAACACGCTGATTTGCGCCAGTTCGCGCGCAAACCAGACCGAGCCCAGCGTCACCAGGAACCAGGCGCCCAGCAGCAACAGTGAAAGGCGGCGCACGCGCTGCCAGTGGAAGGGACGGGAATCCGCAGGTTTTTTCATTCAGTTGAGCGCCAAGTGGGCAAGCGGTGGGTCGAGCTTGAAGCTGACCCGGAACAGGCTGCCCGGATACTTCGGGTCATGGCTGCGCGGATTGTTGAAGATATCGATTTCCGCCCCATGCTGCTGCACGATTTCACGCACGATGGCCAGGCCCAGCCCGCTGCCTTCGGTATGGCTGCCCAGGATCCGGTAGAAGCGTTCGAAGACATTGGCGCGCTCGGCCGCAGGTATGCCGGGGCCGGTATCTTCAACTTCGATGCAGGCGCGGTCAGTGGCGCGGTCGACCCGCACGCGCAGCGTGACGCTGCCGCCGCCAGGCGTATAGCGCAGCGCGTTGTCGACCAGGTTATTGGTCATTTCACGCAGCATGGTCGCATTCCCGTCAATCACGACGCTGTTGCCGGGCTGTTCATAGCCCAGGTCGATATTGCGCGCCAGCGCAAGCTGCACCCATTCCTGCACCACCTCACGCGCCATCGACGTCAGCTCGACCGCATCATGCGGCGTGGCTTGCGGCGTCTGGTTTTCGGCACGCGCCAGCGCCAGCAACTGGTTCACCAGGCGCGTCGCGCTTTCAGAACTCTTGGATAACTGCTCCAGCGAGCGGTGGATTTCTTCCGGACTGGTCTGGCGCAGCGCCAGTTCGGATTGCATGCGCATGCCCGCCAGCGGCGTTTTCATCTGGTGTGCGGCATCGGCAATGAAGCGCTTTTGCAACTGTATGCTTTGCGACAGCCGCTCCAGCAATTCATTAAGCGATCCGACCAGCGGCGCGATCTCTTCCGGCACGTGGCCCTTTTCAATCGGGCTCAGGTCGTCGGCGCGACGCGCGCGAATGCGGTGCTGGAGTTCAGTCAGCGGCGACAGCCCGCGCGACAGCGCAAACCAGACCAGCGCCAGCGCAATGGGCAGGATCAGGAATTCGGGCAGGATCACCCCCTTGATGATCTGGTTGGCCAGGTGCACGCGCTTGTCCAGCGTCTCGCCCACCTGCACCAGCACCAGCCGCGGCGCGCGCTTGGCATCGGCGCCAGCCTGCGCCCGGTTCAGGTCGAGATAGGTATGGGCGATGCGCACCTCAGTATTGCGGATGGTGTCATTGCGCAGTTGCACCGCCCACGGCTGGCGGTATTCTTCCTCGGGCGGCGCCGGCATGTCGCGGTCGCCTTCGAGCAGTTCGCCGCTCACGCCGACAACCTGGAAAAACACATTGTCGACATCGTCCGCGCGCAGCATGTCGCGGGTGGAAGCCGGCAAGTTGACGATGACCTTGTCGCCGGCTTCCTTGACTTGCTGCGCCAGCACCGTGACGCGGTCGTCAAGTGCGCGATCGAAGGGATAGTTGGCGATGGATTTGGCCACCAGGAAAGTGATGGCAATGCTGATCGGCCACAGCAGCAGCAAGGGCACCAGCATCCAGTCCAGGATTTCGCCGAACAGCGAGCGCTGGATCTGTTCCGGATGTTCAACACTGTCGCCTGCAGGAAGCAGCACCTCCGGGGGCACGGGAGCGGCGCCCGGTGTTTCTGCTTGTCCCAGTGGGGCCGGGCGTGCCGCGGGCGACATGGTCTCAATCCGGCGCGCTGGCGGCGGCCGGTGGCTCGGCAAACTTTTCCATGCAATAACCCAGTCCGCGCACGGTGGCGATGCGCACGCCGCCCAATTCAATTTTCTTGCGCAACCGGTGGACATAGACTTCGATGGCATTGTTGCTGACTTCTTCGCCCCATTCGCAAAGATGGTCGACCAGCTGTTCCTTCGAAACCAGGCGACCGGTGCGTTGCAGCAGCACTTCAAGCAAGCCCAGTTCGCGGGCTGACAAGTCCAGCATCTGGTCGTTGATGTAGGCAATGCGTCCGACCTGGTCGAAGGACAGCGGGCCATGCCGGATCACGGTCGGGCCGCCGCCTGCGCCGCGGCGGGTCAGCGCCCGTACCCGCGCTTCAAGTTCGGACAGGGCAAACGGCTTGGCCATATAGTCGTCCGCGCCCAGGTCCAGGCCCTTGACGCGCTGTTCCACGGAATCGTTGGCTGTCAGTATCAACACCGGCAGCCGCGAATTGCGGGCGCGCAGGCGGCGCAGCACTTCCAGGCCCGACATCCGCGGCAAGCCAACGTCGAGGATCAGCAAGTCGAAATCCTGTGCCGACAAGGCAAGGTCGGCTTCCTGGCCATTCTTGACACAGTCGGTCGCATAACCCGACTGCCGCAGCGAGCGGGTCAGGCCGTCGGCCAGCACGCTGTCGTCCTCTGCTAGCAGGATACGCATGGGGATGGTATTTTTGGGCGGGTGGATCAAGTCTATTGTGTTTCCTACAGGGCAGCAAGGCGAACCACCGGGCGGTAACGAAGCTGTCCGCTTCATGATCGCGCCGCGCGCGACGAACCTGCCCTTCCAACAGCCGTCGAATCTGCTCGCGAATCTGCTTGCGAATCTGCTTGCATTAATCACTGTTTGTTTATACAGTACAGCCTGATCGGGCTCCAGGCCTGCCTGTCACTGCGGCCAAGCTGCCCCCGCCAACCCACCGGATTGCGAAAGAGACTATATGGAAGACAGAAAACCCCTGAATGCGTCGGAAAAGAGCAAAGCCCTGGCCGCAGCCCTGTCCCAGATCGAGAAGCAGTTCGGCAAGGGGTCGGTGATGCGCATGGCTGACGGCGCCGTCGCTGAAGAAGTGCAAGTCGTATCGACCGGATCCCTCGGCCTCGACATAGCGCTCGGCGTTGGCGGTTTGCCGCGCGGGCGCGTGGTTGAAATCTATGGCCCGGAATCATCGGGTAAGACCACATTGACGCTGCAAGTCATTGCCCAGATGCAGAAACTGGGCGGCACCTGCGCCTTTATCGACGCTGAACATGCGCTTGACACCACTTATGCGCAAAAGCTTGGCATCAACTTGTCTGACTTGCTGATTTCGCAACCCGACACGGGCGAGCAAGCGCTGGAAATTACCGATGCACTGGTGCGTTCCGGCGGCGTGGACCTGATCGTGATCGACTCGGTTGCAGCGCTGACGCCGCGGGCTGAAATTGAAGGCGACATGGGCGATTCGCTGCCCGGCCTGCAAGCGCGCCTGATGTCGCAGGCGTTGCGCAAACTTACCGGCTCCATCAATCGCACCAACACGCTGGTCATTTTCATCAACCAGATCCGGATGAAGATTGGCGTCATGTTCGGTAATCCCGAAACAACGACCGGCGGTAACGCGCTGAAATTCTATGCATCAGTCCGGCTGGACATTCGCCGTACCGGCTCGATCAAGGCGAATGATGAAGTCGTCGGCAGCGAAACCAAGGTAAAAGTCGTCAAGAACAAGGTCGCCCCGCCGTTCCGTGAAGCGCATTTCGACATCATGTATGGCGAAGGTACCTCGCGCGAGGGCGAGATCATCGACCTCGGCGTAGAAGCCAAGATAGTCGACAAATCCGGCGCCTGGTACAGCTATAACGGCGAACGCATCGGCCAGGGCAAGGACAATGCCCGCACGTTCTTGAAGGAGCATGCAGCACTGGCTTACGAAATCGAAAACCGCGTGCGTGAAGCGCTCGGTGTGCCACTGCTGCCGCCGCTGGCCGGCGCTGCAGAGCCGGCGCCGAAAAAAGTGTCTGCCCGTGAAGCCAAGGAAGCGCGCGAGACGGAGTAAGCCGGGTTTGCGCGGCGACGGCACTGTGGGCCAAGTGAACGGGACAGCCTGACATGCCGATGCCGCGCCTGAGCCTCAAAGCGCGTGCGCTGCGCTACCTGTCGGCGCGTGAGCACAGTCGGATGGAGCTTGCGCGCAAGCTGGCGCGCCATGCTGGCGAAGGCGAGGATATCGAGGCGCTGCTCGACCAGTTGGAAGCAGCCAAGCTTTTGTCCGAAGCGCGCTTCTCTGAATCGCTGGTGCATCGGCGCGCCAGCCGCTATGGCAACAACCGCATCCTGTCCGAGCTGCAAAGCCACGGACTGGAGAGCGAGGCGCTCGGCGAAGTCAAAGCCGGGCTGGTGGAAGGCGAGGCATCACGCGCAGCTGAAGTGCTGCGCAAAAAATTCGCCCAGCTTCCAGTGGATGCAGCCGACAAGGCCAAGCGCATTCGTTTCCTGATGCAGCGCGGGTTCACGCAGTCGGCCATACGGGAAGCGATGCGGCTGATGGAAATGGACTAAGCCGGCACGCGACACCGGCTTCGCTTATTTCCGGGGCAGCTTAGTTCCACGACCGCTTATTTCCAGGACAGCTCATTTCCACGACAGCTAATGGCCCACGACAGCTAATGGCCCACGACAGCTCATCGGCCGCGACAACTCATCGTCCACGACAACACATCGTCCACGACAACTCATTGGCGACCCGGCGCGCCATCCCGAACTGGGGCTGGGTCCACGACAACACGTCGTCCACGACGGCTCATCCGCCGCGACAGATCATCGCTCCCGAGAGCCTATCGCCACGAGTACAGGGCTTCCCCTGCGGACCGCTGTAAATCTTGAGTGAATGTGCAGCCGAACATAGCTTCGTTTATCGCCCATATAAGACCGTTTTCGCCCCACTTTCTCTGCAAGCAGAACGAAAGGCCAGGGCAGATGTTCGGCCTCGCTTAACAAGCCTTCGAACCGGGTTTTGCAGTGCAACTGGTGTGCTACACTCGCAAGCTGTCGGCGGGTTGTCCGTTGTGCAATTGCGCGTGATCCGCAGCCCTTGCCCGCCTCCCCATTCATCCAGTTTTACAGCGCCCCGGCGCGCTGTCGGTCTATGCCTTTGCCACCATCCGGCGCCAAGCGTGTCCTCAAGCACACGCGAGCCATCCAGGTCCAAGCTTATTCCCGCGACGACGGCTTGTGGGATCTCGATGCCCGCATCATGGATACCAAAAGCCGTCCCGCAGAACTGGCCAGCGGCGTGCGGCCGGCCGGTATGCCCATCCATGACCTGTGGCTGCGCATTACGATCGATACGAAACTGAATATCGTGGCGGCCGACGCGATTTCGGACGCCGTCCCCTATGCCGGGAGTTGCGATACCGTTGGCCCGCAATATAGCCGCATGGTCGGCCTCAACCTGGGCCGCGGCTTCCGCGCCGCGTTGCGGCAGCGACTGGGCGGTGGCGATGGTTGCGCCCACCTTACCGAACTGGCGCAGGTGGTGCCCACAGCTGCAATCCAGGCCTTTGCCGGCGATGTCATCGACACGCTGGAAGGAAAAAATGAAGACGGCAGCGTGCAGATGCCGTTCCAGCTTGGCCGCTGCCACGCCCTGAAACTCGACGGGTCGGTAGTCGCAAAGTTTTATCCCCGCTGGGCCGTGACGCCTGCCGCCGAAGAACGCCATGACGTCTCCCACCATCCTTTTCAATCAGCGTCTATAAGGAAGCTCGCATGAAAATCCATGAGTACCAGGGTAAAGAAATTCTCCGCAAGTTCGGGGTGACCGTTCCGCGCGGCATTGCGTGCACCAGCGTCGACGACGCAGTCAAGGCAGCCGAACAACTGGGCGGCAAGGTCTGGGTAGTCAAGGCGCAGATTCATGCTGGCGGCCGCGGCAAGGGCGGCGGCGTGAAAGTCGCGAAATCCCTGGACCAGGTGCGCGAATATGCAAACGCCATCCTCGGCATGCAACTGGTCACGCACCAGACCGGCCCGGGGGGCCAGAAAGTGCGCCGCCTGTTGATTGAAGAAGGCGCGGACATCAAGAAGGAACTGTATATCAGCCTCGTTACCGACCGCTTGAGCCAGCGCGTGGTGCTGATGGCTTCCAGCGAAGGCGGCATGGACATTGAAGAAGTCGCGCACACCCATCCGGAGCTGATCCACAAGGTGGAAATCGATCCCGCGACTGGCCTGACCGACGCAGACGCCGATGCCATCGCCACCAAGATCGGCGTGCCCGCTGCCTCACTGGCGCAAGCGCGCCCGCTGTTGCAAGGCCTGTACAAGGCTTACTGGGAAACCGATGCTTCGCTGGCCGAAATCAATCCCCTGATCCTGACGGGCGACGGCAGCGTGATCGCGCTCGACGCCAAGTTCAACTTCGATTCGAACGCACTGTTCCGCCATCCCGAAATCGTTGCCTACCGCGACCTGGATGAAGAAGACCCGGCCGAAATCGAAGCCTCCAAATTCGACCTCGCCTATATTTCGCTCGACGGAAATATTGGTTGCCTGGTCAACGGCGCGGGCCTGGCGATGGCGACGATGGACACGATCAAGCTGTTCGGCGGCGAGCCTGCCAACTTCCTCGACGTCGGCGGCGGCGCCACGGCCGAGAAAGTGACTGAAGCATTCAAGATCATGTTGAAGAACAAGGGCCTCAAAGCCATCCTGGTCAACATTTTCGGCGGCATCATGCGTTGCGACGTGATTGCCGAAGGCGTCATCACCGCGGTCAAGGCAGTGTCCCTTTCCGTGCCGCTGGTGGTGCGCATGAAGGGCACGAATGAAGAGCTCGGCAAGAAGATGCTGGCCGACTCTGGCCTGCCGATCATTTCTGCAGACACGATGGAAGAAGCCGCGCAGAAGGTCGTCGCTGCTGCCCAAGCCAAATAATCGCAAGGAACAACCATGTCGATCCTGATTAATAAAGACACCAAAGTCATCACCCAAGGCATCACTGGCAAGACCGGGCAATACCACACCCGCATGTCGCGCGAGTATGCCAACGGCCGTAACGCTTACGTCGCCGGCGTCAATCCGAAAAAAGCAGGCGAAGACTTCGAAGGCATTCCGATTTTTGCATCGGTAGCCGACGCCAAAGAAAAAACCGGCGCCACCGTATCGGTGATCTATGTGCCGCCCGCCGGCGCCGCAGCTGCGATCCGTGAAGCCGTGGATGCCAAGCTCGACCTGGCGATCTGCATTACCGAAGGCATTCCCGTTCGCGACATGCTGGAAGTCAAGGACCACATGGCCAGGACCAACAGCAAGACACTGTTGCTGGGTCCGAACTGCCCGGGCCTGATTACGCCGGATGAAATCAAGATCGGCATCATGCCCGGCCATATCCATCGCAAGGGCCGCATCGGCGTCGTGTCGCGCTCGGGCACGCTGACTTATGAAGCCGTCGCGCAACTCACCGCGCTGGGCCTGGGCCAGTCGTCGGCAGTCGGAATCGGCGGCGACCCGATCAATGGCTTGAAGCATATCGACATCATGCGCATGTTCAATGACGATCCGGACACCGACGCCGTCATCATGATCGGCGAGATCGGTGGCCCGGATGAAGCCAATGCCGCCTACTGGGTGCGCGACAACATGAAGAAGCCGGTGGTTGGCTTTATCGCTGGCGTCACTGCGCCGGCGGGCAAGCGCATGGGCCATGCCGGCGCGCTGATTTCCGGCGGCGCCGATACCGCCGAAGCAAAGCTTGAAATCATGGAAGCCTGCGGCATCAAGGTCACGCGCAATCCGTCCGAAATGGCGCGCCTGCTCAAGGCCATGCTGTAACAGCTTGGACCGGGCCGCGCCGGGGCAGGGGATTGACGCTGCCGGCGGCCTGGAAGAAGATCGCGAGAAGTGACGGGGAGCATGTCTCCCCGTTCCCGTTTCCAGGCAAGTTTGCAGCGCAGTTTCGCCCCGTCTTCAGCCCAGTCTTGCGCCCGGTTTCCAGCCGGGCTTGCGCCGGGGCCGACCCGCATCCGAGTTTTCTCACCTGAGGCCGATGCCGAACGACACGTCACCTGCAGTTCGTTACGCCAGCGCGACTGATGTCGGCAGGGTGCGCACGCATAACGAAGATGCGACGGTCATCAGCGCCGGCATCGGGCTGGCTATCGTCGCCGACGGCATGGGCGGATATAACGCCGGCGAAATTGCCAGCGGCATTGCCACCGCGCTGCTGAAGGAAGCGCTGGAACAGCGCTTCCGTCGCGATCCCGGCTTGCTGGCACTGCCGCCCGGGCGCATGAAAGCGCTGCTCACAGAAGAGATCCGGCACGCCAGCGCATCGATCCATGCCGCCGCCATGCATGACGAATCCTGTCGCGGCATGGGCACCACGCTCGTGCTCGCGCTGCTGCGCCAGCACGACATGTTCATTGCCCACATTGGCGATTCCCGCGCCTACCTGTTGCGCGGCGGCGAAATGCGGCAATTGACGCGCGACCATACGCTGCTCCAGCAACAGATCGATGCCGGCCTGATCACGTCCGAACAGGCGCGCGCCGCCAAACAAAAGAACCTGCTCACCCGCGGCATGGGCGTGGATGATGACGTCGATCCGGAAGTCCACGCCCATGCCCTGCAAGCCGGCGACCTGGTCTTGTTGTGCAGCGATGGTTTGACCGACGAACTGCCTGACCCGACGATCGAGGCCGCGTTGCTGGCCCATGCCAGCGAGCCCGAAGCACTCTGCAAGGAACTGGTTGCGCTCGCCAATGCCAGCGGTGGCGGCGACAATATTTCAGTGCTCGCGGCACTTGTACCCGGCCAGGCACCGGCCTATACGGCCCGGCCGGGCTGGCGTGCCAGGTTGCAGCGCTTGTTTCGCTCACCTGCGGACAAAGCTAGTCAGTAAGAATTTTCTCATTCTACTGCTAGGTAAAAACTGACTAATTTAGGAAACGACTGACAAATTTGGTCACATTTCCCTCCCAGATTTCGTCAAAAAACCAATAAAACCGGATATTTCCCCGTGGCACAGGTTTTGCTCCTAGGAAACACAGGCAGAAAGTTCTGTCTTGACTAACCTGGGGAGAACCTTATGAAATCCGCAAAAATGATGAAGCGCGTCCAACGCGGCTTTACCCTGATTGAATTGATGATCGTTGTCGCGATCATCGGTATCCTGGCTGCCGTCGCCATTCCGGCTTACCAGGACTATGTGACCAAGGCCAAGGTTGCGAAAGTCGCTTCCGCAGTCAGCGCCGTGCAAACCGCCATCGCTCAATTCTCGCAAGAAAACGGCGGCAGTTTGGCAGCTTTGGCGACGGCCAATAACTGGACTTCCCTTGGCCTGGGCACCGGCCCGACGCCTACCACGGAAGTAACCGCGATCACGGTCGATGCTGCCGGTATTATTACCGCTGCAGTCGCTCCCTCGATCACGGGCACTGCTTGTAACATCCTCTATTCGCCGACCGTTGGCACCACGGCGCTGCGCTGGGCGGTTACCACGACCTGCGCCGGTCCTGTGCCAAGTATCGTGGCGAAGTGGAACTAATCACTTCCCGCTGGTACTGAAAAGCCCCTCTGCGGAGGGGCTTTTTTACTTCTGCCCCCGCTTTTGCATTCATTGATGCCTCATTCACTCGCCGCCTGGCTGCAAGACCGCAACCGCGGCTATGTGCTGCTGATCGTTGGCGCGGTCTTCGCGCTCTATCTGCCTTTCCTCGGCAATCCGTTTTTCTTCGATGACCTGAGTTTCTTCAGCGCCGCCTCTGCTCCCGCCTCCTGGCTTGACGCGCTGGGCCAGCCGCGCGGCCTGTCCTACAACACGCTGCTCTGGACCAAGCAATGGTTTGGCGATACGCTGCCGCACGCTTATCGGCTGGTGGATGCAGTCTTGCATGCTGCCACGGCCTGCACACTGTTTGCCGTCATCCGCAACTTACTGCGCTCCGGCGGCTTGCAAGACGATACAAGCGTCATCGATTTTGCCGCCGCGGTCGCGGCCCTGGTGTTTGCCCTGCACCCGGTGGCCAGTTATGCCGCGGGATATGTGATCCAGCGCAGCATCGTGATGGCCACCCTGTTTTCCCTGCTTGCCGTGCTGGCCTGGCGCGAGGCGCTGCTGCATGGACGCAGAGTCTGGCTGGCTGGAGCGGTTGTCGCTTACCTGTTGGCTTGCCTGTCCAAGGAACATGCGGTGGCGCTGCCGCTGGTGCTGGCGGCCATGCTGGTACTGCTGCGTCGGCAGTCGCGTGCATCGCTTGCCGCGCTGGGCGTCGCGGCGCTGGCGATGGCCGCGATCGGCTGGATGACCGTCGCCCGCGTGCAGGGCGTGGTCGGCATGGCTTACGAGCCGATGTCGGCTCATCTGTTTGCACAGTC
>JAQGMC010000017.1 GCA_028292545.1 Paucimonas sp.
AAGAACAATAGTGCCGTGGCGAAGATGAAAAACGGGTGAAGCCTGGAAAACATGAATTCAATCCTTGGCTGCATTGCAGGGCTCAATCGCTCTCTGCAATCCATTGGAGGTCGTGGTGGAAGGCGCCCGCCGGAACGCTTGCGGGGATCGTCATTTCCACCTCATGCACGACGACGCTGCCGATGCGGTGCACCGGGCTGATCACGCGTGGAATGGTGGAAAGCGCGAGACCGTCCACGCGCACCGTACTGCCTGGCATGTCGTTGGCCAGCGCGACTGAGAGGCGGGCACTGGCCGCAGCGCCGCTGCCGCCATCGATGCGGATCGCGACGCGGCGCCGGACCAGGATCGGCTGGTTGCGTCGGCCGGCCTGGCTGGCAGACAAAGGGCCGAGGTCAACCACGGCGTCGCCGCCCGCCATGCTGCGGGTGCCAAGGTCCACGGGCAAAAAGGTGATCGCCAGCGCGCCTGCCTGGCCGGCGGCGCGGGCAAGCGGTGCAGCCTGGGTCGCAGGCGCCAGCGCCAGCGCGAGTGCAAGTGAGAGAAGACGAAGCCGGAAGAAGAACATGCGCACGGATACCGGCTGCAGGCTTGCCGCCCCGGGCACCCGGAGCGGCAAGTACCGGCCTTGCCTGCTTAGTTGGAGGTGGCCGCGAAGGCTATCGTGTTGTCGATGGCTGCCGCGGCTGCGGAGTCGGCGACGACGATGTCCCAGGAATAAGAGCCGGTCGAGGCATAGGTGCCGGTCGAGGTCAGCGTGGCTGCGGCCGAGTCGCTCAGCGTGCTGCCGTTGAGCTTCCAGGTGATGCCACTGGCCGGGGCCGCGCCGAGCTGGGCCGTGAGCGTGTAGTCGGTGCTGGTCAGGTTGGCTTTGTCGACCTTGACGCCAACGGTCGACGACAGCGTCCAGTCGCTGGCGCCGCGTGCCAGCGTGAAGCCGGCTGGTGCGGCGCTGTATTTGCTGATGCTGCCCAGCGCCGAAGTCGTGGCATTGGTGCCGGTGCCCGACGTGGTGCCGCCAGCCGATTCGATCGTGAGGTTGATCGAGCTTTCGACGGTGCCGGTGACTGTCAGTGTGCCGCCGGAGGTTGCCGCGTTGGCGCCGGAAACGGCGGCAAGCAGGGCGATGGCCGAAGCCGTGAGGAGTATCTTTTTCATGACTGTTTCCCGATTAATGGGCCCAGGCGGAATGCCCGGAATTTTCCCTGGTCGCGTAAAACAATGAGAAAAGATGCTGGAGAAAGAACGCTGAATTGAAGGAGCGAAAAACGCTCCCGTGTTTTCGGCGGCCCCGCTGTCATATGCACATTTGCGCACTTAGACCGGAAGCTTTGCGTCCTTGCCTTTCAGCAGGTTTGCCATTGTCACAACACCTTTGGTTTTCCACGAAGGTTAACCATGCGATGCGGGATCAATTTTACGGTGTGGGTAAAAAAATGTAACGATCCGGGACTGCGTTTTTATGAAATACAGCATCACGTTTCGCGTAAAAAAGACAACGTGGCGCGCTCGTTTACCAAGAGTCGTTTATGCGTTTTTACTGTCAGTAAAAAAAGGGCGCGAGGCGGTTCAGGCAGAGCTCGCAAACAGCAGTTTGCCGTGCCACGCCGCGGACCAATGGCCTATCGCCAAGCCGCATACAATCCGGGTACGGCGATGCATACGCCGGTTCATCACCATAACGGGGACCATCTTAATGAAATTGCGCACCGCCCTTGCTGCAGCCTTGCTGCTTCTCACCGGCGCCAGCAGCGCGCTGGCCCAGGCTTGGCCTGACAAGCCGGTCAAGCTGATCGTGCCTTATCCAGCCGGCGGCGGCGTCGATCCCGTGGCGCGCTTACTGGGCCAGAAGCTCGCTGACAAATGGAAGGTGCCGGTGCTGGTGGAAAACAAGCCAGGCGCCAGCGGTTCGATCGGCGCCGGCTTCGTGGCCCAGTCGCCGCCCGATGGCTTCACGGTGCTGATGTCGGCAACGGCCGAAGTGGTGATCAACCAGTTCATCATGCAAAAGATGAGCTACAAGCCCGAAACCGACTTGCGACCCGTGACGCAAACGGTGCGCCTGCCTTTCATGCTGGTGGCGCATCCGTCGCGGCCGTATTCGAATGTGGCCGAACTGGTGGCGTACGCAAAAAAGAATCCGGACAAGGTCAGCTATGCGTCATCCGGCAATGGCACGCCGCAGCACCTGGCCGGCGCCCTGCTGGAGCAACTGGCGGGCGTGAAGATGAACCATGTTCCGTATAAGGGCGTGGCGCCAGCCGTGTCCGACCTGCTGGCCGGGCATGTCGATGTCGGCTTTGCGGGATTGCCCACCGCCTTGCCGCATGTGCAGGCGAATGCGCTCAAGCCGCTGGCCGTATCGTCGAAATTGCCGTCGCCGGCAGCGCCGAAAGTGCCGGGCGTCGCAGCCACGCCGGGCCTGGGCGAATTTGAATTGAACCAGTGGTTTGGCGTGTTCGTCCCGCGCGGAACGCCCGATGCCGTGGTCATGCGGCTGCAAAAGGATATGGCCGAAGTGCTCAAGTTGGCCGATGTGAAAGACGCGCTGGAAAAGCAGGGCGCACAGCCGAGCGGCATGCCAACCGCGGAATTTGAAGCGCTGGTTGCCAGCGAACGCAAGAAATTCGCGGCAATCGTGAAAGCGGCCAACATCAAGGAGTAATCAAGGAGTAAATAAGCGGGCCTGCTGGCCCGCTGGCGTGGCGGCTTCGGCTGGCCAGCGCAGAAGGTGTTTGCCTGCAGCGGCAGGCTGCGCTGACGCCAGTTTCAAGCCCAGGCCTTTCAAGCCCAGGCCTGCAATGCCAGGCTCGCCGGGCTGCGGGTGGCTTTCAGCCACCTGTGCAGCCCGCTTGCCTTCAGTGCATCTGTACTTCGGCGCCGCCCTTGGGCATTTTCGGCGCGGCGTAAAACATTTCATCGTCCACCAGGATCTGCTCGGACTTGGCCAGGCTGACCAGCGAATACAGCGCTTCGCGCAATACCCTTTCTTCATTCCGGCTCTCGGCCATGACACCGACGATATGCTCAACCAGTTCGTGTGATCGCATTGTTATATCTCCTGATTTATAGGAATGGATTAAGTGGCAGCGTGGCTGGAGGAGCTTTCGATCCTGGCCCTGCGCACCGCGAAATGGAGTGACCCCAGTATGAACGCCGGCGCCCATACCTGTTGGCTTTAGCGGATTCAAGCTTGGGAGTTATCAAGAGCGCGGTGTAGTCGCCCGTTTGTCCTATTGCGCACAACAGCCAATGCAGTTACATGGCAGTATGGCGAGCGGCAAATTACAAATGGAAACAATTTGCGCTAAGCGGACAAGGCGGGGAAACATCCGCAACCGACCATCGACTGGCGCAATGCAATGACGGCTTTGCCCGGCCACCCCGGCAAACCGCGAACGAACAAGGAAGAACATGGAAAGACCTGATCCTGCTGCCGACCGCGCCGTCAGCGGCACGATGAAGAAGCGCAGATTCCCCCTCGGCACCATCATCGCCCTGCTGTCAGTGGCCCTGCTGGCGGCGCTGGTCTGGTACCTGACCCAGGCGGCTGCCAAGCCGGCCGGCGCCCCCGGCGCTGCAGCGGCCGGTGGCGCACCGGCTGCCGGCGCGCCAGCCGCAGG
>JAQGMC010000051.1 GCA_028292545.1 Paucimonas sp.
ATTCAAGCAAGTTCAGCAAAACGAACAGTTCGACGCGATCAAGATTGGCCTCGCGTCGCCCGAAAAAATCCGATCCTGGTCCTACGGCGAAGTCAAGAAGCCGGAAACCAGCAATTACCGTACCTTCAAGCCGGAACGCGACGGCTTGTTCTGCGCCAAGATCTTCGGCCCGATCAAGGACTATGAGTGCCTGTGCGGCAAGTACAAGCGCCTGAAGCATCGTGGCGTCATCTGCGAAAAATGCGGCGTCGAAGTCACTCTGGCCAAGGTGCGCCGCGAGCGCATGGGCCATATCGAACTGGCATCGCCCACCGCGCATATCTGGTTCCTGAAATCGCTGCCGTCGCGCCTGGGCATGGTGCTCGACATGACGCTGCGCGACATCGAACGCGTGCTGTATTTCGAAGCCTATGTCGTGACCGATCCTGGCATGACGCCGCTCAAGCGCTGCCAGATCATGTCGGAAGAGGATTACGCCGCCAAGTACGAGGAATTCGGCGACGACTTCACCGCATTCATGGGTGCCGAAGGCATCCGCGAATTGCTGCGCTCGATCGACATCGACCGCGACGCCGAACACCTGCGCCAGGAACTGAAGGAATCCAAGTCCGAAGCCAAGATCAAGAAGTTCGCCAAGCGCCTGAAGGTGCTGGAGGCTTTCCAGCGTTCGGGCATCAAGCCGGACTGGATGATCATGGAAGTGCTGCCCGTGCTGCCGCCGGAACTCCGTCCGCTGGTGCCGCTGGATGGCGGCCGCTTTGCGACCTCTGACCTGAACGACCTGTACCGTCGCGTCATCAACCGTAACAACCGCCTCAAGCGGCTGATGGAATTGCGCGCGCCGGAAATCATCACCCGCAATGAAAAGCGGATGCTGCAGGAAGCCGTTGACTCGCTGCTCGACAACGGTCGCCGCGGCAAGGCCATGACCGGCGCCAACAAGCGCCCGCTGAAGTCGCTGGCTGAAATGATCAAGGGTAAGGGCGGCCGTTTCCGCCAGAACCTGCTGGGCAAGCGCGTGGACTACTCGGGCCGCTCGGTCATCGTGGTGGGCCCGCAGCTCAAATTGCATCAGTGCGGCTTGCCGAAGCTGATGGCGCTGGAACTGTTCAAGCCCTTCATTTTCAACAAGCTCGAATTGATGGGCCTGGCGACCACGATCAAGGCTGCCAAGAAACTGGTCGAAATCCAGGAGCCGGTGGTGTGGGACATCCTGGAAGACGTGATCCGCGAACATCCGGTGATGCTGAACCGCGCACCGACCTTGCACCGCCTGGGCATCCAGGCTTTCGAGCCGGTGCTGATCGAAGGCAAGGCAATCCAGTTGCATCCGCTGGTTTGCGCCGCCTTCAACGCTGACTTCGACGGCGACCAGATGGCTGTCCACGTCCCGTTGTCGATTGAGGCACAGATGGAAGCGCGTACGCTGATGCTGGCGTCGAACAATATCCTGTTCCCGTCCAACGGCGAACCGTCGATCGTGCCGTCCCAGGATATCGTGCTGGGCCTGTATTACGCGACCCGCGAAAAGATCAACGGCAAGAACGAGGGCATGCTGTTCCCCGACGTGTCGGAAGTGATCCGCGCCTACGACAACAAGGAAGTGGAACTGTCGACCCGGATCCAGGTGCGCATCACCGAGTATCCGCGTGGCGCCGAGCGTGGCGAATTCATCAAGACCGTCACCCGCTACGAAACCACGGTGGGCCGCGCCATCCTGTCCGAGATCCTGCCAAAAGGCTTGCCATTCTCGGTGCTGAACCGCGCGCTGAAGAAGAAAGAAATTTCGCGCCTGATCAACATTTCGTTCCGCAAGTGCGGCCTGCGCGCCACCGTGGTGTTTGCCGACCAGCTGATGCAGTCCGGCTTCCGCCTGGCCACGCGCGCTGGCATCTCGATCTGCGTCGACGACATGCTGGTGCCGCCGCAGAAAGTGAAGCTCATCGCCGACGCCGAGCACGAAGTCAAACAGATCGAACAGCAGTATTCGTCCGGCTTGGTGACGGCCGGCGAACGCTATAACAAAGTGGTCGACATCTGGGGCAAGGCTGGCGACGAAGTCGGCAAGGCAATGATGGAACAGCTCAAGGTCGAGCCGGTCACGCGTCGTGACGGCAGCCAGGGCGTGCAGGAATCGTTCAACGCGATCTACATGATGGCTGACTCGGGCGCGCGCGGTTCGGCGGCCCAGATTCGCCAGCTGGCCGGCATGCGCGGCCTGATGGCCAAGCCAGACGGCTCGATCATTGAAACGCCGATTACCGCGAATTTCCGCGAAGGCTTGAACGTTCTGCAATACTTCATTTCGACCCACGGTGCACGTAAAGGCCTGGCCGATACCGCGCTGAAGACGGCGAACTCGGGTTACCTGACGCGCCGCCTGGTCGACGTGACGCAAGACCTGGTCGTGATCGAAGATGATTGCGGCACCAGCAACGGCGCATCGATGAAGGCGCTGGTTGAGGGCGGTGAAGTGATCGAAGCGCTGCGCGACCGCATCCTGGGCCGTGTTGCCGTGTCCGACGTGGTGAACCCGGAATCGCAGGAAACGCTGTATGAAGGCGGCAGCCTGTTGAACGAGGACATGGTCGAAGAGATCGAGCGCCTGGGCATTGACGAAGTGAAGGTCCGTACCCCACTGACTTGCGAAACACGCTATGGCCTGTGCGCCAAGTGCTATGGCCGCGACCTGGGCCGCGGCATGCTGGTCAACGTTGGCGAAGCAGTTGGTGTGGTGGCTGCCCAGTCGATCGGCGAGCCGGGCACCCAGCTCACGATGCGTACCTTCCACATTGGTGGCGCGGCATCGCGTGCAGCGGTGGCGTCGTCGGTGGAAGCCAAGTCCAACGGCACTGTCCGCTTTACCGCGACGATGCGCTACGTCACCAACGGCAAGGGCGACCAGATCGTCATTTCCCGTTCTGGCGAAGTGCTGATCACGGACGACCTGGGCCGCGAGCGTGAGCGTCACAAAGTGCCTTATGGCGCGACGCTGATCGTGAAAGATGGCATGACCATCAAGGCGGGCATCCCGCTGGCAACCTGGGACCCGCTGACGCGTCCGATCATTACCGAATACAGCGGCACGGTGAAGTTCGAGAACGTGGAAGAGGGCGCAACCGTCGCCAAGCAGATCGATGAAGTCACGGGCCTTTCGACGCTGGTGGTTATCGATGCCAAGCGCCGTGGTTCGGCTACCAAGATCATGCGTCCGCAGGTCAAGCTGCTCAATGAGCAGGGCCAGGAAGTCAAGATTGCGGGCACCGAACATGCCGTGACGATTGGCTTCGTGGTCGGCTCGCTGATCACCGTGAAAGACGGCCAGCAAGTTACCGTTGGCGAAGTGCTGGCGCGTATCCCGACTGAGTCGCAGAAAACGCGTGACATCACGGGTGGCCTGCCGCGTGTTGCCGAGTTGTTTGAAGCGCGTTCGCCGAAAGATGCCGGCATGCTGGCCGAAGTAACCGGTACGGTGGCGTTCGGCAAGGAGACGAAGGGCAAACAACGCCTGGAAATCACCGACATGGACGGCGAAAAGCATGAGTTCCTGATCACCAAGGACAAGCAAGTGCTGGTGCATGACGGCCAGGTGGTGAACAAGGGCGAGATGATTGTTGATGGCCCGGCCGATCCTCAAGACATCCTGCGCTTGCTGGGTATTGAATCGCTGGCACGCTACATCGTGGACGAGGTGCAGGACGTTTACCGCTTGCAAGGCGTGAAGATCAACGACAAGCACATTGAAGTGATCGTGCGCCAGATGCTGCGCCGGGTGCAGGTTACCGATGCTGGCGAAACTGGCTACATCCCGGGCGAGCAAGTCGAGCGTTCGGAACTGCTGGACGAAAACGACCGCGTGATTGCCGAGAACAAGCGGCCTGCGCTGTATGACAACGTGCTGCTGGGTATTACCAAGGCATCGCTGTCGACCGACTCGTTCATCTCGGCCGCTTCGTTCCAGGAAACGACGCGCGTGCTGACCGAAGCCGCCATCATGGGCAAGAAAGATGGCTTGCGCGGCTTGAAAGAAAACGTCATCGTGGGTCGCCTGATCCCGGCGGGTACGGGCCTGGCTTACCACCGTGCACGCAAGGAGAAGGAATCGTGGGAAGCCGAGGAACGCACCGCACTGCTGCAGTCCGAGCGTGCAGCGCGTGAAGCCGAAGCCAACTCGATTTTCATTACCACCGCGCCGAGTTCGGACGACGACCAAGGCTAAGCTTCGCCTGAGCTGGAAAAGAAGTAGAAACGGCCCGCGCAAGCGGGCCGTTTGTTTTGGGACGGCGGGGGAGGAAGCGAGGCAGGAAGCGGTGGCGGGCTCGTCCCCGCTGCCGGCGCGGCTGCAACGCAAGCTGCGTTCAATCCTGCGGCAAGGGCTTGCCTTTTGCGATCACTTCCCGGCAATCGCCCTTGAAGCGAGCATTGTCGTAATCGGTCCAGCCATAGCTGTCTACATACCGCTTGTGGCGGCGCAGCTGGTTGCTGAACAGGCTGCGGTCGAGCTGTTCGGACGCGTAGCGGATATCGGACATATCCAGCAGCGAGTGGAAAACGTTTTCCGTCGCCAGTTTTGCGCGGCGATTGCGCTGGAGACGGCTCACCTTCTCCGGGAAGGTTTCCTTATATTGGTCCGAATACCAGACCAGCGCCGGCACATGGAATTCATACTGCGTATTGTGGCCGTGGAAAGCCAGGTCGCAGCTGCCGTCGTACAAGGTTTGCCCATGGTCGGCGACATACATCATCGACGTCATCTCCGCCCGGCCTTTGAGGCTGGCGATCACCTGCGACAGGAACCAGTCGGTGTACAGGATCGAGTTGTCATAGCTGTTGTTGAGCGACGCCTTGAGCGCAAGGTCGGTATAGGCCGGGTCTTTCACGCCGAAAAGTGAAGGCTGCCATTTGTCGAATTCCTTCGGATAGCGGTGGCTATAATTCCAGTGGTTGCCCAAGCTGTGCAACACCAGCAGTTTTTTCGGCGCCGGGTCGCGCAGCGCCGCCTTGAGCGGATCGAGCAGCGCCGAATCCAGGCTGGAGCGGTCGGTGTAGCCGCCTGGATTGAGGAACTGGACGACGTCAGCTTCCTTCGCGAAGACCGACACCGGCGTATCGAACTGTCCGAAGGACATCTGGTTCGACAGCCAGTAAGTCTTGAAGCCGGCTTCCTTGTAAGCCGTCATAAAAGACTTTTCCGAGAACCCGGCTTTCAGGCTTTGCGTGGCCGGCTTGCGCGAAAGGATGACGGGCACCGAAAGCCGGGTCGCTGACACCGCCGTCACCATGTCAGCCAGGCTGACCAGGTTGGCTTCCCGTTTCAACAGCGGATTGGTTTCGCGCCGGTAGCCATTGAGGCTCCAGCGGTCAAAGCGCGAAGATTCGCCCAGCACCATGACGACGACTTGCGGTGTCTGGGCGGCGCCCGCCTGGCTGGCGCCGAACTTGAACGCCTTACTGCGATCGGCCAACTCGGCCAGGTATTTCCTTTCCTTGTAAAACTCGTGGGCTGGCATGGCCAGGCCAAACGGCCAACTGCGGCCAAACACCGCTGCGTCAAGCGGCGGCGCAGCCCAGCCCGGCAGCTTGGGCAAGGCAGAAGTGATGGCGGTCAGGGGCGAGGGCAGGCTGGCGTCGGCATCGACCGGCTCGTCCTCGTCCTCCCCGGCTTCGCTTGCCGAGGCCAGCACCGGGCTTGCGCTGCTGCCGGCTTCGGTCGCGCTGGCTGCGGCGGGGGGCGCATGGACGCCGACCGACAGCCCGTAAGCCCACATGCCATAGCCCGCGGCCAGCAGGGCCAGGATGATCCAGCGCGAGCCGTCCGTCCAATCCAGTGCCCGCGTGCGGATGGCGATCCACCATGACGCCGTGAACCAGGCCAGCACCAGCATGGCCACCAGGCCGAGCAGCCAAATCCGGTTGCCAAGGAACTCGGCCGCCTCCTTCGGGCTGGTTTCAAGGATGATGCCCAGGTGGTGGGCAGAGATGTCCTGACCAAAGTATGCGACCAGGTAAAGCTGGACCGGTACTGCGATGAAAGCAGGCAGCAGCAGGATATGGAAAATCGCAGGACGCCGGAAAACCGCCCACACCGTCGCCCATGCAAAAATCGCTGCGCCCGCCAAATGATAGGAATTGGCCACCGGTTTGCCCATCGCCAGCGACAGGAAGGGCACGGCGGACAGCAATAGGTAGGTACCCAGCAAGAACAGGCTTGCCGGATTCAGCGTAAGGGGCATGGAAGCGAGGGGCGGGCGAATCAGTCTATGGAGAGGCGTACAGAGCTTGCGCCACGGAACCATATTATCGGGGATTCCCGCCAAATCCCCTTCAAATCAGTGGGCAGGCCACCCTTGGCCCTTCGCCGCCGACGCGGGTTTGCAACACCGGTGGCAACCTGTTGTCCGATCGATTTGTATGCTGGCCATTGCGACAACACTCCAGCCGACTGCCCGGCACGGCATCGTTAACTGCTCGTTGACGCAACCATGCAGCGAGTCTATACTCGCGAGTTCTCGATTTTAAGCTCTCCACGGGCTTAGCGTTCTTTGGTCTTTTGCCTCGCGCAACGCTTCCCCCCTGGTCTGATCGATCCGAAGTTCCAGTTTCGTCCCTGGATGCAATCCGCGTCCGGGTTTCGCTTTACTTAAACCGTTTTGTTGGATACCGACCGATGCCAACCATCAATCAGCTGATTCGCAAAGGGCGCTCCTCTGGAGTCGTCAAAAGCAAATCGCCGGCGCTGCAACTCAGCCCGCAAAAACGCGGCGTTTGCACGCGCGTCTATACCACCACCCCGAAAAAGCCGAACTCTGCACTGCGTAAAGTCGCCAAGCTGCGCTTGACGAACCGCTTTGAAGTCATCGCTTACATCGGCGGTGAGGGCCACAACCTGCAGGAACACAGCGTCGTGCTGATCCGCGGCGGCCGTGTCAAGGATTTGCCGGGTGTGCGTTACCACATCGTGCGCGGCTCCCTCGATACGCAGGGCGTCAAGGATCGTAAGCAGGCGCGTTCGAAGTATGGCGCCAAGCGTGCCAAGCCGGGCGCAGCCAAGAAGTAATTCGTAATTCAGCCGTTTCGCCGCTTGCCGGCGCAACAAGGAGTCGGTCCGGAATGGGCCGAGTAAGTGGGCAAGTCAGATACCTGCCCGCGAGTGCACGGACAACTGGTCCGGCGCTCAACTGAAGAGAGAGAGGAAAAGCAATGCCACGTCGTCGCGAAGTACCCAAGCGGGAAATCCTGCCAGATCCAAAATTCGCTAATGTCGATCTTTCCAAGTTCGTCAATACCCTGATGGTCGATGGTAAGAAGTCGGTCGCCGAAACCATCATCTATGACGCACTGGAGCAGATCCAGAAGAAATCCGGCAAGGACCCGCTGGAAGTGTTTACCCTGGCCATTGGCAACTGCAAGCCGATGGTTGAAGTGAAGTCCCGCCGTGTTGGCGGCGCCAACTACCAGGTGCCAGTTGAAGTGCGCCCGATCCGTCGTATGGCGCTTTCCATGCGCTGGTTGCGTGAGGCTGCGAAAAAGCGCAGCGAGAAATCGATGGCGCTGCGCCTGGCCGGCGAGTTGATGGATGCCTCCGAAGGACGCGGCGGTGCCATGAAAAAGCGTGACGAAGTACATCGTATGGCGGAAGCCAACAAAGCTTTCTCGCATTTCCGCTTCTGATGAGGCAGTGGTTGCCGCCCACCCGCGTGGCCGCAACCATCGAATGCAAAACCCTGTCCAAGCCGGGCGCTTCTGTTCCAAACAAGTGGCGCTCGGTTTCGTTCATTGAAAAGACCTAGGATTGATTATGGCTCGCAAGACCCCCATCGAGCGCTACCGCAACATCGGTATCTCCGCTCACATTGACGCCGGTAAGACAACCACGACCGAGCGTATCCTGTTCTACACCGGTGTTAACCACAAGATCGGTGAAGTGCATGACGGCGCGGCCACCATGGACTGGATGGAGCAAGAGCAGGAACGTGGCATCACGATCACGTCCGCTGCCACGACCTGCTTCTGGAAAGGCATGGCAAATAATTTCCCCGAACATCACATCAACATCATCGACACACCGGGCCACGTGGACTTCACCATTGAGGTGGAGCGTTCCATGCGCGTGCTCGATGGCGCCTGCATGGTCTACTGTGCCGTGGGCGGCGTGCAACCGCAGTCGGAAACCGTCTGGCGCCAGGCTAACAAGTACAAGGTGCCGCGTCTCGCATTTGTAAACAAGATGGACCGTACCGGTGCCAACTTTTTCAAAGTGTACGAGCAGATGCGCGCACGCCTGAAGGCAAACCCGATTCCGATCCAGATTCCCATTGGCGCCGAAGAAAACTTCGAAGGCGTGATCGACCTGGTCAAGATGAAAGCCATCTACTGGGACGATGCGACGCAGGGCATGAAATTCGACTACCGCGAAATTCCTGCGGAGCTGGCAGACATGGCCAACGAATGGCGCGAGAAGATGGTGGAGGCCGCTGCCGAGGCGAACGAAGAACTGATGAACAAATACCTGGAAGAGGGCAGCCTCACCGAGGAAGAGATCAAGTTCGCACTACGCTTGCGCACGATCGCCAGCGAAATTGTGCCGATGTTGTGCGGCACAGCCTTCAAGAACAAGGGCGTGCAAGCGATGCTCGACGCCGTGATCGAATACTTGCCCGCCCCGACGGATATTCCGCCGGTCACTGGCCTGGATGAGAACGAAGAAGCGGCCGAGCGTCGCGCCAGTGACACCGAAAAGTTTTCGGCGCTGGCATTCAAGATCATGACTGACCCGTTCGTTGGCCAGCTGATTTTCTTCCGCGTTTATTCGGGTGTCGTGAATTCGGGCGATACGATCTACAACCCGATCAAGGGCAAGAAAGAACGCCTTGGTCGTATCTTGCAGATGCATGCAAACCAGCGCGAAGAAATCAAGGAAGTGCGCGCCGGCGACATCGCTGCTGCCGTTGGATTGAAAGAAGCAACGACGGGTGACACGCTGTGTGATCCAAGCGCGGTCATCATGCTTGAGCGCATGATTTTCCCTGAGCCGGTGATTTCCCAGGCTGTTGAGCCAAAGACCAAGCCTGACCAGGAAAAGATGGGCATCGCCCTGAACCGCCTGGCGCAGGAAGATCCGTCGTTCCGCGTGAAGACTGATGAAGAATCGGGCCAGACGATTATTTCCGGTATGGGTGAGTTGCACCTGGAGATCATTGTCGACCGTATGCGTCGCGAATTCGGTGTGGAAGCCACGGTCGGCAAGCCGCAGGTTGCTTATCGCGAAACCATCCGCAAAGTATGCGAAGAAATCGAAGGCAAGTTCGTCAAGCAGTCCGGCGGTCGCGGCCAGTACGGCCATGTGGTCCTGAAAATCGAGCCGCAGGAGCCGGGCAAGGGCTTTGAATTCATCGACGCCATCAAGGGCGGCGTGGTGCCGCGTGAGTACATCCCCGCGGTTGAGAAAGGCGTCATCGAGACCCTGCCAAACGGCGTGCTGGCCGGTTATCCGGTGGTTGACGTGAAAGTTACGCTGTTCTTCGGTTCGTACCACGATGTGGACTCGAATGAAAACGCGTTCCGCATGGCCGCATCGATGGCATTCAAGGATGGCTGCCGTAAAGCCAGCCCGGTGCTGCTCGAGCCGATGATGGCAGTGGAAGTGGAAACGCCGGAAGACTATGCCGGTACCGTGATGGGCGATCTGTCCTCGCGTCGCGGCATGGTGCAGGGCATGGATGAAATCGCGGGCGGCGGCGGCAAGATCATCAAGGCTGAAGTGCCGTTGTCCGAGATGTTCGGTTATTCCACATCGCTGCGTTCGGCCACCCAGGGCCGTGCGACTTACACGATGGAATTCAAGCACTATGCTGAAGCGCCAAAGAACGTGACCGAAGCGGTCATCAGTTCCAAGTCGAAGTAAGCGCGGGCTGCAACAAGCAATGAACCAGGACCGGCCCGTAACGGGCCGGTCTTTCCAGATACAGACATCGTTCTTTTTGAAGGAAGAATAAAATGGCAAAAGGCAAGTTTGAGCGGACCAAACCGCACGTGAATGTGGGCACGATTGGCCACGTCGACCATGGCAAGACCACGCTGACGGCAGCAATTGCCACCGTGCTGTCGGCCAAGTTTGGCGGCG
>JAQGMC010000072.1 GCA_028292545.1 Paucimonas sp.
ACAAATCTTTCAGGAAGCGGGTCAGCTTGCGCGCCGAAATGCCGGCGCCATGCAGGTCCTGCGCCATGCGCATCAAGACCAGGTCGTGAAACGAAAAGCGGTACTCGCGCCGCTTGCCGCGCGCCGGTTCGATAAACCCACCGCGCATTAGTTCGGTGATGACGCCGCGCCGAATTCCATACTTCTTTTGCAATCCGTCGAGGGTGAAACTCTTCATGCCGCCCTGGTTTTGCGCGCCGGCTTCCTGGCGGCGCTTTTTGCGGCGGTGGTCTTTGCCGCGGCAGTTTTGGATGCAGGCGTGGCGCGCTTGGCGGATTTGCGCTCGCGCCCGGCGCTGGCCGCTTCCCCGGCGACCGCCTTGGCAGGCGCGGCAGCGGTTTTCTTGCCCAGGCTGGCACGCAAGGCTTCCATCAAGTCGATCACCTGGCCGCCACCATGCTCTGGTTCCTCGGACACGGTGATCTGCTTGCCGGACACTTTCTGGTCGACCGCGGCTTCGATGCGCTTCTTTTCATCATCCTGATATTCGCCGGGATCGAAACTGTCTTGCGAAATCTGGTCGATCAATGACACAGCCAAATCAAGCTCTGCCTTGCGCACATCGGCCTCGGGAATCGGAAGATCCTTTATCGAACGGACTTCATCTGCATACAGCAGTTGCTGCAATACCAGGCCACCTTCGGGCGAGGGCCGCACTTGCACGGTATAGGATTTGCCGCGCCAGGCCCAGCGCGCCAGCGCTACGCGGCCGGTTTGCTTCATGCCTTCCACCAGCAAGCTGTAGGGGCGGTCGCCACGTTTGTCGGGTGCCAGGTAATAGGCTTTGTCGTAGTACACCGGGTCGATCGCATCGTCCGGTATGAACGCCACGATGTCGACGGTATGCGTGGATTTCTCTTGCAGCGCCTTCAATTCATCTGCTTCGAAAACCACGTACTGGTCTTTTGCAAACTCATAGCCCTTGACCATCTCGGACCGGTCGACGATGACGTTTTCCTTGACGCAGATGTACTGCTGGCGCACGCGCGAACCGCAAGCTGCGTGCAGCAAGTTGAACGACACGCCGCCCTTGGATTCGGTGGCCGGATAGATTTTGACGGGTATCGATACCAGTCCGAAGGAAAGCGAAAGATCCGCCAGCGAGCGCGCTGCCATGGGATGCTCCTGTTGCCGGCAAGAGAATTGCCGGGAAGCCTATATTTTGCGCGGGCGGAGGTCGAACGCGTTTGTCGGTTCTCAATCCACGATGAACAACCGCGCGCCGACCGGCGCACGCGATCGATGTGCCTCTGCCTGGTCCGCCACTTGATAGCTCATGCCCGGCGTCAGCACGAAAATCCTGCCGTCGCGCAACTCTGTGTGCAATTCACCGGACAGGCAGAAAAGAACATGTCCTTTCTCGCACCAGTGGTCTGCCTCATAGCCTATTGAATACTCGACGATGCGCACCCGGATATCGCCAAACACGCGTGTGCGCCACAAGGCCGTGCCGACCTGGCCGCGGTGCTCGGTGCGCTCGATGCTTTCCCAGTCGGTCGTGCAAAACGGTATGTCGGTCATGCGCATGTTTTTCTCCGTTTGCTTTTTACAGTGCCGCGCCTGCTGCCCGGATCTGCGGCCCAGATTTGCTGCCCGCATCTGTCGCCCGCATCTCCCGGCCACGTCGCGCCCGGTCAAGCGTGCCCTGCTAGCGCCACGTCATGCGCGCGCGGATCAATTCAGCCAGGATCGCCACGCCGGTGCGGATCTGCTCCGGCGGCACCGTGACGAAGGACAGGCGCAAGGTGTTTTTCTCCGGCACGTTGGCATAGAAAGGCGCGCCCGGCACGAAGGCGACATGGCGCTCGACGGCTTCCTGCAGCAATTCCATCGAATCGATATGCGCGGGCAGCGTGACCCAGATGAACATGCCGCCTTCGGGCCGGGTCCAGCTGGTCTCGGCCGGAAAATGCGCTTGCAACGCATCCAGCATGGCCTGGCACTGGTTTGCATACAGGTTGCGGATGGTTGGTATGTGCTGGTCGAGGAAACCATCCTTGATGACTTCATGCACGACCATTTGCGTGATTTGGGCGGTATGCAGGTCGGTGGCTTGCTTGGCCTGTTCCAGCTTGGCCACCAGCACTTCGGGCGCCACCAGGTAACCGAGCCGGATGCCAGGCGTGAGCACCTTCGAGAACGAACCAAGGTAGACCACGCCGCCGGGGTTCATCGCCAGCATTTTCGGCAGCGGCTCGCCGCGGTAACTGAGGGCGCCATAAGGATCGTCCTCTACCAGCGGCAGGCCGAGGCGGGCACAGGTTTCCACCAGTTCCACGCGCCGCGCCAGCGTCATGCTGCGCCCGGTCGGATTCTGGAAATTCGGTAGTGAATACAGCAGCCGCGCACCGTCAGCCAAGCCCGGCACTGCCTGCGGCACCAGGCCGTCGGCATCGGTGGGCACCGACATGAATTGCGGCCGATAGACTGAGAAAGCCTGCAGCGCGCCGAGATAGCTGGGCGTTTCCACCAGCACCCGGCTGCCTTCGTCGATCAGTACCTTGCCCAGCAAATCCAGGCCTTGCTGTGAGCCCGACAGCATCAGCACTTGCTGCGGCAGGATGCGCACGCCATCGCCAGACAGGGAATCGGCTATCCATTCGCGCAGCGGCGCATAACCGTCGCTGGGTCCGTACTGGAGTGCGACGCGGCCATTGCGGGTCAAGACGGTTTCATACGCCGCCTGCATGCGCTCGACTGGAAAGGTCGCCGGCGACGGCAAGCCGCCGGCAAAAGAAATGATCTCCGGTCGCATCGTGACTTTCAGGATCTCGCGAATCGCCGAGCTTTGCAGCGCTTGTGCGCGCTGCGTGAAACGCCATGAGAGCGGGGCCGGATTTTCGATGCGCATGACTTGGACTTTCCAGAAGGTGAAGGGTGGCGCAGTCAGAAGCGGCAATTGCCGCCGGCTGCGCCGGGTGTACGTGGATCAGGGTGTACGTAGATGAATTACGCGTCGACTTCGGCAATCAATTCAATCTCGACGCAACTGCCCAACGGAAGCTGGGCCACGCCGAAAGCGGAACGGGCGTGGCGCCCTGCTTCGCCAAACACGGCGACCAGCAGTTCGGAGGCGCCATTGGTGACCAGGTGCTGGTCCGTGAATTCAGGCGTGGAATTCACCAGGCTCATCACCTTGACGATGCGACGCACCCGGCCAAGGTCGCCGCCGCAGGCATCCTGCAGCGTCGCCAGCAAGTCGATGGCAACGGCGCGCGCGGCTTGCTGGCCCTCTGCCACCTGCAGGTCGCGGCCGAACTGGCCAACCCAGGGCCGGCCCTCCCGGCGCGCGATGTGGCCAGAGAGGAAGACCTGGTTGCCGCTCCTGGCATGCATCACGTAGGCGGCGGCAGGCGTGGCCACCTTGGGTAGCTCGATTTGCAACTGTTTCAGGTTTTCATAGACGGACATGGGGGCTCCGGCGGTCGCAAGCAGGGAATATCGGGCCGCGCAGGCCAAGCCGGCGGCGGCAGCAGGTACGGGATTTTACCCTCGGTGCTTGAAATGCGGCATTCCATCCCCAACTCCGACGCCACCTGTCACAAACCAACGTCAAAAGGTAGAAAAATGGCCGCATCCGAAAAGCAAACAATGGGGTTTCAGGCTGAAGTCAAGCAGTTGCTGCAGCTGATGATCCACTCGCTGTACTCAAACAAGGAAATTTTCTTGCGCGAGCTGGTATCGAATGCTTCCGACGCCGCCGACAAGCTGCGCTTTGAAGCGATCAACAATAGTTCCCTGTACGAAAACGATCCCGACCTGCAGATCCGGATCGCTTTCGACCAGGCGGCGCGCACCATCACCATTTCCGACAATGGCATTGGCATGAGCCGGGACGAGGCGATCGAGCACCTGGGCACGATCGCAAAATCCGGCACCAAGGAATTTTTCTCCAAGCTTTCCGGTGACCAGCAGCGCGACGCCGCCCTGATCGGCCAGTTTGGCGTGGGCTTTTATTCCGCCTTCATCGTGGCCGACCGCATCACGGTCGAAACCCGCCGTGCCGGCTTGCCGGCAAATGAAGGCGTGCGCTGGGAATCGGGCGGTGAGGGCGACTTCAGCGTTGAAACCATCGACAAACCCACGCGCGGCACCGACATCATCCTGCACCTGCGCGAAGGCGAGGATGACTTCCTGTCATCCTGGAAGCTGAAATCCACCGTCCGCCGCTATTCCGACCACATTGCGCTGCCCATCAAGATGCGCAAGGAAAGCTGGGATGAAGAGAAAAAAGAGAGCGTGGTAAGCGACGAGCTGGAAACCATCAACCAGGCCAGCGCCTTGTGGGCGCGCAGCAAGTCCGAGATCACGCCGGAGCAGTACAACGAGTTTTACAAGCATGTTTCGCACGACTACCAGGACCCGCTGACTTTCACCCACAACCGGGTCGAGGGCCGTACCGAATACACCCAGCTGCTTTACATTCCGTCGCACGCCCCCTTCGACCTGTGGGACCGCGAAAAGCGCGGCGGCATCAAGCTCTATGTGCGGCGCGTGTTCATCATGGACGATGCCGAGCAACTGATGCCGGTCTACCTGCGGTTTGTGAAAGGCGTGATCGATTCAAATGACTTGCCGCTGAACGTGTCGCGTGAAATCCTGCAAGAGTCGCGCGACGTGAAGGCAATCCGCGAAGGCTCGACCAAGCGCGTGCTGGGCATGCTGGAAGAATTGGCCAACAGCGACGAGCAGGCGCAAAAGGACAAGTACACGACTTTCTGGAAAGAGTTCGGCCAGGTGCTGAAGGAAGGCGTGGGCGAGGATAGCGCCAACAAGGATCGGCTGGCCAAGCTGTTGCGCTTTGCGTCCACCCACAACGACAGCGATGTGCAGGATGTGTCGCTGGCCGACTACCTGGCGCGCGCCAAGGAAGGCCAGGACAAGATCTATTACGTGACCGGTGAATCCTGGAGCGCGGCGCGCAATTCGCCGCACCTGGAAATCTTCCGCAAGAAAGGCGTGGAAGTGTTGCTGCTGACGGACCGCGTGGATGAGTGGATGCTGTCCTTCCTGAGTGAATTCGAGGGCAAGGAGCTGGTATCCGTGGCCAAGGGTGACCTCGACCTGGGCAAGCTGGAAGACGAAGCCGAGAAGAAGCAGCATGAGGAAACGGAGGCCCAGTACAAGGACCTGGTTGCGAAGATGAAGACCGCGCTCGGCGACAAAGCCAAGGATGTGCGCGTCACTTTCCGCCTGAC
>JAQGMC010000096.1 GCA_028292545.1 Paucimonas sp.
TGTTCTTCCGCAATAACACGGGCTTTGGCGGCAACAACGGCTTCACCGACTTCAAGCGCATCCTGGGTTTCGCACTCACCTCGGCCCATACCAAGGCGGCCTTGTACGGCATCACGCTGGCAGCACTACTGGGCAGCCTGCTGCTGTGCCGATGGATCGTGCGCTCCAAGCTCGGCCGCGTGCTGCAGGCAGTACGAGACGCGGAATCGCGGCTGATGTTCATCGGCTACAACCCGCTGTGGTTCAAGCTTTTCGTGTGGACCTTGTCGGCAATCCTGTGCGGCATAGCCGGCGCGCTTTACGTGCCCCAGGTCGGCATCATCAACCCGTCTGAAATGTCGCCGGCGAACTCGATTGAAATGGTGATCTGGGCCGCGGTCGGCGGGCGCGGCACGCTGCTGGGCCCGATCATCGGCGCCTTCTCGGTGAATGGCTTGAAAAGCTGGTTCACGGGCGCCTTCCCCGACCTGTGGCTGTTCGCCCTGGGCTTGCTGTTCATCCTGGTGACCTTGTTCATGCCCCAGGGTGTACTGGGACTGCTGGGCCGGCTGCGCAAGGAGGAGAAGCAATGACTGAAGTCTTGCAACCCGACCAGCATTACGAAGCCGGCCCGGGCGATGCCGCGACCGACTACGGCCGTGTCAAGCGCGAGGGCCTGGACACGACCCATGGCGCAATCCTTTACCTGGAAGACATCACCGTATCGTTCGATGGTTTCAAGGCGCTCAACAAGCTGTCGCTCGATATTTCGGTGGGTGAACTGCGCTGCATCATCGGCCCCAATGGCGCCGGCAAGACCACAATGATGGATGTCATCACCGGCAAGACCCGCCCCTCTTCCGGCAACGCCTGGTTCGGCCAGACCTATGACTTGACGCGCATGACGGAATACGACATCGCCCATCACGGCATCGGACGCAAATTCCAGCGGCCCACGGTATTCGAGCAACACACGGTGTTTGAAAACCTGGAAATGGCGATGAAGACCAACAAGCGCGTGCGCCCGACGCTGTTCTTCAGGCTCGGTTCGGAACAGAAGGGAAAGATCGAGGAAATCCTGAAGCTGATCCGCCTGCAGGGACAGGAAAGGCGCCTGGCCGGCCTGCTGTCGCATGGCCAGAAGCAATGGCTGGAAATCGGCATGCTGTTGATGCAGGAGCCGCAGTTGTTGCTGCTGGATGAACCCGTGGCCGGCATGTCCGACGCCGAAACCGCTCGCACGGCGGAATTGCTCAATGAATTGCGCGGCAAGCATTCGATCATGGTGGTTGAACACGACATGGCGTTCGTCACCGAAATCGCGCTCGACAACAAGGTCACCGTGCTGCATGAAGGCGCGGTACTGGCCGAAGGGCGCATGCAGCAAGTGCAGGCAGATGAACGGGTGATTGAAGTCTATCTCGGCCGCTGAACCGGCCAGCCAACACAGCCAACACAGCCAACAGCACACACAGAAGCGAACCACATCATGCTTAGCGTCAGCCAGCTGAACCAGTATTACGGCTCCTCGCATACCTTGCGCGGCGTATCGATGACGGTCGAAAAAGGCGAATGCCTGGCCCTGCTCGGCCGCAATGGCGTGGGCAAGACGACGCTCCTGAAATGCCTGATGGGCGTCCTGCCTGCAGCGGCCGGACAAATGCATTTCGAAGGCCGCGACATCACCCGGCTCAAGCCGCACCAGCGCGCCGCGCTCGGCATTGCCTATGTGCCGCAGGGGCGTGAAATCTTTGCCCGCCTGACAGTCGAGGAAAACCTGTTGATGGGCATGGCGCGCCTTCCTGGCCGGCGCGCAGCCAGCATCAAGTCGGAAGTCTATGAACTCTTCCCGGTGCTGAAAGACATGCTCGGGCGGCGCGGCGGCGACTTGTCTGGCGGCCAGCAGCAGCAGCTGGCGATCGCGCGCGCCTTGCTGGCCGAACCGAAGATGATCATCCTCGACGAGCCGACCGAAGGCATACAGCCGTCGATCATCAAGGATATCGAGCGCGTGATCCGCCTGCTGCGCCAGCGCGGGGATATGGCGATTTTGCTGTGCGAGCAGTATTTCGACTTTGCCCATGCGCTGGCCGACAAGTTTGTCGTGCTCTCGCGTGGCGAAGTGGTGGCCACCGGCCTGCAGGCGCAGATGAACACCGAGGACGTGAAGCGCCACCTGGCGGTATAGTGCCCGGGATGAGCTATCTCGATGCACCCGGTGGCGCCTGGGCGCCCTGGCCGCCGCCCTTGTCGCCAGGATTGCCGGGAAACATGGACAACACGCAGCAAGCCGAATCGCATCAGCAGCGACCGTGGCAGGCGCGGCTGGCGCTCGGGTTTGCAAACGACCAGGGCACCACGCGGTTAGTGGAACGCCGCCACCAGGGCCCGCTGCGGGTGCAAAAGCCACTCTATCCAGAGTCGCCCGCGATTTGCCATGCGATCGTGGTGCATCCGCCCGGGGGCATCGTCGGCGGCGACCAGTTAGCCATCCAGGTCAGCGTCGGCGCGGATGCCGGCGCTTTCATCGCTTCGCCCGGTGCGGCCAAGTGGTATCGCGCCAATGGCCGCAGCTCGCGCCAGGAGTTGCGGCTGCAGGTCGGGCCTCGGGCCAGCCTGGATTGGATGCCACAGGAAACCATCCTGTATGACGCGGCAGAAGTTGAACTCGAGTGCGACATCGCCCTGGATGAAAGCGCAACCTATCTCGGCTGCGAAATCCTGTGCTTCGGCCGCACCGCTTCGGGCGAAAGTTTCGATCGC
>JAQGMC010000111.1 GCA_028292545.1 Paucimonas sp.
TGCCGCAATTGCGCGATCACTTCAGCCGCGCTGCGTGGCGCTTCGGATGCTGCCTCGATCAGCCGCGCAATCGGTTCTTCCAGGGCTGTTCCGAGTGTGGTCAGGTGGCTGGCCAGGGCTGCTTGCAACTGGCCCAGGCGTTCCACGGCAGCTTCACCACGCGCCGCTTCCGCATCCCGCAGCGCGCCCAGTTCGGTGCGCAAAAGCGTGGCCAGTTGCGCGCTGCGTTCACGCTGCTGGTCCATCCATTGCGTCTCGGATGCGATGCGGCTGCGCATCAAGTCTTCCGCCTGCGCCAGCAAGCCCTGGGTCTGCTGAAGTGTCTGGTCCTGGCTGTTGCGCGCTTCGGCGGAGATGGCTTGCACGCTGCCCAGCATGCCCTGGGCCAGCGCTTGCTGCTGCGCCAGCATTTGTTCGCCACTGTGGCGCCATTGCTCGACCAGGGCTTGTTGCTGGGCCAGCGCCTGTTCGCCGCCGTGGCGCCATTGCTCCGCCAGCGCGTGCGCCGTGTCGCGCAGCGATTCGGTCCAGGCTTGCTGTTGATTGCGTTCACGTTCGGCCTGGTCGCTTTGCAGGCGGGCATGGCTTTCGCCCAGCGTCTGGACCAGCTGACCCGAGCGCTGCTCGAAGCTGGCGTGGTAAGCCTGGAGCGTTGCGCCGACCTGCGCCAGCAATTCGGCGTTCACCTGTTGCTGGTTCGCCTGCGCCGCCTTCCAGCTGTCGGCGGCGGCATTGGCACTGGCAGCCAGGCGCGTACCCAGGCTGTCGAGCTGCCCTTGCGCGGTGGCGGCCATGCGCTGGTGCGCCAGGGTCGCTTCGCGGGCAATCCCGTTGATCGCGGTTTCCACCACCGGCTTGATGCTTTCCCCCGCGGCTTGCGCGCTCGACTGCAGGCTCGCGCGCAGTGAATGGTCAACCGAGCGCGCCAATTCGGTATAGGTGAGCCGGGCTTGCTCATGGAATTCTGCCTGGTTGCCGAGCAGGCGCTGGTTCAGTTGCTGGCCCAGGCTTTCCATCTTAGTCATCATGGCCTGCATGTTGTCGACCAGTTGCGGCCAGGCTTGCGCTTGGGCCTGCTGTGCGCGGAAGCTTTCCTGGCGCTGGTAAGCCAGCGAGAAGGGGCGCAACACGGTGGCGATCGCGGTGTCCAGCAGTTGCCCGGCCTGGATGCGTTCACGTCGGCTCAGGGCCGACATCAAGCCCAGCATGGCTGACGCGACTACACCCGCGACCGATGTGCCAAAGGCCAGTCCCAGGCCCTTGACTGGCGCTGCCAGCGCCGCGCGCATGGCTTGCATGTCCGTGGTTTTTTCCAATGCAAAGACGGTGCCTTTGAGCGTCATCACCATGCCGAGGAAGGTGCCCAGCATGCCAAGCATCACCAGCAGGCCGACCAGGTAGGGCGTGAGGGCAGGGCCGGGCAAGCCGCTGCGCTCACCCTCGATGCGCAGTCGCACCGGATTGTGCAGCGATGGGTGCAGGCGCGCCAGCCAAGTGTCGAGCGCCGCAAGCGGTTGCGGGATCGCCACCAGTGCCGCAGCAAGGCTTGCGGTGGCCTGGCGGTACTGCCGCAATTCGAACGCACCCAGCACGTAGAAGGCGGCGATGATGGCTGTCATGGCCAGCGCGAGCAGGCTGGAATCGATAAAGCCATAGCCGACCCAGGCCAGTCCAAGCAATCCGGAAACAAAGGCGGCTGCAAACAGGTTCTTGTTCATTGCGTAGGTTCTTTCTTGAATGCTTCCAGCAGCCCAAGCGCCGGCTGCAGGCGCAGGTCTGCTTCAGCCAGCAGCAGTGACTGCATGTCTTTGCAAAAGCGGTTCAACCAGCCTTCGCCTTGCATCCAGGCGGCGCGATCGTCGGGTTGGCCGGGATGGTCAGTTTGGTGAGGATGGTCGCCGGACTGCAGTTGCGCGCGGTGTAGTTTGAACAATTGCTCGAAGCGCGTTTTCAGCAGGAGCGGCACCCGGGCCAGCAATTCCAGTTCGCGGCCGCGCAGGATTTTTTCAAACATGGCATCCAGCTCGGCCAATTTTTTCAGTCGCGGCGAAGCGGTGGCGAGCGCCGTGCGCAGTTTTGCGCGCAAGGGCTGGATGCGCGTATCCATTTCATACTGCTGCGCTGCATAGAAGCGGCGATAGGGCGGCCAGGCGCTGGCGGCGCTCGTCGGCGCTTCCAGGGGCAAGCTTGGCAAGCCACTGACTGACTCGCCCGGCGGCGCCGAACACACCTTGATGATGGTATTCACCAGCATCGCTTTGCTGCGGTTGAATTCCGCGGACAAGCTTTCGGCCGCTGTATTCGCCTGCAAGGGCTGGGAAACCGGGAGCGCGCCATTGTGGATGGCCGACAGCGGGATGGCGTCGGTGAAGTGGATCCACAGCGCTAGTCTTTCTGCAAATGCCATTTCGGCATCAGTCGATTCGAGCAGGGCCAAGTCGTTGAGACAACGCATCAGTGCCGAACTATGGAAATTCGTACGTGGGGCGCGCGACATAGGTTGTGAATCGAGGTTGAAAAAGCACGCGCAGGGGGCGCGTCGCGCCAGTCTTGGCGCTGCATTGCAGCCTGGGCCAGACCAGGAACGAGGCCGGAGTATATCGCGTCAGGGTGGGTTAGTGCGCTTCCGAAACTTACCGCCGGTTGCGGTGATGAAAAAGGCTTGCGTTGGCATTCCGGCCAGGAAGGGGAGCAGGGCGGTGACGGCGGGGATACCGAGTGGTGAATGGACTCGTGAATCGATGCGGCGCGGTCGGTCCTGCGGTGGTTCTCGCGGAGCCGCTGCGGATTACGCCTGGCTCGTCGGCCCCACGCCGTCCAGGCGGTTTTCCGGTCCGTCGACCTCGCCTCCAATCAACCAACCAGTTGATTGACTGAGCGGCGGCCGCATGCTAGCCTGCTGGCAAATATGAAACGGTATTCGGGGACGAGGCGCAATTGAGCACTACCAGTTTGTCGGTAATCGTGAAGCGTATCTGCCCACAAGCGGCCGATATCCTGTCGTTTGAACTGGTGCCGGCGGGCGCTGAGGCGCTGCCGGCCTGCACGCCCGGATCCCACATCGATGTCGCGCTGGCTGACGGGATCGTGCGCCAGTATTCGCTCTGTAACGGCCCGGGTGAAGACGGTGGCTACATCATCGCGGTCAAGCGCGAGCCAGTCTCGCGCGGCGGCTCGGCGGCAATGCATGAGCGGGTCAGGGAAGGCGATGTGCTCTCCATCAGCCTGCCGCGCAACCACTTTCCAATTGACTGGTCGGCCCAGTCGCACTTGCTGCTGGCCGGCGGCATTGGCATTACCCCGCTGCTGAGCATGGCGCGTCACCTGCAGGCCGCCGGGGCTGGATTCCATTTGCATTACTTTGCCCGCTCCGACCAGCACACTGCGTTTCGCGAATTGCTGGCCAGCCCGGATTTGCGCAGCAAGGTCAGCTTGCACCACGGCCTGTCGGCGGATGAAGTAAAGACTTGCATGCAGGGGCTGCTGGCGTCGCCGGCGCCGATGCAGCACTTGTATTTTTGCGGGCCAGCGGCATTCATGGGGCTCGCAGCCGACTTGGCCCAACCGGTCTGGCCGGCTGGATCCGTCCACATGGAGTATTTCTCGGCACCGGTTTCTGACGCTCCCCAAGGCAGCTTTGAAGTCCACATGAAGCGCAGCGGCGGCAACTGCATCGTCCCGGAAGGCAAGTCCATCGTTGAGGCGCTGGCCGAGAAGGGCATCATGATCGAAACCTCTTGCGAGCAGGGCGTGTGCGGCACTTGCCTGGTCAACGTCTGCGGCGGCGAACCCGATCACCGCGATTTCTACCTGAGTGACCAGGAGAAGCGCGACGGAGATAAAATCCTGCCTTGCGTCTCACGGTCCAGGAGCCCGGTGCTGATACTGGACGTATAAGAAAAAGGACGTATAAGAAAAAGTATTTGCCGCGCAGGCACGCCGACCCACCTACCAGGAACAAACAAGGATGAGGGATCCCGATCGTACCCGCAGAAGTATCCTGAAATTCGCGAGCCAGGAATTTGCCGCCAAAGGTTTTGCCGGTGCGCGCGTGGATGAAATCGCGCGCAAGGCGGGTATCAACAAGCAGGCGCTCTACTACCATTTCGGCAGCAAGGAAGATGTCTATCGCGCCGCCATGGAAAATGGCTTCCAGCGTTTTCGTGAGCACGATGCCGAGCTCGCCAGTGAGGCTTATTCGCCGGTCGAGGCGCTGGTCAAGCTCACCACCAATACCTTCAACGACCTGCAAGACACCAAGGAATTGACCGGCATGCTGGCCGATGTGAACCGGCACAAGGGCAAGCATCTTGACGTCAAGCGGGTGCGCGAAATCAATGCCCCCGTCATTGGCTTGATCACCTCGATACTCGAGCGCGGCGAGAGGGACGGCGTGTTCCGCCCCGGGGTGTGTCCGGTGCAGTTCTACCTGTCGATGATGTCGCTGCTGATCTTCTCTTTCTCCAACGTGTACACCCTGTCTGCCATCGTCGGCGAAGACCTGAAAACCAAGGCTGCGGTGCAGAAGCGGCGTGAGCACGTGATTGAATTGCTGCTGGCTTCGCTGCGTCCCGGCCCGCTGCACCAGATGGAAAAATAATTCGCTGTACCAGGCAGTAAACGTATTGACAGCCTGATGTCGGGCAACTAAATTAAACCCACCAGTTGGTTGGTAATTAATTCAACCGGTTGGTTGAATCGGATGCCCCGGAAAGACTCACGAATGCACTGGCTCAGTGCGAAAAGGACGATGCTGCAATGACGAATGCACAGCGAATGCTCATCCCCGCCCGCAAGGGTGTGGCAGTGCGGGTCAACAAAGGCCAGGTGGTAAAGGTCATCAATACGCATGGTTCCCAGGTAGTCGATTTCTGGTGCTTCAATGCAGAAGACCTGACCGAATGCATGTCGATGGAGCATACCCACACGCAGATCGGGCGCATCATTCCCAAGGTTGGCGACCCGCTCGTCACCAATCGGCGCCAGACCATACTCACGATCATCGAAGACACGTCGCCCGGCATCCACGACACGCTGATTGCCTCCTGCGACGCTTACCGCTACAAGCAGCTCGGCGCAAAAGGCCATCACGATAACTGCACTGACAATTGTGAGATCGCGCTCAAGGGCCTGGGCCTGAAGCGCCTCGTGCAGCCCTGCCCATTCAACCTGTTCCAGAACACGCCGCTCAAGAATGGCGTCGACTTCACCTGGGAAGCGCCAGTCAGCAAGCCTGGCGACGCCATCAGCTTTCGGGTCGAAATGGATGCGGTCGTGGCGTTCTCCGCCTGTCCGCAAGACATGCTCCCCGTGAACGGGGCCGATTGTGTGATCCACGACGCGCATGTCGAAATAACCTGACCCTTGCAATGGCACCGGCGCAGCAGAACAAGCAGCGGTAGCAGTAGCAGTAGCAGTAGCAGTAGCAGTAGCAGCAGCAGCAGGGCGAAACCGCGCCCCATGACAGCCATTGCCCTATCCGCACTGGAGACCGTATGCAGAGTGAGCAAGACGTAATCAAGCAAGTTGCACCCTATTCCGCGCACCGCATTGTTCCAGGCGGCGAACGCTTCCTGAAAAATTGCTGGTATGTCGCCGCCTGGTCAAACGAGATCGAGCGCAAGCCTTTCCCAACCACGCTGCTCAACGAGCCCGTGGTGCTGTTTCGCCAGGAAGATGGCACGCCGGTCGCACTCGAAGACCGCTGCCCGCATCGCCGCGTGCCGCTGTCGGCCGGCACGGTGACGGGTGACGCCATCAAGTGCGCCTACCATGGCATGACCTTCAACGGCAAAGGCAGCTGTATCTACGCGCCGGCGCAAGAAAAAATCCCGGCCGCAGCCAACATCAAGTCTTACCCCGTCGTGGAACGCCATACCCTGGTCTGGATCTGGATGGGCGACCCGGCGCTGGCAGATGAAAAGGCGATTCCCTACGATGTCGTCGACACCCTCGACCATCCCGAATGGCGCCACAAGGGCCAGCGCCGCCACCTGAAGTGCAGCTACCGCCTGCTGATGGATAACCTGACCGATATGCTGCACCTGGCTTACGTCCACACCAGCACCATCGGCAACCCGGCCATTGAGGCAAATGCCAACAAGATGAAGCTGGACCGGGGCGACAACTTTGTGCGCGTGGAGCGCTGGATGGTGGACCAGCCGCCGCCGCCCGGCTTCGTGGCCGCTGCTGGTTTCACCGGCAATGTCGACCGCTGGCACGTCTCCAATTACCGGCCGCCTTCGTACTTCCGCCTTGACCTCGGCGCTGCGCCGGCTGGCACCGGTGCACCGGAAGGCAAGATCGATCCCTCCAAGGCGCTGGTGCGGCACAACATCAACTGCATCACGCCGGAGACGGAAACCACTTGCCATTATTTCTGGGCCGAATCGAACCGCAACTGGCAGCGTGATCCCAGCATCACTGAAAAAATCTATGACGTCGTGCTGGAAGCGTTCGAGGAAGACACTGAAATCCTCGAACTCCAGCAGCGCACCATCAACATCAACCCGAATGCCCGCGAAGTGCATCTTGCCGTCGACGCCCCCGGCGTCCAGGTGCGCAATATCCTGCGCCGCCGCATCGAGGAAGAGTTGGCAGCCGAATCCAGACCGCAGTCCGCTTCAACGTAAGCAGTGTTTCGTCCCCCAACCTTTCAGAGAGCGACCAAAGGATAACGACAGTGAAAACGACCACACTAAATGAGATGGGAAGATTCTTTCGGCGCGCCCTGGTGCTTGGGGTAGCCGGTGCCTGTGCCATGGCCAGCCAGTCCGCCATGGCGCAAAACCAGAATGAGATCCGCATCGGCGTGCTGCAACCCTTGAGCGGGCCTATCGCCAATGAAGGGCGACGCCAACTCAACGGCATGGAAAACATGCGCGACATCATCAATGAGCGCGGCGGCATCAACGGCAAAAAGCTGACCTGGGTGGTTGGTGATGCGCCGGACGCCACCTCGGCCACCAATGAAGCAGGGCGGCTGATCAACCGTGAAGGCGTCAAGCTGATTGCAGGCACCTTCTCCAGCAGCATGTGCCTGCCCGGCAGCGACGTCGCCGAGCGCAACAATGCAATTTACTTCGAGGTGTCCTGCCTGGATACCCGCTATGCCAAGCGCGGCTACAAGAACACCTACCGGGCTGCGGCCGATGCCGGCGGCATGGGATACAACAATGTCGAGTTCATCAAGAACTCACTGCAAAAGAAACTCGGCATCGACCTCAAGAAAATCAAGCTGGCTTTCCTGAGCGAAGACTCGGCTTTCGGCCAGGGCATTACCGAAGCAGGGCGCAAGCGCGCGCAAACCCTGGGCATGACCGTCGTGGCGACCGAGTTTTACAACCGCAACGCGATGGCCGATTTCACGCCGCTGATCCTGAAGCTGAAAGCCTTGCAGCCTGATGTGATCGTCGCGGCGACCTATACCAATGACTCCATCCTTTTCTGGCGCCAGGCGCGCCAGCTGGATTTCAACATCAAGGCACTGGTAAGCGCCGGCGCGGTTGGCTTTGGCTCGCCTGACTTTGGCAAGACCTTTGGCAACATCGCGGAAGGCCCGTTCACGGTCAACCAGGCCAATGACATCAACCTGAATGCTCTTTCCAAAGACGGCGCCGCGCTTGAGGTCGAAGTGAAGAAGCGTTATGAAGCCACCTACAAAGAGCCCTATGGCGGATCGGCCCTGCTGGGCGCGACCGGCGTGGCGGTGCTGGCCGAGATCCTGAAAAAAACGGGTGGCGACCTGAATCCGGACAAGTTCCGCGCTGCGGCCACGGGCCTGGATATACCGATTGGCTCGCTGGTGCATGGCTGGGGCGCGAAGTTCGATGCCAATGGCCAGAATCTGGATGAGCGCGTGCTGTTTCCCGTGACGCAGTGGCAAAACGGTAACCAGATCACGGTATGGCCCGAAAAATTCGCGGTCGCGCCGGCACGTAACGTTCCCTTGCCGAAGTGGGCTGACCGGAAATAGCCTTCCCCATGCAGGCCGCCGCTGTCCACTGCGGCGGCCTGTCTTGCAGGACGTGCTGTTCAATGACGGATCAAGTGACAGGTTCCCGACATGATTGAAGCTTTACCCCAACTGATCGCTTCAGCGCTGGTACTGGGGGGCATTTATGCCCTGGCCAGCGTCGGCCTGACCTTGATTTTCGGTGTCATGCGCATCGTGAATTTCGCCCATGGCGAATTCCTGATGATGAGCATGTACCTGGCAATCGGCCTGTCTTTTGTGGGGCTTGATCCCTACCTGGGCCTGCTGGTCGGGATACCGATTTCACTGCTCTTTGGCTTTGTGATTTACCGGCTGATCATCAGCCCCGTGATAGGGCGTTCGCATGTGGTGCAAATCTTTACCACGCTGGGCGTTTCGATCGTGCTGCAAAACCTGGCACTGCTCCTTTTCAGCGGCGATTTCCGCCAGCTCAAGCTGCCCTATGGCGACAAGGTTTTCAATATCGCCGGCGCTTTCATCACCATGCCGCAAGCGATTGCCTTCGTGGTGGCGACGGTCTTCACGCTTGGCCTGTTTGCCTGGCTGCGCTTTTCCTTCATGGGCCGCGCCACCCGCGCCACCGCGCAGGACAGGAATGCGGCAACCCTGATGGGTATTGATACCAAGCGCGTCTTCATGGTGGCCTTTATGGTTGGCACCGCATGCGTGTGCGTGGCCGGCACACTGATGGCGCCCCTGTTCCCCACTTATCCAACCGTAGGCCTGCATTTCGTCATGGTGGCCTTTGTGGTGGTGGTGCTGGGCGGGCTGGGCAGCACCATGGGCGCGCTAGCTGGCGGCATCATCGTCGCCTTCCTCGATACGGTGGGCGGCTTCATCGTCGGCTCGGCCTGGAAAGAGGTGCTGTACTTCGTCGTATTCATGATCGTATTGCTGGTGCGGCCGGCCGGCCTGTTCGGGCAGCGCGGCGCGGAGGAGTTGTAAAAACCATGAGCCGCATCATCAAACTACCCCTGGCCAACGCCGTGCCTGGCATGCCAGGCGCAACAGCGCCTGCTCTGGCGAACAATCACAGCTTCAAGGAGCATGCACTGGCGCTGGCGCTGCTGGCGCTTGCGCTGTTCATACCGCTGGGCACCAGCAGTGCCTATCTGCAGGATGCGCTGATCCTGGTGCTGCTGTGGGCCAGCCTGGCCAGCGCATGGAATATCGCCGGCGGCTTCGCCGGCCAGCTCTCGCTTGGCCATGCAGCCTTCTTTGGCCTGGGGGCCTATACCTCAACCCTGTTGAAGCTGCACCTCGATATCTCGCCCTGGATCGGCATGATTGCCGGCGGCGCACTGGTGTTGCTGGTGAGCGCCTTCATGGCCTTTGCGGCAACCCGCTTGCGCGGCCCCTATTTCGGGCTGGTGACAGTGGCGCTGGCGGCCGTGCTGCAAATCGTCGCGGCACGCTGGCGTGAAGTGACCAAGGGGAATGAGGGCCTGCCTATTGCGTTCCAGCCCGGTTTCGAGAACTTCATTTTTTCGAGCAAGCTGCCCTGGACTTTCATCATCCTGGCTTACGTGGTGCTGATTTATCTCTTTTGCGTCTGGCTCAGCAAGTCACGTGTTGGTTACCAGCTGGCGGCTATGCGCGAAGATGAGCCGGCAGCCGCAGCCCTTGGCGTGAACTGCCGGCTGCTCAAGATTGTGTTCATTGCCATCAGCGGCTTCCTGACTGCGCTGGGCGGTACGTTTTACGCGCAGTACATCGGCTTTGTCGATCCCGGCTATGTGTTTTCCTTTGACCTGTCGATCAAGTTTGCCTTGATGTGCATTATTGGCGTCATGGGCACGCCGCTGGGTCCCATCCTGGGGGCGCTCCTGATCACGACGCTGGAAATTTACCTGCGCGCGACCTGGGGCGGCGAACGCAGCGGCCTGTACCTGATCGTGTATGGAACGCTGTTGATCCTTGTGCTGCGCTTCATGCCTGAAGGCTTGATCATCGGGGTGCCAAAATTGATCCGCCGCTGGAGGGGTAAAAATGCTGCTTGAAGTCCAGCAACTCAGCAAGCGCTTCGGCGGGCTGGCTGCCGTGTCCAACGTCAGTTTCAATGTCCTGGAAGGTGAGATCGTTGGACTGATCGGCCCCAACGGCGCCGGCAAGACGACGCTGTTCAACCTGATTGCAGGCGCGTTCGCACCGACCTCGGGCAAGGTGAACTTCGCCGGCAGCGAGATTACCCATCTTCCCTCGCACCGGGTTTGCAAGGCCGGGCTGGCCCGCACCTTCCAGATCGTTCGCCCCTTCGGCAATATGTCGGTGATTGAGAACGTGGTGATCGGCGCCTTTGCCAGACTCCAGGTTCGTGCCGAAGCGTATGCGGTGGCCGAGGCTATCGTCGACCAGACCGGGCTTACGCGCTATCGCGACGTTGCAGCCCGCTCGCTGCCTATCGCGCTGCGCAAGCGGGTGGAAGTGGCGCGTGCCCTGGCCACGCGACCCCGGCTCTTGCTGCTGGATGAGGTAATGAATGGACTCACGCCGACGGAAACGCGCGAGATCATGAGCCTGGTGCGCGAACTCAATGCGTCGGGCATCACGATCTTGCTGATCGAGCACGTGATGCCGGCGGTGATGTCGCTTTGCTCACGCATCGTCGTTGTCCACCACGGCGAAAAAATAGCCGAGGGCCCGCCCGCGGAAATCGCGAGTTCGCCACGCGTCATCGAAGCTTACCTGGGCGAGGAGTTCCTGATCCAATGATTGATGCAACGATTGATGCAATGACGACCGCCTCCAGCCAGGCTTTGCCCGTGCTGGCCGCCACCGATATCCATGCACATTACGACGACTTGCAGGTTTTGTTTGGCGTCAGCATCGAGGTGCGCGAGAAGGAAGTGGTGACCATTGTTGGCGCCAATGGCGCCGGCAAGACAACGACCATCAACGCAATTTCCGGCATGGGCGTGCGCTGCACAGGGAAGATCGAATTCTGCGGCGCGGACATCGGGCAAATGCCTGCCCATGGCCGCGCCCAGGCTGGGCTGGTGCATGTGCCGGAAGGGCGCAAGCTGTTTCCTTTCATGACCGTGCAAGAGAACATTGAACTGGGCGCCTATTCAACCCGCGCCCGCGCCGACAGGAAGGCCACGATGGAAGAGGTGCTGACCCTGCTTCCCCGGTTGAAGGAACGCCTGAAGCAGCTGGCTGGCACGCTTTCCGGCGGCGAGCAGCAGATGGTTGCCATCGGCCGCGGGCTGATCGCCAAGCCGCGCTTGCTGATGCTGGACGAACCGACGCTGGGCCTGGCGCCAAAGATGGTGGCGCTGGTATTTGAAACAGTCGACGCCATCCGCAGCCGCGGCATTCCGATCCTGCTGGTTGAACAGAATGTGAAGCATTGCCTGAACATCGCCGACCGTGCCTATGTGCTGGAGAACGGCCGGGTCGTGCTGGAGGGACCGGGCAAAGTGCTTCTTGCCGACGAACGATTGAAGGCTGCTTATC
>JAQGMC010000147.1 GCA_028292545.1 Paucimonas sp.
CGGAGACTTGATCTCCCTAAAGGGTCGTTCGAGACCAGGACGTTGATAGGTCAGGTGTGGAAGCGCAGTAATGCGTTAAGCTAACTGATACTAATTGCCCGTGTGGCTTGTCCCTATAACCTTGACCCAAGGTCATAGACAAGTGAGTAGCGTATGCCAATTGTGCATCACGCCCATGTAATACAAAATTTACTTCTTCCAGATTGGATTGCTTGTTCGGGGCAGCACCAACGCCCCAACAAACAGTCAACAAGTCATGCCTGATGACCATAGCAAGTCGGTACCACCCCTTCCCATCCCGAACAGGACCGTGAAACGACTTCGCGCCGATGATAGTGCTGCAACCAGTGTGAAAGTAGGTCATCGTCAGGCTTTTATTAGAAAAGGCCCCGTTCAAATGTGAACGGGGCCTTTTTGCTTTTGTGCCGCCGAACGCAAGCGCCCAGCCATCCATCTTGAATGCTAGAGCGATCGCAAGGACGATAGTGTCCACCTGATTTTTAGTGGACGCTATGCTCTCTATCGCTCATCGCGACCCGCCCTGCGCGCGCTCCGCCATCATCAGAGTAGGAATTTCAGAGCCTATCAAATGGAACCTTGCCATGTTCGCTGTCATTTTCGAAGTCGAACCCAAAGCTGAACAGTGGGACGCTTATCTGGGGTACGGCAAGATGCTGCGCCCGGAGCTGGAGCAGATCGAGGGCTTCCTTGAAAATGCGCGCTACCGCAGCCTCACTCGTCACGGCTGGCTGGTTTCGGTGTCGACGTGGCACGATGAGAAAGCCCTGGTTCGGTGGCGGACCAAGGCGGTCCATCACGAGGTGCAGCAAAAAGGAAGAGACCAGGTCTTTCGCGACTATCATCTGCGGGTCGGCCAAGTCACCCGTGACAATCGCCAAGCGCGGGGTCAGGCGCTGCCCGAGCAGCGGCTTGACGAGACCGAGGTTGGTGCCGGATCGACACTTGTCTTGGTCGATTGCGCCTTGCCTGTAAGCTGGATCAAGGACCGGAGCCCACACCAGGTCGCGACGCGCCTTGGACTTGAGCTTGATCCTCCAGGCTTGATCTCGTGGGATGTATTCGAGGCGGTGCTAAACCCAGGCGATGCGATCCTGCTCATGACCTGGCGCGATGCTGCTGCAGCCGAGGCTACCGGACACAGCCTCAGGTTGCCGCCAGCTGCCCGCCTGCGCCACGTACGCATCATCCGCGACTATGGCATGTTCGACCGGCGTGAGGCGCCCCAGTATTACCCGGACGTCAAGCGCTATTCCAGGTGAGCACCCGGCCGCACGCAATTCCGTCTTCACCCAAGTTCGGATCGCTCAGATCTGCTTCGGCACGATGAACGAGTGAATGGAGTCCTTCAATTCCTGATGGTTTGCCACTCCTGAAAAGTCGTCAGGCGCACCAGCTGCTACAGCTAGTTGCTGTTCAGCGCAGTCTTACCCACGTGATGCCCCCTTGCCGCTACAATGCGCGCTTTCACGGCAAGCAAATTCAACAACATGCACGACATCCTCAGCGAGCACCTCTGCTTCGGCGGCAAGCAAGGCTTCTACAAACACGCGTCTGCGCATACGAAGTTGCCGATGCGCTTCTCGGTATTTGTGCCGCCGCATGCGGATGGGCAGAGGCTACCGGCGGTGATCTACTTGGCCGGCCTGACCTGTACCGAAGAAACCTTCATGATCAAAGCCGGTGCCCAACGGCTGGCAGCCGAGCTTGGCCTGATCTTGGTAGCACCGGACACAAGCCCGCGCAATACCGGTATCGCACAGCCGCGCAGCGAATGGGATTTCGGGCATGGGGCAAGCTTTTACCTGGATGCGACACAGGAACCGTGGTCAGCCCATTTCCGGATGGAATCTTGGCTGGTGCAGGAGTTGGTGCCGCTTGCGATTGCCGATTTCGGCGCCGATCCGGCGCGCATCGGCATCTTCGGCCATTCCATGGGCGGGCACGGGGCGCTGACCTTGGCTCTGCGCCATCGCGATTTGTTCAAGTCTGTGTCGGCTTTCGCGCCGATCGCCGCGCCGACCCGCTGTGCCTGGGGCGAGAAGGCATTTAAAGGCTACCTGGGCCCTGACCGCGCCGCTTGGCTGGATCACGACGCGACCGAGCTGATGATGATGCAGTTCGGCGCCCCTTTCCCGAAAGGCATATTGATCGACCAAGGGCTGGCCGACACCTATCTCGAACAGCAGCAATTGCATCCAGAGCTTTTCGAGCAGGCATGTGCCGCGGTCGGCCAGCCGCTCAGCTTGCGCCTGCATAGTGGCTATGATCATGGCTATTACTTCATCGCCAGCTTCGTCGAGGACCATCTGCGATTCCACGCGCGACAACTGGCGCCTTGAAGGAGCGCCGGCGCCGCCGTCTTACCGTATAGCTCGCAATAAACCCGGGACTGGTCCCGCGGCGCGCTTTTCTTGCTGGCAGCGCTTAGCACTCTGCGCTCATTCGCTGCGGGTTCTTTTCACCGCGGCCCGCCAGTCATGCATCCGCTCGCTGCGCCGCGCCGGCTCCCATTCGGGGAAAAAACGTTTTTCCTGCTTCCACATTTCCGCGACTTGAGCTTCTTCCGCCCAGATTCCCGTCGCCAGGCCCGCCAGGTAAGCAGCGCCGGCGGCCGTGGTTTCCGTGATCGCAGGCCGGACTACCGGCAAGCCTGACAGGTTGGCCTGGAATTGCATCAGGAAGTTATTCCGGGCAGCGCCACCGTCCACGCGCAATTCCGCGATTGGCATGTCCGCATCCTGCTGCATGGCCAATAGCAGTTCGGCTGACTGATAGGCGATGCTCTCCAGCGCCGCACGGGCAATATGCGCACCGGTGCTGCCCCGTGTCAGTCCAACAATTGCGCCCCTTGCGTCCGCATCCCAGTAAGGCGCGCCCAAGCCGGTGAAAGCGGGTACGAAATACACGCCGGCGCTATCCGGCACGCTGGCGGCGAGCGGTTCCACATCCGGCGACGAGGCGATCAGGCCCAGGCCATCACGCAGCCACTGGACCACGGCGCCTGCAGTGAACACGCTTCCTTCCAGGACGTAGCGCGGCCTGGCTGCGTGGGCATCGCCCTCACGCGTCCATGCAATCGAACTGAGCAGCTGATGCTTCGAATCCACCGGCTGCAAGCCGGTGTTCATCAACATGAAACAACCCGTGCCATAAGTGTTCTTCGCCATCCCGGGCGAGAGGCAAGCCTGGCCAAAGCAAGCTGCCTGTTGGTCGCCAGCCAGGCTTGCCAGCGGAATCGAGCCGCCCAGGAGGGAAGGATCAATGTCACCCACCACGCCGCTGGTCGGAACGACTTCGGCGAGCATCGACCGCGGGACATTGAAGAGCGCGAGCAGCTCGTCGTCCCAGGCGCATTTGTGGATATCGAAGAGCAGGGTCCGGGCGGCATTGGATGGATCCGTTACATGCCGACCGCAAAGCTTGAACGCGAGCCAGCTATCCACGGTGCCGAAGGCCAGTTCACCGCGCTCGCCCCGGCGCCGCAAGCCAGGAACATTCTCAAGCAGCCACTCGAGTTTGGAAGCGGAGAAATAGGGATCGAGCAGCAGGCCAGTCCTGGCGTGAACTGCGGCCTCTTTTCCGGCGCGGCGCAGTTCTTCACAGCGGCGGGCTGTGCGCCGGTCTTGCCAGACAATCGCATTGTGAACCGGCTCGCCGCTTGCCCGGTCCCAGACTACGGTCGTTTCCCGTTGGTTGGCGATGCCCAGCGCCGCAACCTCGCTGGCAGCAACATTCGCCTCTTGCATCACCTGGCGCGCGACTGCCAACTGGGAGCGCCAGATTTCATTGGCGTCGTGCTCGACCAGTCCGGGCGCCGGGAAATACTGCGGGAACTCGCGCTGAGTGAGCGCAATGACTTTTCCCGTGCAATCGAACAGCAAGGCGCGCGAGCTGGTCGTGCCCTGGTCCAGCGCGAGGACATAAGATTTCATAAACCTCCCAAGAAATGAGACTGGAACATGGGTTCAATCCGCCCCGGCACATCCACTTGCATCTGCAACACCATGCCGGACAGCGGATGCGCGGCCAGTTCAGAATCCGCGCGCTTGTGGCTGACCGACGTGATGAACAGCGTCTTCAAATCCGCCCCGCCGAAGGCAATCATCGTCGGGCAGCGCACTGGCAACAGCACTTCGCGCAGGATTTCGCCATCCGGGGCCAGGCGCAGCAAGCGCCCGCCGTCGTACATCGCAATCCAGTACGCGCCCTCGGCGTCGACCGCCGCGCCGTCGGGCCGCCCGCCGTAGGCTGCACCGCGGGTCGGGTCGAAGCGACGCAACAGGCGCTTCGTGCCTAACTCGCCGCTGGCAAGGTCGAATTGATAAGTCCAGATGCAGTGCGCCGTCGTGTCGGCGTGATACATGGTGCGCCAATCCGGGGCGAAAGCCAGCCCGTTGGAAACCGTCACTGGCAGCGCCATATCGCGCATCCGGCCGTCAGCAAAGCGATAAAGCGAAGCCCGCGGCCCGTCGCGCGGCTCATGTATCGTGCCTGCCCACAGGCGCCCGGCCACGTCGCATTTGCCGTCGTTGAAGCGCTGCAGCGCGGGGTCAAAGGGCGGGTCGGCAAGGTGCTCCAGCTGGCCTCTTTCGGTATCGAGCAAGGCGATGCCGCTGCGCATGGCGACCACCAGGCCGCACTCGGCACGGGCAATGCAACCGGGTTCGGAAGGCAGGCGCCAGATCATGTGCTGCCCGCCCGGCGCCTGCTGTCGATGCACCGATTTATCCTCGATGTCGATCCAGTAGAGCGCATTCGCGCGCGGTTCCCAAAGCGGGCACTCGCCGAGCAGCATGGGACGTGTGTGAAACGGTTGCAGCAAACTCATCGGCTTCTCCATGATGCGACGGACCATTACAGGGGAGCAGGCGGGAAGCCTGTTTTGCATGTGCCATATCGTAGTATCCTTTCCAGCGCTCCGGCGCGGTCTTGTTTCCCGCACCGACCGACGCCGAAGCCGTTGGCAGCGGAGCGGCCGACATCCAAACATAAAGAGAGACGATATGAAACTCAAGAACCTCCTCGCCACGATAGTGGCCGGTGCGAGCCTGGCCGCAAGCGGCGCCGCCTTTTGCGACACTTATCCATCCAAGCCGATCCGTATCGTCGTGCCATTTGCGGCAGCGGGCACGACTGACCTGCTGGCCCGCGCGGTCGGCGCAGAGCTGACCAAGTCGCTCGGCACGTCTGTTGTCATCGACAACCGGCCCGGCGCCGGCGGCAACGTAGGCGCCGACCTGGTCGCCAAGGCGCCTGCTGACGGCTACACCCTGCTCATGGGCACCGTGGGCACGCATGGCATCAACCAGTCCCTCTACCCGAAACTGCCCTACGACCCGATCAAGGATTTCGCGCCGGTCACGCTGGTCGCATCGGTTCCGAACGTGCTGGTTCTCAATCCAGCCTTCGCTGCCAATAACAAGATTACCGACCTGAAAAGCTTCACCGCTTATCTCAAGGCGAATCCGGGCAAGGTGAACATGGCGTCCAGCGGCAA
>JAQGMC010000004.1 GCA_028292545.1 Paucimonas sp.
CAACTGGTTGTGGACCTACAATCACGACCGGCCCAACATGGCACTCGGCGGCATTACACCAAAACAGAAACTTGCCCTTGCCGCTTAACCTCTACTTTTAGCCCGCTCTAAAAATGGGGGGATTACCGATGGTTATCAGCTCGATATTAAATATTCGGCTCTGGTGCAAACGTGCAGCTCGGCTAGAATGACGACCTTTGCCTGACATGCGTAGTCACACGAGCAAGAGCGACCTGTTCAAGGGCCGGCACTTCGAACAAGAGATCATCATCCTTTGCGTGCGCTGGTACCTACGCTATAAGCGTTCGTACCGGGATCTGGTCGAGATGATGGCCGAGCGAGGCTTACCGATCGCTCACACGACAATTCTTCGATGGGTGCAGCGGTATACACCTGAGTTCGACAAACGCTGGAGCCGCTTCGCGACGTCGGCCGGCAGCTCCTGGCGAGTGGACGAAACATACGTGCGGATCCGCGGTCGATGGGCATATCTCTACCGTGCAGTGGATGCGTTAGGCAAGACAGTTGACTTCCGGCTAAGCCCACGTCGCAACGTCGCTTCAGTGAAAGCTTTCTTTCGAAAGGCTCTGCGCTCCCAGCGTCAGTCGCCCGATACGATCACGCTGGACGGTTACGCTGCGTCTCACCGGGCCGTTCGCGAACTTCAAGAGCAAGGACGGCTTCCTGCCTTAGCAAAGCTTCGCTCATCAAAATACCTGAACAATCTGATCGAGCAAGACCATCGCAACGTCAAGTCCAGGCTCGGCGCCATGCTTGGCCGTGGGGTCGAGCTCATGCATCGCATTCGCAAAGCCCAGTTTGACGTAGGTGCTCTGACAACTCAGGGACAAACTCCGTCCGAAATCTGGGCAGCTGTTCTAGCTGCGTGAACCCAGCCGGCGAACCGGCAGGTTCGGGCGCCTTCATCGATAATTTGCACCAGAGCCGTCTGGAGGACGACCTGCAGCGTCTTTTGCTGCCGGCTGGCCGTACTGTAGTCGGGAACGGACCAGTCAAACCCAGCCAGACTCAAAAGGCTTTGGCAGCTGGCGGTGCGTGCGATGTCGTACTGGACGTTAGTCGGTTCTGAGAGTCCTAGGTGCTTCTATAGGATGTGGATGAAGACCGGGAAGTCCAGCAGTGCGGCGTCATAGAGACGAAAAAAAGCCCCTGCAGTACCGAAGCACTCCAGGGCTGATTGAGGTTCAAGTCGTTGGTAAGAGGCCGCTTTAACTTGTTACAATAAGGAAGTTTGTTGGCGAAGTGTCAATCATTTCTCGTGCGAGTATCTAGGGTTTATAGGTCATGAAGATTCCAAATGGGGCAAAGTTGGTTTGGTGGGCTGTACTGGTGGGCACACTCACGTATTTCCTATGGGCGCGCTTTCCTGATCTGCTTTCGGGCAAGGCTGCTGCGGCAGACATCGCAGTGTTCGGCGTTTGGATGGCTTTGCTTTTGTCGCCCCTGTTTACGGAGGTAGAACTTTTTGGCGTGACGCTGAAGAACGAAATTGAAGAACTCAAGGAAGACCTCACCGCGCAAATCGGGGACATCCGGAACGACATCCGGAATGCGGTAGATGTGAGAGCCACCGTGAGTCCTATATTCAACATGCCATCGCCGCCAAAAGATTCCGAACTTCCTGGGATGCTTGAAGAAATCAAGTCTGCAATTTCTTCCGCATTTGCCGAACGCGGAGCGCCTCTGACCACCCAAGCCAACATTAACGTGCCGGAGGAAGTCGCGTTTCTGTTTGAGACTCGATACAACCTTGAACGTGAACTTCGACGTCTCGCTGCGCAAAGCGGCGTGCGTAGCCGGCCAGTTCCCGGTATTCAAATGCTGAGGGAGCTGATTGCTGCAGGCGTGCTTCCCCAAGACTTGGGACACGCTGTACAAGATGCGTATCGAGTTTGTTCACCTGCCGTCCATGGCGACTCTGTAAGTCCGGAGAAAGTCATGTTTGTTCGCGAAGTTGCGTCGGACCTTATCTCCGCACTACGAGCTATCAGATAGCTCACCTTACAAAGGAATGCTTCAGTAGAACAACTCTCTGTTCTTCCTCAGTTGTAGGCGTGGTGCTCGGTCCCGTCGCCATCGAAGACCGGGAAGTCCGCGAGTCACCCATCGGAGTTCCCTTCAGTGCCGAGCCGACTTCGATCTTGTTGTCCTTTTGGAATTGCCGCGCCACGTTCGGGATCGCCGCTAGGGCAGCATGACCTAGGGTTTGTCGGGTGCGTCGTCCCGGTGTCCTTTAGCTCGCCCTGGCCCCCTGCGACGGCGAGGGATCTCAACACGAATCGCACGCTACGGCGTGGAGTCACGCGAACAACTGGACCGGCGCCGTTGGTTCGTTGAACGCACTCTTGGGTAGCTACATGGGTTCCGCAGACTGCATTTCTAATGAGCGGCGAGCCGACATCCACAAACTTTTTTTTCGCTAGCGTGCGCACTCATCTGTTAAAGGTATGTCAAGGTTTTGCTAGGCGCTCTAAGCCGTGTCTCCGTTATCGCCAACGCACTTCGCTTGAAACGCACTGAACCGTGATATGCAAGGTACACTAGGATGGCGTTCACTGCCTCCCACCCAAACTTTTCAGATCGACGATGCTACCGAAACGTAGGAGGAAGGCAGAGCCTGAACTTCAGACGGGATTGGGCACAGCTCCACTGCTGGAGGCTGGGCGAAAAAGTCATGATTGACACGCTGTATTATTCACAAATGCAACTTGAACTCCTAGATAAGCCGGATGGGCGTACTTCGATTTTGCTGCCGTCCGGCTACGTCCTTGATTTGCTAGCTCCAGACGCCACTGGGTTGCCGATTACTGACATCGCCCTGTGTCTTGCCTCGCAACCCCGGTGGGGCGGTGCTGCCAGACCGTGGTATTCGGTTGCCGAACATTCAGTTATGGTGTCGCGTCTCGTGCCAGAGCCTATGGCATATGCAGCTCTCATGCATGACTGTGAAGAGTTTCTCGGGGATTGGCCATCGCCTGTAAAGGTAATGTTAGGGCGTGAATACGTAAAATCGCATATTGAACCCGTTAAGAACGCATTACGCCGGCGCTTTGGGTTTAACGACGACTACCCTGTCATAAAAGAAGCAGATTTGGTTTCCATGGCAACGGAATTACGTGACCTGCTGCCTCCTGCTTGGCTGGAATGGGGTCACCTGCCTCGACCTCATCCATTGAAAATTGTGCCTGTTGGGCCTGATAAGGCTTACCAGTTGTTCATGGAACGTTTTGAAGAGTTAAAGTACCAGGCAACCCCATTTGAAATTAAGCACGATAAATGAAATGGAAAGGCGAAATGTATTATTCGCAGGCGCCAACTGTTCTTACGTTAAACTTGACAGGCTGATTAGCTTGCGTCTGACACTATTGCTAATCCTGATAGAAACCGTAGCAGCAAAGTTTGCTTTCTTTTAAGTTAAGCCACTTCGGTCACATAGAAAGCAGCTCAATGCGGTCCGAGAACAAGAATATGCAAGTGAGCTAGCGAGACACTATTCGCGTTTTCAATCCGTTTGTTCGGTACCGATTTATTCGACTTCTCCAAGTATTTTTCTTATCGCGCTTGCAAAGCCTGGGCTAAAGACAGGTAACGGACCTTTGCTAACTGAGCCGGTTTGCTCATCGATGGTCCATCCTTGTTTTCGAATATTTTCTGCACTAATTGCATTACGTAAGGCCAGTCGCTCCTGTTCAAGTAAAAAGCTAGCAGGCGTTACTACCTCAACTCCCGACGGATTGGAACGGGTTTTGCCTGACAGGTCAATCATCACCGTTTCCTTGGCTGCGACTTTAAGCACTGCGTTCTCATGCTTTAGCTTCCTATTTTCAGAGAGGTAATTCTGAACTAGCACCCTCGCAACAGAGTCGTCAATCAATGAGAGCACGTCGTCTCCCAAACTTTGGGACCTGGGCGCTGATACCTTGGACTTTCCAGTTTCAGAAAATTTTTCCCATGCGTCGATTAGCGTTCTATACACTGCGCCAGCTGCATTGCGGATGGGTTGTGCTTTTGGCCCGCCCAAACGCTCAGATAATTTTCCAATGGTGCTATAGCTAAAATCCTTGCTTCCGCGTTCAAACTGTTCTTTGCAGACTTCATGGATGATATTCAGAGAATTTACTGTGCGTGGTGTCTTCGCCCCAGATTTCAACAATTGCGCGATGTCTTCAGGTGCAAGTAAAGGATGGTTTCCCATATCAATCACTTTCCGTCACAGTAGTTTCTTTTAGAGTGCTGGGGATGGTTTCACGGTCGCTTGGAACCAGAATAGGGCCTAGGTCGTCCGTGCTGCTCAACTGCAGTGCGAGGCCAGCGGAGCCTAAGCGAAGGATCTCGTCTGTGTCTCCAAAGAGCCCAAGCGATGATAGCTGCTTAACTCCTTCAACAAAGGGAACAGCTCGACTGATGCTCCCCGTATAGGCTTGAAGCAATTTTGTCATGTGTGAAACTACTTTAGGGAGCTCATCTTCGCTAATTTTGAAGAATACAGGATCCTTTCCATTCATCGCTAGCATACGGTCAAACGCATTTCCCGCCTTGAGTACAGCCCTGTGTGCATCCTCGTCCACGTAAATTGTAGAACCAACTGCCGCCGTTAGCACTTGCTCTAGCTCGCTACACTCCCGCACGTTGATTGTTACCTCATCAATCCCTCCGAGGGCGATGAGCACTACCCCGCTATCGTGATCCTTCGCAGCGTCGATAATATGTTTGCAACGAACGATCAGTTTCATTGTCGCAAGAGAATCGGAAGCAAGTTTTTCGTTCCCATCGTAGAGTACTGATAATGAATGCCGCAGGTTCTCAAGGCGGGCTTCTCCTTCAAACGTCACACCTAGTTTTTGACAACTTAGGATTGACGCTTCAAGTTCCGCTACCTCTTGTGCGACCTTAAGGTAGCGGTGGCCATTTTCGCCGAGGTTAAAGTGCATGAGGTTCCAGTGGTGAACGAGTGCTTGAAGAAAAGCTGGACCTGTCAAAAACCATCTGCAACGCACACAGTTCTTTTGCTGCGGATAACCCGGTACCACCCCATGCGATATCTTCCCGGTATCTTCGTCCATGATTGTTCCGCCCGTATCGCAGGCCATGCCGCTTTTCGCGCATATCCCTAAATTAGTTCTAAGAAGGTTTGGAGCGCCTTCATTAAATGCATCTTTAACGCATCCTATAACTGACATATCCACGGCCGCTGAATTTACCTCCAGTTGCTTGATAGTGGCCTCCTTCAGCCAGCGGATCCAGTTTTTCTGCTCGACCGTTTCTTCCTTGAGTCGGAACGATGCGGCTTCCATCGCCTCGCTCACGTAGACAACGCCCGACTTCTTGTAATAAAGAGTCATCAAGATACGCGCGTGACCAGCGATGCACTCGGAGAGTATATGCATCTCGACGCCGCCTTCGGTCGCAAGGTGAGTGATAAGCGAAACACGCAGAGAATGCAGTGAATAAAACGTTGCATGTGCACCAGTGCTCCGCTTATCTCCTGGTAGAAACTGTATTCGTGCACCGTCGATCCCTGTATGTCCTTTTTCCGCACAGATTGTCTCAAGCGCTTCTAATGCTCGCGTCCACAACATCGATAGTTTGCTGTCCGTAATAGGCCAGGCGTTCTCTCCAGGGCCGCCTGTTGGATCTCGGAAGAGAAAGCACATGCTTCCCATCTGCTGCTTTTGTAGGTCCGATTTCAATGAAAAAACCTTCTCAGGCAGGGATAAGCAAGGTGTTAGCGATTTAACCGAATTGTATTTCGCTTGCCAGTTCCGCAATTTTTCGCACCAGTACAAGACCTTACTATGTTGCCATGGAATCACGTATCCTCGATCCCAATTGTCCTTGCCACGATCTTGGGTTTTATTAGTATTTACGTACAACCCCGTGAATACTTTTCCAGAAAGGGCGTCAGGCATGCGGCGAAATACGCCTGCGGAGCGTTCAGTTTTACCTACCCTTGGGACAATAGAACTATTGTTCTTCACAAATGAGCCTGCGTGATAGATAGCCTCGCCACGTCGGCATGTCTCTAGCGTGCTGCCTTCGTAGCGCCATGTGTCAGCCTCGCCACTGTCCAGCATTCTTACCTGATACGTTCGCATTGGCAGCTCTAACTTCACCATTAGGGCAATAGCCCGCGCAGGTGACCACAACTCATATACCTCACTTGGGCGCTCAGGAGCGTTGGCAGTTTTATTGGTTCGAGTCCGTACTCGCCAAACGCAATCAGGGTCTTGTTCGTCGATCATCGATGGCTCGACTTCGAACCAGTCGCCTAGCGGAAGTGCGTTGTGCGCCCAAACGAGGTCGCGCAAGTACTGCGAACCTTCTGGGCACACTAACTCACGCAGATACCGAATATATCTACTAGGAAGCACATCTTTATTTGAGTGAGTCCCATGATTAGCGCGTCTAACAATATCGCCGGCTTGGTCGATTAGGAAATTATGATAATCCCCAGATACCGTCCGTCTGCCGAAATCATCGTCGGCAGAGTAATACGTTTCCAATACATAATCGAGGAATTCGGCCGCTTTGTCACATTGCGGGCCAGCATGTTTGAGCCCAACTGCATGAAGTGCTGTTTCTCGATAAAGGGGTAACGTGTTATTTTTCTGCCATTCGAGAGAAAGCAGTACTGATGGATCAGTAGGTAGGCGCTCGTTAACGATATAATCAACAATAAAATGTTTAATCGCTGTCCTTGCACCGCCGACGTTCGCTTTGACAGAAGAGATCCAGCTTACGGCGTATGCTCGCCACTGTTCAAGCTGGGGATTAAGGTACGTCAAGAACGACATATCTGCGTCTTTCTGCAACCCACGTCGTAGCTTGACCTTCGCAGGGCGTTCCGGTGCGGTTACTCCGTGCTTCGTCCACGGGAGCGGGTTACGGTACCCCGGGGTGCGAATACGGTGACCGTGACTATCTATTTCAAAAAAACCTTCGCCTCGGTCGAGTACATGCTCTATGAAGAAAGCAATCGCCAGGCAGCGCTTTTGCATTTCGATATCGCTCAAGTGCTTACAGAGCTCTGAATAGGCTGGAGGGGAGGAACCGTTTGAAAGGAATTTTTGTGGCGTTAATGGCAGACCTTGCTCTAGCAAGTAATCAGTAAAGAATACGTGTAGGGCGAGCTTCGCTGGTTTTCTAACGTTGTCAGAGATCAGGGAGCCCAGATATTCGATTACCATTGGCCTCCACAAGGCTAGTTCGGGGTGCAATTCGAGCCATCGAAGCCCGTATTCGTCCGTTGTAGGTGAAAATCTCCAAAGTTCGGTTGCCAAGCGGCACTTTCGCCAACGCTCAATTGCTGCGTCGAACCAATTTTCGTCGAACTCCTTATCGAATTCGTTGAGTGCCGAATATACGAACGCAGAAGTAGGAATCGATGACGTGTCGTCGAAGTATCGATCGCACGTATCTTGCACCGGTAGGGGCACGTTGGCAAGAAAAGCTAACTTCCATTGTTCCATTGACAGATGAACGTGTCTCACCCGTCCAGCGTCTGACGGTTCCCCTCGGAGAAAGGTTGTACAGCCATCTTGAAGGATTAACTGCCAAGAGGGTAACCAACCACGTGTTTCGAAATGGTGCTCAATATAGTTAACTGTTTCTTGACGTCCTTGCTCACGTTGGACTTGAATAGGTGTTTTTATGTGTCCACCACAAAAGGTTGCCCACGCTTGGATCAACGGCGAGTAGGGCGTTCTTAAGAGTGCGTACGAATCGTTTAACTTCCACAACGGAGAAACTTTAGCAAAGAGCGTAGCGCGAGAGAAATCTCGTTCGCCACTTTCAAAATGTTCCCGGCAGACACCGTGCAAAAGCTCTAAACGTTGCCTTACTTGAACGGCCATATTCTGATCGCGATATGCAGCTGTTGCTTCAAATTGTTGTTGCAGTTCTCGGTCGGGGGCGATCGATTTAATGTTCAGTGCAGATAATATCTCATCATTAATCATGTCGCAGCCATTTGTTTTTATCGGTTCGGAAAAGATGCTTTTTATTGCAAGGTTCATGTGTTTGCTCAGTATTCGTCCAGGCTGAGATAAACGACGCTGCCCTGGGGCGAATTTCTCCAGCAGGATGCTCATCTTGAATTCTTATCGTAGCAGCCACCAGTGATTCGGTAACTTGCTCAGGACTTGGTGATCGGTAGGTCCGCTGAGATTCGGGTGAACTGTGGGCGAACATTTCCTGTGCGTCAGACTGACTGACGCCCCCTCTGTTTGCGCGAACGCCAGTTCCGTGTCGTCCGCCATGTGGTGTCGTTCCATATATTTTCCCATACGGTAAGCCTATCCGCAGCACTGCGCGTTTCCATGTTGCTTCGAAGGCGCGGATAGTGTACGGCTCACCCTTATTTTTGCCCTGGTGGGTGACAAACGCGAACGGGTGCCGTGACCCATGAAGCCCTAGCTTAGCGCGCTGTTGCATATAGTTGTGGTATGCCCACATGAATGCCTCGGCCATATCGGAGGGCAGCCAATGCACATGAATAAAAAGGGCCTTGTCGTCTGTAAAAGCTCGCCCCTTAAATCCAGCGTGGTAATTTCCGGTGGCTGAGTCGCGTGGTCCGTAACCCGGATAAAACGCTTGAAGATATGCTTGGCGGTTAGTCACTGGACGCCCATTAATCTTAGGATTTTGCGGCGCTGCTCCTTCTACTGGGTGATAGATCCTAACTAACGCCTCGCCAGGCCGAGATGGATTCTCCATAACGTCTCCACTCCAAAGATGAAAAGGCTCAGATAAACGCCGAGCTCCATAGATGAGGAGCATTGCGATGCATATTCCACGCCAGTCAAATTTTTCTAAGATATCTTCGTGGTTTTCCTTGCCGGGCCTGACGAACCCATCACGGAAAAGAGCCATTTCGTAGTCAGCGGGGAATGCTTTGGGCGAACCATTTTTCCCCATAGGTTGGCGCCGGAGCTTTAGTTTTCTTGCTTGTTCCAAGTCCTCGAATCGGCCATTGGATAGCCCGAGGTGGCCCAAGAATGAATACTGATTCTGTCGGTACCATGCTAGCCAGTTGAATTTCTGCTCAGCGTTGGTTGCGGCGGTCCATGGATTAAGCGACTCGGGCACATATCCAGCACGAGCCATCCAATCTGAAAATTCCTCTAAGCTGTACAGTTTGGGGTTAATCGTCTTCGCCTTAGATGGAAGCCAGCAAAGGCAGCTCGGATCGCGATTTTCTTTGTCAAAAGTTCCATTGTAAAGCGCGCTCACAAAGCTTTCGAAGAGCTGGACAGGCTTTTCATTGCGGCCGTGATCCGCATTTATATAATCTAACAACTGACCAACTATCTCACAAAGCTTTGTCATCCATGAATGGCCACGGCCTTTGTGCGATTTTACAAAAAACTGGAGCAAGGGTTCTAATATGGTGAGCTTGCCGTCTATAAGTAAGAGGATAACTGGAAGCCGAGTAGTATTCCCTGTACCGTCAAGTTTGACTTTGGCCCAAACGCGAACATGATTCACAGTCTCTATTTCCTTTTGACGAATTTCGATGAGGCCACAAAGCAAATGCGGTCACGAGCATCCCCCAGTCTGAGGGACCTTAATTGCCTATGACAAGCGCACGGCGAGGACGGGACCGAATCAGTGCATTTGTCGCAAGGAGTTGCAGGACGGAAGCGTTCGACGTGGGCTTTGTTAGCATTATTTTGGTAGGGAACACGTTGCAAGACAAGCAAAAAGACGTCTTGATCTGTGTAGTGGCGCTACTTAGTGCTCGTTCACGCCCGAATTGTTATAACTGCTTTTAGGGGCATAACAGCGGCCACGCCGAATGGCCGCCCCAGCGGTAGGTGCGGGCCAGGCCGAGCGCGAGGTCGGCATCGTCCCAATCGAACGGGGTCGGGTTCAGCAGGTCGAGCCGTTTGCCCGACGGCATGCGCACCCATGCGCGTTGCTGGATCATCGGTGCGGGCAGAGTGTTGTCGTCATGCTGCGATTTTACACATCGGGCCGCATCGAGGGGCCGAACCGGAACGTCTTGATCTATGCGAACATGATGGCCATGTGTTTCCATACACTGGACCGGTTGCAATTCTTCGGGAGAGCGCCGTGGATGGAGCGGTGAAGCGGTTCGATGGCAGCTTCGATTGCGATGTGTTGATCGTCGGCGGCGGCATCAACGGCGCGGCGATCGCGCGCGACGCCGCCGGCCGCGGCCTGCGCGTGGTGCTGTGCGAGAAGGACGACCTGGCCGGGCACACCTCGTCCGCCTCGAGCAAACTCATCCACGGCGGCCTGCGCTACCTCGAGCATTACGAATTCGGCCTGGTGCGCAAGGCCCTGATCGAGCGCGAAACGCTGTTGCGCTGCGCGCCGCACATCATGCGCCCGCTGCGCTTCGTGATGCCGCACGAGGCGGGCAAGGGACCGGGGGCGCGGCCGGCCTGGCTGATCCGCGCCGGGCTTTTCCTCTACGACCGCCTGGCGCGGCGCGAATTCCTGCCCGCCTCCCACGCGGTCGACCTGCGCTGCCACCCGGCCGGCGCGCCCCTGCAGCCCCGGTTCACGCGCGGCTTCATGTATTCCGATGGCTGGGTCGACGACGCCCGGCTGGTGGTGCTGAATGCGCTCGACGCCCGCGAACGCGGCGCCACGGTCCTCACCCGTACCCGCTGCGCGCCGCCGCAGCGCCATCCCGGTGGCTGGAGCGCGGCGCTCGACGGCAAGGGGCGGCGCCTGCACGTCACGGCGCGCTGCCTCGTGAATGCCGCGGGACCGTGGGCGGCGCGCTTCCTGGATGGCGCGACGAGCGCAACGAATGCGATGACAAATGCGACCCCGGGCACGCGCACCCTGCGCCTGATCAAGGGCAGCCATATCGTCGTGCCGCGCCTGTTCGAGCATCCGCACGCGTATATCTTCCAGCACCCGGACGGGCGCATCGTGTTCGCGCTGCCGTATGAAAGCGCGTTCACGCTGATCGGCACCACCGATATCGACTACCGCGGCGACCTCGACCGGGTAGCGATCAGCGCCGAGGAAACGGCTTACCTGTGCCAGCTCGCGAACCGCTATTTCGTGCAGCGCATCACGCCCGCCGACGTCGTCTGGAGCTATTCGGGCGTGCGCCCGCTGGTCGAGGATAGCGCCGCACATGCCTCGGCGGCCACGCGCGATTATCGGCTTGAACTCGACGCCTCGGGTGGCTCAGGGGCGCCGCTGCTGTCCGTATTCGGGGGCAAGATCACCACCAGCCGCAAGCTGGCCGAGGACGCCGTCGACCTGGTCGGCGCCGCGCTCGGCCACCGGGCGCCGGCATGGACCGCCAAGGCCTGCCTGCCCGGGGGCGACCTGTTCGGCGCTTCGCCCAGCAAGCGCGGGGTGCTGGAGTTCGGTTCATGGATGGCGCGCCAGGCCGCGCGCCATCCATGGCTGCCGCCGCAGCTGCTGGCGCGCTACGGCCGCGCCTACGGCACCCGCATCGACACGCTGCTGGCCGGCAGCGGCAAGCTGGCCGACCTCGGGCGCGAGCTCGCGCCCGGCCTGTACGAAGCCGAGGTGCGGTATCTCATGCACCATGAATGGGCCTGCAGCGCGGACGACATCCTGTGGCGGCGCACCAAGCTCGGGCTGCACGTGGCGCCCGGCAGCGCCGCCGTGCTGGACGACTGGATCGCGGCGCGCCAGCCGGCGCTGGTGCCATAAGCCGGCGCAGCGGATGGGCTATTATTCTTTGGACAAACAACAACCTGAAGGAGACCCATGAAACTCTACATCAGCCCCCATGCGCCGAACCCGCGCCGGGTCAGCATGTTCATCCTCGAAAAAGGCATCACCGGCATCGACACGGTGACGATCGACATCCTCACGGGCGAGCAGCGCAGCGAGGGTTTTCTCGCGAAAAACCCGCTCGGGCGCGTGCCGGCGCTGGAATTCGATAATGGCCGCGTGCTGAGCGAGACGCGGGCGATCTGCACGTATCTCGAAGGGCTGCAGCCGGAGCCGAACCTGATGGGCGTCGATTTCGAGGAGCGCGCCTTCATCGAAATGGCCGACCGCCGGATGGAACTGCACCTGCTGCTCGAGACCGCGCACAGCGCCCGCCACACCCATCCGGTGCTGGCCGTGCTGGAGCAGCCCCAGTTCAAGGATTACGGCGCCGCGCAGGCGGACAAGATGCGCATCACCGCGCGCTGGCTCGACGGGGTGCTGGCGCGCCAGCCGTACGTGGCGGGAGAGCGCTTCACGATTGCCGACATCACGGCGTTCTGCGCGATCGAATTCGGCCGCGGCTTGCTGAAATTCCGGCCGGGCGAGGAGGGGATGGCGCACCTGCAGGCCTGGCGCGACGAGATTGCGGCGCGGCCATCGGCAGTCGGATCGAAATAATTCGTAGGGTGGGGGCGGCCGGCGTAGGCACCCGTGCCCACGCGGACATACGCACGGTGTTGGCGCGAAAAAAAAGGCGGCAAACGCCGCCCTTCATCGGGTGATTCCTGTTACCCCACCCGCCGGTACCACGGCAAATCCCCCAGCAAGGGCTGGTAGGCCGCCGCATGCGCGTCGCCGGGCGCCAGTTCGCGGTCGATCCCCAGCACGCCGAAGCGCGACAGGCTTTCGTGGAACAGGCGCAGCACGCGCTGGCGCAGCATCGGGCCGAAGTCGGCCAGGGCGCGGCAGCAGACGATCGCCTGGAACTCGTTGAACGACGCGTCCGTCACCAGGTTGTAGCCGGCCCAGGTGATGCGCGCGCGCAGGCGCGGCAAGAGCAGTGCACGGCCGTCGCGCAGCTCGAAATAGTCAGCCAGGGCGCCGCTGCCGCCGCTGAGGACGTAGTTCTCCTGCAGCGCCGGCAGGTCGAGCGCATCGATCGTCGCGTCGCGCACCTCGGCCAGCAGCTCGTCGTTGGCGAGCGTGGCGAAGATCTCGGTGCGTGCCAGCAGGCCTTCTTCCTGCAGCAGGATCGCCAGCGTCCAGGCCTCGCCGATACCCGCACACTCGGGCAGCCAGACCTTCGGCACGGCTACCGGGCGCAGGCTCGTGCCCAGCACTGCGCGCGCCGCCCGGGCGCAGGCCGGGTCGTCGAACAGCGCGCCCGGAACCACGCTCAGCGCCCGCAGCACGGCGGACGCCGCGCCGGGCTCGTGCAGCACCCGTTCCTGCAGCGCCGACACCGTCCCGAGCGCGCGCGCCTCCATCGCCGCGAGCAGCTTGCGCCGCACCAGCTGGCGGTCGTAGTCGCGGAAATCGTAGCCGTGGCGCTGATGTACGGCCTCCAGCAATAGTTCGATTTCCAGTTCTTCGACGGCCAGCGAAGCGGCGAACGAGGCAAACGCGGTCAATGCAGCCACACCCGCATCAGCGACAGCAGCTGCGCCACATCGACCGGCTTGGTGATGTAGTCGGAAGCGCCGGCGGCGATGCACTTGTCGCGGTCGCCCTTCATCGCTTTCGCGGTCAGGGTGATGATCGGCAGCGACTTGAACCTCGGGATGCGGCGGATCGCCCGCATCGTGTCGTAGCCGTCCATCTCCGGCATCATGATGTCCATCAGGACGATCTCGATGGTCGGATCCTTCTCCAGCACCTCGATGCCGTCACGGCCGTTTTCCGCGAAAAGCACTTGCATCTGCTGGCGCTCCAGCAAGGAGGACAGGGCGAAGATGTTACGCAGGTCGTCGTCGACGATCAGCACTTTGCGTCCCGCCAGGCCGCCGTCGAGCGCGTGGATCTCTTCCAGCATCTTGCGCTGCAGTTCCGGCAGCGAAGCGTGCGAGCGGTGCAGGAACAGCGCCGTCTCGTCCAGCAGGCGCTCGGGCGAACGCGCATCCTTGATGACGATCGTTTTCGCATACTTCTTGAGCTTCGTGACTTCCTTGCGCGAGAGTTCCTGCGCGGTGTAGATCACGATCGGCAGGTCGCGCAGCACCGGCTTCTTGCCGATTTCATCGAGCAGGTCGAAGCCCGAGATGTCCGGCAGGGTCAGGTCCAGCACCATGCAGTCGAAGTGCTGGCTATCGAGCGCTTCCAGAGCGGCCTTGCCGGTTTCCACGGTCACCATGTTCAGGTCGCTGTCGCCGATCAGGTTGACGATCAGCTCGCGCTGGGCCATGTCGTCTTCCACCACCAGCAGGCTGCGCTTGCCGCCCACCAGGAACTTCTGGATGCGGGTGAATTCCTCTTCCAGCACGGCGCGGTCGACCGGCTTGTTGACGAACGAGATCGCACCCTGGCGCAGCGCACGCTCGCGCTCGCGCAGTGCCGACACCACGTGCACCGGAATGTGGCGGGTGCTCGGGTCGCGTTTCAGGCGGTCGAGCACCGTGAAGCCGTCGATGTCCGGCAGGTCGATGTCGAGCAGGATCGCCGACGGCAGGTAATCGCGCGCCAGCGACAGGGCCGAATCGCCACGGTGGGTGACGATGCCCTTGAAGTTCTTCTCGCGGGCCAGTTCCAGCACGGTCTTGGCGAAGCGGTCGTCGTCTTCGACGATCAGCACCGACGGATCGCCCGGGGCGATCAGGCCGCGGTCGTCCAGCATCGAGGCGTATTCCACCAGGCCGGCGCTGGTCGGCGCCTGCACTTCGATGGTGGCCACGCCGCTTTCCTCGACTTGCGCCGCGGTGTAGACCATTGGCGCCGCCGCCGGCATGGCCGGCGCCTGCAGGCGTGCCGGTTGCGGCTGGCGCGTCGCTTCGTAGTTGATGAAGCCGGCGCGGTTGTACGGCAGGTAGAGCGTGAAGGTCGAACCGATGTTGACGGTCGATTCCACACGGATTTCGCCGCCCAGCAGGCGCGCCAGTTCGCGCGAAATCGACAGGCCGAGACCGGTACCGCCGTACTTTCGCGCGGTCGAGCCGTCGGCCTGCTGGAACGCCTCGAAGATCAGCTGCAGCTTGTCGGACGGGATGCCGACGCCGGTGTCGCTGACCGAGAACGCCAGCACCGCGTCCGCATGCAGCAGGTAGGGGTGGTCGGCGGTCCAGCCGCTGGTCACCAGGCTGATGTTCAGGGCCACCTGGCCGTGGCTGGTGAATTTGAATGCATTCGACAGCAGGTTTTTCAGGACCTGCTGCAGGCGCGTGGTATCCGTCATCACCGCGGTCGGCAGGTTTTCCGCGAGGTCGACCTGGAAGCCGAGGTGCTTGGCTTCGGCCATGTGGCGGAAGGTGCGGTCGACGTAGTTGCGCAGGTTGGCGAAGCGGTACTCGGACACGTCCAGGGTGACCGTACCGGACTCGATCTTCGACAGGTCAAGAATGTCGTTAATCAGGGTCAGCAAGTCGGAGCCGGAGCCGTGGATGGTCTTCGCGAATTCCACCTGCTTGCCCGACAGGTTGCCCTCGGGGTTATCCGAGAGCTGCTGCGCCAGGATCAGGAGCGAATTCAACGGAGTCCGCAATTCGTGGGACATATTCGCAAGGAACTCGGACTTGTACTTCGAGGACAGGGCCAGCTGGGTCGCTTTTTCTTCCAGCGCCAGCTTGGCTTGTTCGACTTAGCGGTTCTTGCGCTCGACTTCGATATTCTGGCGCGACAGCAGGCTTGCCTTGTCGGCCAGCTCCATGTTGGTTTGCTGCAGTTCCTGGGCGAGCGATTGCGATTGTGTCAGCAGGCTCTCGGTGCGGCCGTTGGCTTCTATCGTATTCAACACCACGCCGATGGATTCCATCAACTGGTCCAGGAAAGACATGTGGGTGGGCGTGAACCGGTCGAGCGAAGCAATCTCCAGCACGGCCTTGGCCTGGGTGCCGAATAAAATCGGCAGCACGACGATATTGGCTGGCGGCGCCGAGCCCAGGCCGGACGACACTTGTATGTAGTCGGGCGGCACATTGGTCAGCCAGATGCGCTGCTTTTCAATTGCGCATTGCCCGACCAGGCCTTCGCCGGGCAGGAAAGTGGTCGGCAAGTCGCGCCGCGGCCGGTAGCCATAGCTTGCCACCATGCGCAAGCCATTCTCTATGCCTTCCGGGTCGGACAAATAGAAAGCGCCGTGGTGGGCCGATACCAGCGGCGCCAGTTCCGACAGGATCAGCGAGGTCACGGCCTTCATGTCGCGCTGCCCCTGCAACAGCCGGGTGATGCGCGCCAGGTTACCCTTGAGCCAATCCTGCTCCGCATTCTTTTGCGTGGTTTCCTTCAGGTTGCGGATCATTTCATTGATGCTGTCTTTCAGCATCGATACTTCACCGCGGGCATCGACCCGGATCGATTGCGACAGGTCGCCGCGCGTCACGGCGGTGGCGACGTCAGCAATGGCGCGCACCTGGCTGGTCAGGTTGGCGGCAAGCTGGTTCACGTTTTCAGTCAGGTCGCGCCAGGTGCCGGCCACGCCTTCAACCCGGGCCTGCCCACCCAGCTTGCCGTCGGTGCCGACCTCGCGCGCCACGCGCGTGACTTCCGACGCGAATGAACTGAGCTGGTCCACCATCACGTTGATCGTATCTTTCAGCTCGCGGATTTCGCCCTTCACATCGACCGTAATCTTTTTCGACAGGTCGCCGCGCGCAACCGCAGTGGTCACCGCAGCGATATTGCGCACCTGGCCAGTCAGGTTGGACGCCATGAAGTTGACGTTGTCGGTCAAGTCTTTCCAGATGCCGCCCACGCCGCGCACATTGGCCTGGCCACCCAGCTTGCCCTCGGTACCGACTTCGCGCGCCACCCGCGTCACTTCAGAAGCGAAGGATTTGAGCTGGTCCACCATCACGTTGATGGTGTTTTTCAATTCTGCGATTTCACCCTTGACGTCGACCGTGATTTTTTTCGACAGGTCGCCATTGGCGACCGCCGTCGTCACTTCCGCAATATTGCGCACCTGGCCAGTCAGGTTGGACGCCATCAGGTTCACGTTGTCAGTCAAGTCTTTCCAGGTGCCGCCGGCGCCGGGCACCGAAGCCTGCCCGCCAAGCTTGCCCTCAGTGCCGACTTCGCGCGCCACGCGCGTGACTTCTGATGCAAACGAGCGCAACTGCACCACCATCGTATTGATGGTGTTCTTCAACTGCAGCACTTCGCCGCGCGCATCGACCGTGATTTTTTCACTCATGTCGCCGCGGGCAACCGCGTCGATGACCCGCGACATTTCGCGCGTGGGCCGCACCAGGTCATCGATCAATTCATTGACGCAGCGGATGGTGCTGGCCCAGCCGCCGCTGGCGCCGGGCAGGCTGGCGCGATGCGCAAGCTGGCCTTCTTCACCGACGATGCGGGCGACGTCGGCCACTTCACTGGCGATGCGGCCCTGCTTTTCTATGATGGCATTGAGCAGCGCGGCAATCTTGCCGCTGCGCCCCGGCAGGTTGGCTGGCATGCGTACCGAGAAATCGCCCTTGCCCAAGGCTTCCAGCGTGCGCAGCAACAAGCCATCGTCGCCCGCTTCGGCATGGTCTGTCATAGGCGTGGTTCCATGGTTTGTTGCTTCCTGCGGCTGCGACCCGCCTCCGGCCACGCCCGCCTGCAGTTTCATCGGCTCAATCATCAGCTTCAGGCACCGGCGGATTGCAGCATGCGCTCTGCCAGGTGTTGCGGCGGCATGGCTTTGCTGTGCAGGAAACCCTGGTATTCATCGCAGCCCAGCGCACGCAGTATCGTCAATTGTTCCGCCGTCTCCACGCCCTCGGCCACGATGCGCAAGGCCAGCGCGCGCGCCATGTTGACGATGGCGGCCACGATGGCGGTATCGCTACCGGTCTTGCCCAGGTCGCGCACGAAGGATTGATCGATTTTCAGGATATCGATGGGCAGCGCCTTCAATACCGACAACGAGGAATAGCCGGTGCCAAAATCGTCGATCGCAATCGTGATGCCGGCTTCGCTGATTTCCCGCAGCACGGCCGTGGCTTTTTCCAGGTCACGTATAAGGAGCGACTCGGTAATTTCCAGTTGCAGGCATGCCGCGGGAATACCGTGGCGGCGCAGGTTGTCGCGTATCGTGCCCGGCAATTCGGCATGGATTTGCGGAATCGCGACATTGACTGCAATCGGCAGGCGCACGCGACCGTGGTTGGCATCGAGCCATTTGCGCGCCTGGGCGCAAGCGGCTGACATCACCCATTCGCCGATGGCAACCAGATGGCCACTGTCCGCGGCCGCGCCCAGGAATTGCGCGCCGGTGATCAAGCCCATGCGCGGATGGCGCCAGCGCAGCAAGGCTTCCACGCCCGCCACGCGGCCGCTGGCAATATCCACCTTGGGCTGGTAATGCAATTCGAACTGTTCTTTTTCCAGCGCTTCCTGCAATTCATGCTCCAGCGTCAGCCTGTCATGCAGGCGCTGGTTCAGTTCCTGGTGAAAGAATTCGACGCTGCCACGGCGGCGTTGCTTGGCGTGATACATGGCCAGGTCGGCATGCTTCATCAACTCATGCGCGCTGGTGCCATCTTGCGGGAACAGGCTGATGCCGATGCTCATCGACGCCTTCAGGCAATGGCCATGGATATCGCAAGGCGCATTCGTGGCATGCACTATCTTGTGCGCCACGGCGGCTGCATCTGAATACGTAGGCAAGGCTTCCATCAACACCACGAATTCATCGCCGCCCAGGCGCGCCACGACGTCGGTTTCACGCACGGCGCCAGTGATGCGGCGCGCGATCTCGATCAGCAACTCGTCGCCGACGTCATGGCCGAGGGTGTCGTTGACGGCCTTGAAACGGTCCATGTCGAGGAATAGCACGGCCAGGCTGTGTTCCTGGCGGCTGGAACGGGCAATCGCATGGTCCAGCGCTTCAGTCAGCGAGCGCCGGTTCAGCAAGCCAGTCAATGCGTCATGTATCGCCAGTCCATGCGCCCTTTCTTCAGCCTGGCGGCGTTCAATCACTTCTGCTTCGAGCGCGGCGTTAATGCGCTTCAAGTCATTCATCTGCTGCACTTGCAAGTCGCGGTTCAAATCAGCCAGTTCGCGCGCCTGTTGTTGCAACTGCAGATTTTTCTTCGCCAGTTCAACGAACACCAGGATCTTGTTTTGCAGGATCTGGGGAATCACCGGTGTAAACAGATAGTCGACCGCGCCTTTCTGGTAACCCTTGAGGCGGTTCATTTCGTCTGCATAATGCGCAGTCACGAAAATGATGGGCACCGACGCCGTACGCGGATGCGAGTGCACGATTTCAGCCACTTCGAATCCATCCATGCCCGGCATATTGACGTCGAGCAAGATCACCGCGAATTGCTGGGCTTGTGAATTGAGCACGGCACGCAGGGCTTGCTCGCCGTTGGGCGCCGTGACGATTTCGTATTCATGCGTCGCAGCCGAGCGTTCCAGCAAGCTCTGCAGCGCCAGCAAGCTGGCGGCATGATCGTTGACCAGTAGTACGCGTGGTTTTTGCACGTGGGGTTTTCTTTATTGAGCGTCGGTCGGGAATGGAGGACTACAGAAGATTTCCGCAAGGCATATTTATTGGCGGAAGTACTTCATTCGCGAAATTAGAGCGGTTTCATGAAGCAATGTTCCCGCGCAAGAAAAGAAAGCGTGCGCGAATTGCCTCTACGAAATACGGTCGTTTTCAGACACTGGCTTGCGCTCGCTGGCGCTTACCGCAAAGCAATGCGCGCCCGCGCGATTCAGTGCAATTTCACGCGCGGCGTGGTACGCCGCCGCAACCATTGCCCTACCCAGTCCAGCAGCATGCCGGTGAATCCGTGCAGCGCCATCAGGTGCTGGCGATACAGCGATACATACAAGAGGCGCGCCAGGCGGCCCTCGACCCGTATCGAGCGTCCGGTCAACTGGCCAATCAGGTTGCCGACCACGTCGTAGCGACTGAGCGAGATCAGCGAGCCATGGTCGCGGAAGTTAAAGGCGGGCAGCGCCCGCCCACCGAGGCGCCGCGCCAGCGCATCGGCAAGATAGTCGGCTTGCTGGTGCGCTGCCTGGGCCCGTGGTGGAACCGGCTGGGCGTGGCCGGGCCAAGGGCAACTGGCGCAGTCGCCCATGGCAAAGATATCGGCGTCAATGATGCTTTGCAGTGTCTGCGACACGATGACCTGGCCCAGTTTGTTGACCGGCAGGCCCAAGTCTTCCAGTATTTTCGGCACTCGTATGCCACCGGCCCACACGGTGATGTCGGCAGCGATGCGCTTGCCGCTTTCAGTCAGCACCGCATGCTTTTGCACTTGCACCACTCTTTCGCCAGTGAGGATTTGTACGTTGAGCCCACCGAGCAAGGTGGCAGTTTCGCTGGCGATGCGTTCAGGCAGCGGTGGCAGGATGCGCGGCCCGCCTTCAATCAAGGTGATGCGCACGTCGCGGCGCGGATCAAGCCGGTGCAAGCCGTAGGCGCCCAGCACCTGGGCCGTATTGCGCAACTCGGCTGACAATTCCACGCCGGTGGCGCCACCGCCAATGATGGCGATATCGACCTGGCGCTTGCCCTCCTCCACATCGTCGATGCCATTTTCAGCGCGCATGCAGGCGCCGATCAGCTTGTGCCGGAAGCGCTCCGCCTGGGCCACGGTATCGACTGCCAGCGCCAGCTCTTGTGCGCCGGGCACGCCAAAGAAATTGGTGACGCTTCCTATGGCCAGCACCAGCGTGTCATAAGCCAGCACGCGCCGCGGCAATACTTCCAGCCCATCTTCATCGCGCACGGCGTCGACTTCGATGGTCTTGTTCACCCGGTCCAGGCCCACCAGTTCGCCTTGCTGGAATTCAAACCGGTGCCAGCGCGCTTGCGCCAGGTAGTCAAGCTGATGGGTGTTGGCATCCATGCTGCCGGCCGCCACTTCATGCAGCAAGGGTTTCCACAAATGACTTGGTGACTTGTCGACCAAAACAATCTGCGCCCGGCCGCGCCGGCCCAGCACATTGCCCAGGCGCGTCACCAACTCCAGGCCGCCGGCGCCGCCGCCGATTACAACGATGCGCGCCAGCTTGCGCGCTGGCGCCGGTGTGGCCGCTCCGGCCTGGCTTGCTGCGCCAGCGTGCGGTCGTTCATGGCTGGTATCTGGCTTCATGCATAAGTCCTCAAGCAACGTGTATGCCGAAGCAGCGGCGCGCAGTCGCGCGGCCAGCGGGCCTGCCGCGGAACATGCTGCAGCCAATTTGCTTTGCGCATGCATCTTGCTACAACGTGAATAGGAGCTGTCCTCTCTTGCCAGCCAGATTATCGCGGGTCTTGCGACGGGCGCAGCGGCCGCTGTTCGGCAGTTGATACATCTCATGATTTGCCGCATGTAACGGCATTAGCGTAGGACAGAGGCGCAAGATAAAGAGTCCCAACCGAACCACTCAACGGGAGATGCAATGACGACGCCAGCCAATGCTGTCAACCAGGGCCAGCAGCATGCACTGATGGAACGCCTGGTGGCATTTACCAAGGATCATCGGGCAGCCAGCTGGTCTGGCTCGCTGTCCCAATTCCTTGAAACGATTTTTCCAGCCGACCCGAAGGCCGCGGCGCGCACTTCCCATCAATACATGTGGGACATGATCCGCTGGACCCGGGCCGAGGATGAAAACGGCGCTTTCACCAAACAACTTTTTGCAGAAGACTTGTTCGGCGTGGATGAATCGATCGAACGCGTCGTCGATTATTTCAAGGCGGCGGCTGCCGGTTCCGAAGTCGGGCGCCGACTTCTGCTGCTGCTGGGTCCGCCCTCGGGCGGCAAGTCGAGCCTGGTGATCCTGCTCAAGCGCGGGCTGGAAGAATACAGCTACACCGACGCAGGCGCGCTTTACGGCATACACGGCTGCCCGGTGCATGAATCGCCGCTGCACCTGGTGCCGCATTCGCTGCGCGCAAGTTTCCGCGAAACCTATGGTGTGGACATTTCCGGCGAGGTGTGCCCGCATTGCCGCGCCAAGCTTGAGTCGGAATACAAGGGCGACTTCCTGCGCATGCCGGTCGAGCGCATTTTCATTTCCGAAGCCGGCCGCCTGGGTATCGGCACCTATGCGCCGCATGACCCCACCACTGCCGACCTGGCCGACCTGGTCGGCTCGGTCGACTTGTCGAAGGTGGCCGAGTTTGGTGACGAAGGCGATCCGCGCGCCTGGTCGTGGTCTGGCGCTGTCTATGCAGCCAGCCGCGGCATGCTGGAAATGATCGAGATACTGAAGGTCAAGCGCGAATTCCTCTACCTGCTGTTGACCTTGACCCAGGAGAAGAACGTCAAGGTTTCGCGCTTTCCGCTGATCTACCTCGATGAAACGATACTCGCGCACACCAATCTGGCCGAGTTCAGGAAATTCTTGCAGGAGAGCGAAAACGAAGCCCTGCTCGACCGCATGGTCATTATCCAGGTGCCCTATACGCTCAATTACAAGGACGAGGCGCGGATTTACAAAAAGCTGATCTCTTCGGCGGCGCCCGCCTTCCGCGAAGTGCACCTCGATCCGCACGTGCTGCATGCGGCTGCCGTATTCGCAATCCTGACCCGGCTGCATGAGGGGGAAGAAAAGGAGCAGGAGCTGGCCAAGCGCGTGCGCCTGCATGGCAATGAAGATGTGGAAGGCGTCAACCGCGCCGAATCCGAACGTGCGCGCCAGAAGATGCCCGACGAAGGCCTGGGCGGCGTGTCGCCACGCTTCGTCATCAATGCCTTGTCCAATGCCATCATCCAGTCCGACAAGCGCAGCCTGACCACGATGGATGTGCTGCTGGCCTTGAAAGATGCGATTGAAAGCGACGCCCGCATCGATCCGAAAAAGAAACGCAAGTGGGTCGATTACCTGGTGCTGGCGCGCAAATACTTTTACAACCGCTGGGTCAAGGAAGACGTGCACAAAGCCTTGTTTGTGTCCTTCGAACAGGAAGCGCAAGACTTGCTCGACAAGTACCTGGATGAAGTCGAAGCCACGCTTGATAACCGTCATATCAAGGATCCGATCACCAACGAAGAACGTAAACCCGACGAGCGTTTCCTGCGTTCAGTTGAAGAGAAGATCCACATCTCGGATTCGGGCAAACAATCCTTCCGCCAGGAAGTGGTGCGCAAGGCAATGGGTGCATTCAAGCGCGGCGAGAAATTCACGCTGGACAGCCATGCCCAGTTGCACGACGGCGTGCAGCAATACCTCTTTGAGCAGCGGCGTGAAGTGTTGCGCCTGGTGAGTTCCAGCAGCAGGCCGGACGAAGAGGTCAAGCAAAAGATTTCCGTGGTCGAGAAACGCCTGGTGGATGAATACGGCTATGACCCGCACAGCGCACGTGAAGCACTCAACTACGTGACCACCTTGCTCGCGCAAGAGTAGGAACTGTGATGCAAAACGTTATAACCGGAAGCTGGTCGAACCATTAACGGCGCGGGGAGATCATCGCCAGTGATTTGCTTTGACGCGCCGTTTGCCTGCCGGGCGATCTGTTGCGGATCGCCGCAGCCCAGAAACGAGAGGTAAGCAGATGGCAATTCACATGACGATGTCGACAGAAACGCCGTGGTACGACCTGTTTTCCAGGGGTGCCCGCGACTGGCTGCGTCATAACGAGAAAGTGCGGGAAAGCGTGCAGAAAAGCTTGCCCGACCTGGTCGCAGGCTCGGACCTGATCACCGGCAGTGGCGACAAGACAGTGGGCGTGCCGGTGCGCATGCTGGAACACGCCCGCTTCCGCCTGGCCGATTCGCAATCCCACCAGCAAATGGATGCCGGCCAGGGCCAGGGCAAACCAGGCGATGTGCTGCGCCCGGTGCAGCGCGGACCCGGCGACGATGAAGGACAGGGCGACAATAGTGAAGGCGAAGTCAAGCTGATGCTGGAACTGAAAGTCGACGATATCGTCGACTGGCTTTGGGAAGAATTGAAGCTGCCCGACCTCAAGCCCAAGCGCAATACGATGGTGGAGGATGAGGAATTCGTGCGCGAAGGCTGGGACAAGCATGGCGCGCGGGCCCGGCTCGACCGCCGCCGCACCGTGAAGGAAGCGGTCAAGCGGCGCGCGATCCAGGCCAACCCGGTGCCCTTCACGAATGAAGACCTGCGCTTTCGGCAACTGGTACAGCGCAAGAAGCCAGCCACCAATGCCGTGGTGCTGTTTGCGCTTGATGTGTCGGCCAGCATGACGGATGCCGAGCGCAAGCTGGCGAAGACGTTCTTCTTCTTCGTGCTGCAAGGCATACGGCGCCGCTATGCCAAGGTGGAAACCCGTTTCATCGCGCACACCACGCAAGCCTGGGAATTCAACGAGCGTGAATTTTTTCAGGTCACCGGCACCGGTGGCACCGGCGCCTCCACCGCCTTCAACCTGGCGCTGCAGTTGCTGGAAACCGAATACGACCCGTCACAGTACAACGCCTACTTGTTTTACGCGTCGGACGGGGAAAACTTTACCGAGGACCGTTCTGCCGCCACTGAAAGCCTGGCCAAGCTGTCGTCCCTTCTGAATTACATCGGCTATGTCGAAACCGTGCCTGGCTCACCGCGCACGACGGAAACGGAAATGAAGATGATGGCTGGCGAACTCGAGCGCAGTGGCGCGCCCGTCGGCACTTGCGTGCTGTCGCGGCCGGACGATGTATGGAAGGCGATCCGCAAATTTTTCGTTCAGCATGCTGAACAAGATGAGGTAGCGTAATGCATGCCGCAACTGCAAAGGACGGGCGCTTGCAGGATTACTCGCAGCGCATAGAGCAACTGGCAACCAAGCTCGGGCTCGACTATTACCCGGTCGATTTCGAACTGGTGCCCAATAACTTCATGATGGAGATTGCCGTCTATGGCCTGCCGGTGCGCATGCCGCATTGGTCCTTCGGCATTCGCTACATCCACCAGCTGATCCGCCAGGGCATGGGCAATTCACGCATTTTCGAGGTGATGTTCCCGGGCGATCCCTGCCACGCCTACCTGGTCAACAACAATACGCTGCCGGAAAACACGCTGGTCGTGGCCCACGTGCTGGGCCATGCCGACTTTTCCAAGAACAACCACCTGTTTGCGCGCTTCATGGAAATGGCGGGCGGCCACATCCTGGAGCAATCCGCCGCGCGCGCGCACCAGATCGACGCCGCGCTGCAGGAACATGGCCAGGAAAAGGTAGAAGCCGTGCTTGATGCGGCCTTGGCGCTGGAGCCGCATATCGACGTGAACCGTGAATTGCACCGCAGTCCTTACCCGACCGCGCGCATCCAGGCCGGCACGCATGTTGAAGATGATTTCAGCCGCCGCTTCCACAGCCTGCCCGGCGAAAGCGCGCGCCCGGCCGATCCCGCCGTGGGCCAGCGCCCGCAAATTCCGCCGCAGCCGGAATACGACCTGCTGTGGTTCATCGCCAACTATGCGCCCGACCTGGAAGGCTGGGAGCGCGACATTTTCCTGGCCGTGCGCGAAGAGTCTTATTACTTCTATCCCGTGTTTGCCTGCCAGATCATGAACGAAGGCTGGGCTTCTTACTGGCATGCGCGGCTGCTGCGCGAAGCCGACTTCCTGCCGCAAGACCTTTATCTTTCCGCGATCAAGGCGCATTCGGATGTGGTGCGGCCTTATGCGGCGGACAACCAGCTTGCGCTGGCAGTCAATCCTTACCACCTGGGCTTTTCGATCTGGGAAGACTTGATCGAAAGGAAGGGCATCGAGTTTGCGCGCCAGGTGATGCGTGAGGAAGACGATTTCGGTTTCATCCGCAATTACCTGACGCCGGAGCTGGCTGAAAAACTGGAGCTGTTCGTCTATGAAACGCATGACGATGGCGGCATCAAGATCGCCAACCGCGACATCCACCAAGTGCGCGAAGCGATCCTGGCGCCGAAATTCAATTACGGCGCCCCCCGCATTGCCGCCACCAGGATCACTGTGGATGGCAGCCTGGAACTGCATCACGACCACAAGAGCGATGGCCGCGGCCTGGATGTGGGCCGCGCCGAACGCGTGCTGGAATATATCTCGCGCGTCTGGCGGCGCAGCGTCACCTTGCACACTGTCGGCTACAGCGGCAATGCCCGTATCGTGACCAGCAAGCGCTAGTCACTCTTTACTTCCCACTCCACCCCACCCCACATGACCCAGCCCTCCCCGCCCCCTCCACACCACGGGCGGGGCACTCCCCGCGTAACGCGGGGCAAGCCGGGGCGCGGCTTGCGCGGCTCACTGCTGGCACTGTTGCTGGCAGCGGTCGCGGCTTGCGCCTCGCTGCCCGACATTCGCTATCTGGACCAGAAACCGGTGGCAGCCCAGCCCACCGTGGTCGGTGCGCAAGGCGCATTGCCGGCCGCGCGCAGCGAATCGCTGCTGGCGCGGCGCCTGCGCGATAGCGGCACCGACCTCAAGGCGCTGGCGGCGGCGGAGGAAGCGGCAACCGGTACGCCACTCATCGCCGGCAACAAGGTATCGCTTCTGTTCGACGGGCCGCAAACCCTGGGCGCGATGATGAAGGCGATCCGCGAAGCGCGCGACCATATCCATCTTGAAACCTATATCTTCGACCAGGATGAACTGGGGCTGGCCTTTGCCGACCTGCTGGTGGCCAAGCGCATGGCCGGCGTGCAGGTGAACATCATCTACGATTCGATCGGCACGCTGGGCACGCCTGCTGCGTTTTTCGAGCGCATGCGCAAGGCAGGCATCAAGCTGGTGGAATTCAATCCTGTGAATCCGCTCAAGAGCATGGTCGACTGGCGGGTGAACAACCGCGACCATCGCAAGATCCTGATTGTGGATGGCAAGATCGGCTTTACCGGCGGGGTGAATATCGCCGCCGACTATGCCAACAGTTCAATGTTCCGCTCGCAAGGCGGGCGAAATTCAGAGCTGGGCTGGCGCGACACGCATCTGCAGGTGGAAGGGCCGGCAGTCGCAGCGCTGCAACAGCTGTTCCTGGAAACCTGGGCGGCCCAGCGCGGGGAGGACTTGCCGCGGCGGGATTACTTCCCCAACCTGGCGCGCACCGGGCCGGAACTGGTGCGCGTCATCGGCAGCAAGCCCGGCGGCAATTTCGAAGTGTACAAAGCCTATTTCCTGGCGCTGGCCCAAGCCAGGAAGAGCGCCTACCTGACCGTTGCCTACTTCGCGCCAGATACTGAAGTGCTGGAGGCGATCACCCAGGCTGCACGCCGCGGCGTGGAAGTGCACATGGTTTTTCCCAGCATTTCCGACGCCTCGCTGATCTATTACGCTGGCCGCTCCTATTACCAGGTGCTGCTCGATGCCGGCGTGAAGATCAGCGAATTCCAGTCTTCTGTGCTGCATGCAAAGACGGCCGTCATCGACGGCGCCTGGTCCACGGTGGGTTCGGCCAACCTGGATATCCGCAGCTTCCTGCACAACACGGAAATCAATGTGATCGTGCTGGGCGAAGACTTTGGCAAGCGCATGGAATCAGCCTTCGCGGAAGACTTGCGCAACTCGCGCCCGATCACGCGGGAAGCATGGGCCCGGCGCCCTTTCACCGACCGGCTCAAGGAATGGAGCGCGCGCAATTTCGCCTATTTCCTGTAGCGCGGCGAGGGCAGCGCGCGATTGCGCTCAAGACCAGGTCTGCACTGCTTTCGCCAGCGCCTTGAACGGGTCAAGGTATTGCCTTCCATATTCCTCATCGTGCCGCGCAGCCCGACAAACTCGAAGAACAGCCGGTCCAGAATGGCGATGTGATAAGGCTCCGCGCCCAGCAGGCGCGCCTCTGCCAGCCAGGCCTTGTGTTGGTCGGCTGCTGCCTCCAGTGACAATTGCGCCAGGTCGTCTCTCTCGATCAAGCCTATCCGGCGCGCGTGCGCGTTACTGGCATTGCCAGTCTCCTGGATAGACTGGCGCAGTTCGCGGTAGCGGGCGCTGGTTCCAACCAGCACCGTCGGTGAATAAGAAAGATCGATGCTGCCAATAGCCTGGTCGATTGCCGTGCTGGATCGGGCCACATGTCCAGCAAGCGCCGTAGCACCGGCTTTTCCCCCTCGCGGCCTTCGAGCAGGATGACCTAGTGTCGGCTGCGGTCGGCAATCACCTGGCATTGGGGATAGCAGGTGCCCCGGCGCGCGAGGCTTGCGGCGGGCCTTACATCTCGCGCGACTCGCCGCCAGAAGCGGTATTCGACGGACCGTGATCTCGCACCGGCTCGGGCACCCGGGCGACGACGATATGCTTGCCGTAAAACATAGCAAGCTGAGGGAATTCGCTCGTGAGCGACAGGGTAAGCTCGAGCAGATCAACCGGCATCGACAGCAGGCCTACCCGTCCCTCCCTGGCCAGCGCCTCGGCGTGCGAATCCAATTGATTCAGCCACGAATACACGCGCGCCGTATTCAAGGCAGTCAAGCCCGCCTTCACCTGGCGGTAGTGCTCCAGTGCGGCTTTACCCTCGCGCCGCGTCTCGGGCGAGGATGATGCTTGCAAACGTGCTTCAACCATGGACAGGAACTTGTCTGGCGTGACGGCGGGTGTGTCAAGGATGTCGATCATGCCCGGTGGCGCATCGCGCCGCACCAGGGCAAGCAGCCTGGCCCGCGCGCGCTCGGTCGCCTTGCTGAAGCCCTCAAATGTGGCGGCAGACTCGTCCTGCAGCCTGACCGCCTGTTGGCTTGCGCCAGGCAAGGGAACCGATACGCCAGTCTGGTAGACCGTCACCCCGACGCCGCGCCCCGGCTCGCCATGCAAGGCTGCCGCCAACAGGATGTTGGCGTACTCCATCACATTGGCCTCGCCCTGAAATCCGGCCAATACCACGGTGCCGGCCAGGGAACGGCGGCCGTCGAGCGCACCTCCCTCCAATGTGGTCATGTCCACCTGGGAGCGGAAAACAGCAGTCAGTTTTGCCGCCACTTGCCCCGCGCTCGGAGCAACGCCAGGCGCCGGCGCGCTGAGCGAAGCCGGTACCATGATCATTCCCTGGAGGCTGGCGCGCTTTTCCGCGCCCAGCAGTAAGCCGTCTTCGCCGGTCACGACGCTGATGGAAAGGCCCGTCGCCGGAGGAACCCGCCCGAGCTCCTGGAGCAGCGGGGTTATTTCAAGGCCGAGCGCCTGGTTATGCAAAGGGCCGCGCAACTGCATGAATTCTTGCAGCGCCTGGCCAAGCTTGGCAGCGACCTCCGGCTTGCCCAGGTGCTGTGCGCTAGCCTTCCACCGTTTCAGCTGGGCGATGCCATCGTACAGCGTCCAGCTGGTTTGTCCGACTTCTCCCAACTGGTGCTGGATCGCCAGCTCAATTACCCTGGTGATCAGATGGCCGACTTTATGGCGATTTATGCGGTCGGAGGTCGCGGCTTGGGCGCCAACCGACTGAACGCCCAGAGGATTACCCAGCCAGTTCCGGGCATGATCGGTCATCAACACTTTGCCGGAGCGTCCAGTGAAATCGCCATGGTGCTTGAGCAGTTGCTTGACGTCGGCCAGCGCCTGTTCGTCCTTCGAGGGCAGCAAGATGACGACGTGCTTGCCGTTCAACTTGGCGTTACCAGGAAGACCCTGGTAACTGACCACGAAGCGGTCGCTGGCGGCGCGCAGGAATTCGTCCACCTGGCAATCGCCACCGCGGCAAGGAGGCGGCAAGCTCCCCTGCTGCTGCATGGTCGTCAAGCGGGGCATCGCGGTGGCGCGGGCCTGGGCCTGGTTCAAGGGCCGCGGGGTAAGCGGTTGGCCGGGAGCGCGCTGGTTGACACTCGGACAGGTGGATGTCAGCAAGTGCATCCAGGTATGTGTCTGTGCCGCACGGGACTGGACCGGGTTCGGGCAAGTGTGCTGAGTCGTGCTGGTGCTAGACGGTATTGTCGTGGCCATTTTGCTTCGTCCTTACAGGAACAAGAGAAGCGGTATGGGGCACGGCGACAATTCCGGTTCTTTTTATTAGGGCCGGCATTTTGTGCAGCCGACAGGAATCCCTTAAACACATATTGGTGCGAACATCAAATTAGATGGCATCGGATGACCGCCGGCGCGCCGCATAATTTGCTCATCAATTCTGGCGGTATGGCTTCATCCACGTCGGTGATCGCATAGCCAATCGGGCCTTTGGTCTGCAAGTGCTGGGCGACGATGTTCAGGCCGAGCGCGGCATATTCCGCATTCATGCGGGCAATCACACCCGGCTCGTTGCGATGCACATTGAGGATACGGCTCACCACTTCCTTGGCCTGGTGCGCGATCTCTGGGAAATTGACAGCCGAGCGTGTGGTGCCGGCGCCCAGGAAGCGAACCAGTTTTTCCGCCACCTCGCGTCCGATATTGGCTTGCGCCTCTTCGGTGCTGCCGCCGATATGCGGGGTCAGGATGACATTGTCGCGCCCGCGCAGGGGCGAGATGAATTCTTCTTTCTCGCTTTTGGGTTCGGTCGGGAAGACGTCCAGCGCCGCGCCCGCCAGGCGCCCTTCTCCGAGCGCCGCATCGAGCGCCTCGATATCGACGACGCCGCCGCGCGAGGCGTTGATCAGGACAGCTGTTTTTTTCATCAAGGCCAGGCGTGCGCCGTCCATCAGCTTGACTGTGCCGGGGCCGCCCGGCACGTGGAGCGTCACGACATCGCTTTGCGCCAGCACTTCGGCCAGCGGCAGCGGCCTGGCATTGCCAAGCGGCAGCTTGCTCTCCGGGTCGTAATAGCGCACCTGCATGCCCACGCTCTCAGCAAGGATGCCAACCTGTGCGCCGATATTGCCGTAGCCGATGATGCCCAGGGTCTTGTTGCGCACCTCGTATGCGCCCTGGGCATTCTTGTCCCAGACGCCGCGGTGCGCCTTGGCGTTTTTTTCGGGTATGCGCCGCAATAGCAGGATGGCCTGGGCAATCACCAGTTCCGCCACCGAGCGCGTATTCGAATATGGCGCATTGAATACCGGTATGCCGCGCATCGCAGCCGCCTGCAGGTCGACCTGGTTGGTGCCAATACAAAAGCAGCCGATGGCCTGCAGCGACGGCAAGGCTTGCAGCACCTCGGCCGTCAAATGCGTGTTGGAGCGTATGCCGACGGCGGCCGCGCCCTGGAGCGCGTCCAGCAGGGCCGGGCCGGACAAGGCGCGCGGCACTTGCTCTATGTCGGTGAAGCCATGCTCGGTCAAGTATTGCACGGCATTCGGATGGATTTTTTCCAGCAAAACAATCTTGCTCATGTTCGACCTTACCAATAGTTCTCGGTGATGAAATGCCCGCTGGTTGCGCGTCGCACCGGGCGCATGCCGCGCGCATGCAGCAAGGCACGCGTTTCTTCAATCATCGCTGGATTGCCGCATAACATGACGCGGGCACTGTCCGGGCCGACGCTTGCGCCGGCCAGGGCTTCCAGTTCGCCCGACTGCAGCAAAGTCGTGATCCGACCATGCAGCACACCGGCCGGCAGCGACGCTGGCGGATCGCGTGTCACGGCTTGCAGCAGGCGCAGGCTGCCGCCGCTGGCCGCTTCCAGCGCCCGCAATTCAGTCGTATAGGACAGTTCGGCCACGTGCCGCGCGCCGTGCACCAGCACCAGGCGCTTGAACCGGGACCAGACCGCGGCATCGCGCAGCATGGAGACATAAGGCCCGAGCCCGGTGCCGGTGGCCAGCATCCAGAGCGTGTCGCCATCGGTGAAGCGATCCGCCGTCATGAAACCGAAAGCGTGCTTGTCGACCGACATGCGGTCCGCAGGCGCCAGCAAGCGCAAGTGTTCGGTGAACTCGCCGCCGGTAACGACAACGCCGTAATACTCCAGCCAATCCTCGTGCGGCGCCGACACCACTGAAAAGGCGCGCCATACCAGTTGCCCGCGTTCGTCGGGCAAACCCAGGCGCGAATACTGGCCCGGCATGAAGCGGTAGGCGCTCGGTCGCGTCAGCCGGAAACTCAACAGGCTGTCGGTCCAGTAATGGACGTCAATCACCGTTTCTTCAGTGTATTTGGCAGCGGGGTCGGTTGTCGTGTTCATTGCCGCAATCCTGGTTGCGCGATCAAGCCAGCGCCGGTTGGCGCCTGAAGACAATACCTGATCTACGGCTATTCCGGTTGAGCGCGCCCGAAGCCTGATAGTTCTGCGGCTCCCACATTTGATTAAAGGAACATTGTTCGTTCTTCGGTTACGAAGCGGGCTCCGAATTTTGCCATCAAGACTGAGGCATGGCGGTCCGATCAACTTCTGTGCTGAGCAATCATGGATATCACCCCGACTTTTAGCAGTACGCAGGCAGGACCGGCCACCCGCAAAAGGCTGCGCGAGGACACGCCGGCACCCAGGCGCGTAACCCGTCCCAGGTTTTCCAGTATCGATAGCGAGGCCACAGTGCATGTGCGACGACCCGCCCCTGCTGCCTGCAATCCAGCTTGGCCACCCGTGGAAACCAGCGCTAACCATCCGTTGTCCGCCGTGGAAGCGGGCGCGTCGATTGATCCAATAAGTGATTGGGCCTGGCCCGAACATGACGAGTGGATCGCGGCCCCGCCCTCGCCTGCCGTCGGCCGGGAGGCCGAAGCGCTGGTCGATTCGTGGCTGGCGTGGGATGAAAATGAAGGCCCGGTTCAAGCTGCCATTCCAATGCCGGCCACCATGTCCGGCCCGCAAGGCGCTTCGCCCGCACCGACCGGTGCCCATTATGAAATGGCCGCGCAGCTCGCCAGGGTGGGGGTGGACAACCGCGACAAAATAGAGTGGCTGGTCAGCCGATATCGCTTCCTGGGCATACCGTTCAACGCCTTCACCTTGCCTGAGCTGAATGTGGCCGACTCATTGCGCACACTTGGCAAAGGCGCGACGTCCTCGGTCTTTGAAGTCGAGGCCGCGCCCGGCGTGATGGCGGCGTTCAAGCCTTCCACCGGCCACGCCGGCGACGCGGCGCGCTGCGCCGGACTGGGTTATAACCAGCTTAACCTGGAGGGGCGCGCTTTATTTGCAGCGAGGATCGGCCGGGCCTTCTTCCCCAGGCATGTTCCAGCCTGCGTGCCCAGCGTCGACCTGGCAATCGGTGGCGGGCAGCTCGGCACGCTGATGTCGATGGCACGCGGCCACACCAGCGGCAACCAGCGACACATCTACCATGATGAAGCCTTGCCAAGGGATTGCCGGCTTTATGCGCATCTTCGGCGCTTGCAAGAAGTGCTGCGGGAACCGCAAGCCATGAAAGACCAGCTGCACCTCATGGGCCTGCAAGGGATCCGGTTCTATGAAAATGGCGACATTTGCATCACTGGCATCCTGCCCGTAGACCAGCCAGACGATGTCAGCACGCATCCCGAATACAAGCGAGGTTTGACGTGGCTACAGACCTACTGGCTGCTGATCGGGCAGATGGATGGCCACAGCTTCAACATCATGCTGGATGTGCAAAGAAATCCTGTGGACCAGTCGATCCGGGAAATCATGGTCACCGGCATCGACAATGACGTGTCGGCCAGCAGCTTGGTGCAGCCCACGGCGATGCGTGAAGCACTCGGTTGCTACGCCTACTTTTGCTGCCTGCACCCCGAAATCATGGACACTGAAATGGCAGATGCGGTCGACGCCCTGTCAGAAGAATGGATATACAACCTGTCAGGACACTTCCTGACGCATGAGGAAGAGCGGCTGGCCGCGGTCGACCGGCTGACCTTGATGAAAGAGCATTGCGCCAGCCTGCGCGCCGTGGGCAAGCTGATCTCGCCGCATGACTGGAACACGGTCACGCCGACCGATCCTGCCACCAGCCTTTATGCGCGTGAAGTGAACGGGGTAACCAAAATGGTCGTCGACATGATCTGACCCGCCGGCCGCCAGGCACCCAATAATGGATGCGACTGGCGGCCGGCCCTGGTTGTCCGCGGATGGCAGCAGCCGATCCGGGCCCAGCCTTAATTGAAAGTCTTGCCTTCGGCCGCCAGGCGCGCCAGCAGCGGCGCCGGCTTCCACGCTTCGCCATGCCGGCCGCGCGCAAACTTTTCCATCGCGCTCACCACATTGGGCAAACCGACGATATCGGCATACAACATCGGTCCACCGCGATGCAGCGGGAAACCATAGCCGGTCAGGTAGACCATGTCGATATCGGAGGCACGCAAGGCAATGCCTTCGTCCAGCAATTGCGCGCCTTCGTTGACCAGCGCATAGACCAGGCGCTCGACGATTTCCTGGTCGCTGATCTTGCGCCGCTCAACACCGATGTCGGCCGAGTGCTTGACGATCATGTCATTCACCACTTGCGACGGATAAGGCTTGCGGTCGCCCGCCTTGTAGTCATACCAGCCGGCGCTGGTCTTCTGGCCGTAACGCCCCATCTCGCACAGCAAGTCCGCCGTCTTTGAATACGAAATTTCGGGCGATTCGATATAGCGCCGCTTGCGGATATACCAGCCAATGTCGTTGCCAGCCAAGTCGCCCATGCGGAACGGTCCCATCGCAAAACCGAACTTTTCGATTGCGCGGTCAACCTGCTCCGGCAAGGCGCCCTCTTCCAGCAGGAAGCCAGCCTGGCGGCTGTATTGCTCGATCATGCGGTTGCCGATGAAGCCATCGCACACGCCCGACACCACGCCCACCTTGCGGATTTTTTTCGACAGCGCCATCGCCGTAGCCAGCACATCGGCGCCCGTCTTTGCGCCGCGCACGATTTCCAGCAGGCGCATCACATTGGCCGGGCTGAAGAAATGCAGGCCGATCACATCTTGCGGGCGGCGCGTGAAAGCCGCGATCTTGTCAAGGTCCAGCGTGGACGTGTTGGAAGCGAGGATGGCGCCCGGCTTCATCACTTCATCGAGCTTGCGAAATACGGTTTGCTTCACGTCCATGTCTTCGAACACGGCTTCGATCACAATGTCGGCCTGGCCGATTTCGTTGTAGTCGAGCGTGCCGCTGATGGCTGCCATGCGCTGGTCGAACTTTTCCTGCGTCAGCTTGCCCTTCTTCATCGAGTTTTCGTAATTCTTGCGGATCGTCGCCAGCCCCTTGTCCAGCGCTTCCTGCTTCATTTCCAGGAGCTTGACCGGTATGCCGGCATTGGCAAAATTCATCGCAATGCCGCCGCCCATGGTGCCTGCGCCAATGATGGCGGCGGACTTGATCGGGCGCTGCGGCGTGGAGTCGGGCACATCCGGAATCTTGCTGGCGGCGCGTTCGGCAAAGAAAGCATGGCGCAAGGCTTTCGATTCCGTCGTTTGCACCAGCGCCCGGAACAATTCGCGCTCAACTTTCAAGCCTTCTTCGAAGCTGGGGCTGGTGACTGCGGCCGCAACCGCTTCCAGGCATTTGAGCGGCGCCGGGAAAGGACCGGCCACCGCCTTCACCGTATTGCGTGAAAACTGCAGGAAAGCTTCATGGTCGGGATAATCGATCTTGCGATCGCGAACCAGCGGCAAGGGCCGCACGTCGGCGATCTTGTTGGCAAACGCAATCGCGCCTTGTAGCAAGTCGCCTTCAACCAACTGGTCGAACAACCGGGTGCCGGCCAGTTTTTCAGACAGCACCGGATTGCCCGAGACGATCATGTTGAGCGCCATTTCGAGGCCCAGCACGCGCGGCAAGCGTTGCGTGCCACCGGCGCCCGGCAGCAAGCCCAGCTTCACTTCCGGCAGCGCGATTTGCGCGCCCGGCGCAGCAACCCGGTAGTGACAGCCCAGCGCCAATTCCAGCCCGCCGCCCATGGCAACGGAATGGATGGCCGCAACAACCGGCTTGCCGGCTTGCTCGAGCAGGTTCAGCACCGTATGCAACGTCGGTTCAGCCAGCGATTTTGGAGTATTGAATTCCTTGATATCCGCGCCGCCCGAGAAAGCCTTGCCGGCGCCGGTGATGACGATAGCCTTCACCTGGGGATCGTCCTCCGCGCGCCGGATGCCGTCGGCAATCGCGCTGCGGGTGGCATGGCCCAGGCCATTGACCGGAGGATTGTTGAGCGTGATGACGGCGACGCCACCGTCCACCTTGTATTCGGCAGTCATGTCTCTTCCTTTTTTGTTGATGCCGTGCAGGGGTGAAGCGCCTGCACGGTCGTAACCCGCTTTGCGGCAAGCGTTCAACTATACCGCATATGCGCCGCAAATTAGCACGATCGTATTATTCGACGGCCAGATTCGGGCCCGGTTTTGGGCCGCGGGCGCGGGCGCTGGAAGAAAAGAGACTTGCTCGTCGAGCGCAGCCGCCCGGCCCGGGCGGCTGCGACTCATGCCGCGCTTAGAGGTCAGTCCGCTCCCGTACTTCGACAGGGTCCGCGGCCGGGCCGCCGTCATACAGCATGATGAAGCCCTTCATGCGCTGAACCTGGTCCTGGACAGTCGCGTATTCCGCCGCGCTCACCACGGTGACCCTGGCCTGACCCGGCACCCGCGGTTGCTTCATCCGTTGCAGCAAGGCGTCTCCCCCGGCCAACAACATGGCCTTGCGCAGCGTCTCGGCCTTGCCTGCCTGGGCCTCGATCCTTTTCACCAGCTTACGCCGCCGTGCGCCGTCGAAAGAGTCCGGGCTCTGGGTCTGCGCCCACTTCCGCAAGTGTTTCACCACCTCGTCTGGCGCCATGTTCATTGCACTGTCCGGGTACAGGCCGAGCCTTTTGCCCATGTCGAGCCCCTCGCAGATTTCCCGCCACGGCTTCAATCCCTCATGGATCCGTCGACCTTCCGCGGTATGACACAGGTTGGCTGGCTCCAGCCCGCCGGTCACCTGTGGCAAGGCAAGCAGGCAGGATGCCGCCAGGTTCGTGGCATCCTTGTCCGACAGATCGAAATGGCGGTCCAGCAAGCGCCCGGTTTCGATCATGGCAGCTTCATTGGATCCGCTCAGTACATAGAGCACGTCCGTGTCGGACAGCATGGCGTTGTCCTGGGCCGTCTGCACCTGCACCACATGGAATTTTCCTTCCCCTATATCGGCAAGGAAGGCTTGCACGCTGCCGTCAGGGCCAGCCAGGGTGCGTGGCGGTTCGACCGTCCCGGGGTCAGCCGCCGCCGCGCCTTGCGGACCGAATTGGAACGAGCCCGACAAGCCGCTTGATGGAGAGCGCTCCACCAGCAAGACCACGTTATCGGGCTTGACCAGATCCTTCACCCCGATCTTGGTCAGTTCGGGGGCGCTGATGACGCTCACGTGGCTGCCGCTCGACTTGGACAAGGTATCGAGCCTGCTTGCAAGTTCCTCGCTGCCGGTGGCGACCATGAGCACGCGGTCGAGCTGCATCGTCATGACCTGGTTGGACACGTCGCTCCTGAGCTTGCGCACAGCCGCTTCCCTCAGCGGATGGTTCTTGAAGCGCTCGATCCAGCCGTCCAGCATCTCGATGACTTCATGTGTGGCCATGTGCAATACATCCTGGTCCGGCGTCAGCAAGCCATGCTTGCGGCCTTCCTCATTCAGTTCAACCAGCGTGGCGTGCCAGTCGGCGGTCAGCTTGTGGAAACGGCTCGCGGTTTTGCTGTCACACAGGTTTTCCGCCTGGCCATTGTGCTCCGAATTGAAGTGCGACCAGCCTGCCAGGCACGACGCGGCATAGTGAGGATTGGCGCCGGTATGGGGTCCATAGAATCGGCCCAGGAGACGCCTGGCTTCGTCCATGCCAGTCTCATAGACATCGCTGCGAACAATAATGAGGTGGATGCCGCCCAGCCTCGCGCGGCCGGTGCTGCCGCTCAGGTTGTCGCTCAAATGCACCTGGAAGATATACGGATCGACGTCGCGCAGGAAAGACTTCACCAACGCGCCCGAGGCTAGCCCGGGGACGGCTTTTGGCTTGGTTGCGGAGGCGCCAGCTGCTTTGTCGCAATTCGGCTGACCGGCCGGGCACGAGTCTGCCGGCCCCTCGGCTGGCGCCGGCATGGCCGCAGTCAAGCGCGGGCTGAAGTAGCTGGCAAATTTTTGGAGGATGCCTGGCGCCGGCTCTATGGGCTTCGGTTTGGCCCTGATTTCTGGTTCGGGATACGGGTCGGGAATCTCACCCCCTGCTTGCATGCCGCGGAGGATGCCTGCCAGTTCGGCGCGGGTCAGCCGCTCACCACCGTCCACTTGCTGAGAAACGCGCGGCTTGCTGTTACCGGATTGGCTGGCTGTAGCGGGCTCTTGCCACGCATGTTCGCGGGCTGGGCCCGGATTCCAGGATGGAGGGGCGCTGGCCGGGCCAGGCCCTACGGGACACGTGTTGTTCATGAGCTCTCCTTGATGGAAAGCCCTTGTGTGCGCGGTGCTGGACCAGCATTCGACTTTATTAGCGCCCGGCGACGGCCGGGCTCTACAAGATTCGTCTACCGACCGTTTGCTTTGCGCAGAATGCACTCAGACTTCCAGCCACTCCTTGCGTATGCCGGCATTGGCCTTCAGTTCGGCTGGCGTGCCTTCAAACACGATGGCGCCGTGGCCCATCACGTAGACGCGCTGCGAAATCTCCAGCGCAATTGCCAGCTTCTGTTCTACCAGCAGTACCGAAATGCCGCGGTTCTTCAGTTCCTGCAAGTATTGTCCGACCAGCTCGACGATTTTCGGCGCCAAGCCTTCGGTCGGCTCATCGATCATGATCAAGTCGGGGTCGCCCATCAGCGTGCGGCACAGCGTCAGCATCTGTTGCTCGCCCCCGGACAGCACGCCTGCCTGGGTATGCTGGCGCTCTTTCAAACGCGGGAACATGTTGTACATGTCGCCTAGCGACCAGCGCGATTGCTTGCCCTTTTTCTCGCCCAGCACCAGGTTCTGCTCCACAGTCAGGGTCGGGAAGATATCGCGGTTTTCCGGCACATAGCCCAGGCCCTGGTGCGCCACCTGGAAAGCTTTCAGGCCTATCATCTCGCGGCCGCGAAAGCGGATCGAACCGGTGCTGTCGACCATGCCCATCACTGCTTTCACGGTCGTGGAGCGGCCCACGCCATTGCGGCCGAGCAGGCTGACGATCTCGCCTTCATTCACATGCAGGTCGACGCCGTGCAGCACATGGCTCTTGCCGTAATAAGCATGCAAGTCCTTCAGTTCCAGCATTGCGCTCATGTCGTGCTCTCCGCCGGCGCATGGCCCCCAAGGTAAGCTTCCTGCACCCGGGCATTGGCGCGGATGTTGGCCGGCGTGTCGCAGGCGATCACTTCGCCATACACGACCACGGCAATCTTGTCGGCCAAGCCGAACACCACGCTCATGTCATGCTCCACCATCAGCAAGGTCTTGCCCACCGTGACGCGGCGTATCAGTTCGACCGCATGGTCGGATTCGGACCGGCTCATGCCGGCGGTTGGTTCATCCAGCAGGATCACGCCGGCGCCGCCGGCAATCGTGATGCCGATTTCCAGTGCGCGCTGTTCGGCATAGGTGAGCAAGCCGGCAGCCGTGTCGCGCCGCCGTTTCAAGCCAATCTGCTCCAGCACATCTTCAGCCCGCTCACGGGCGTCGCGCAAGCCATTCAGGCGGTGCCAGAATGAATATTTGTAACCGAGCGACCACAGCACGGCGCAGCGCAGGTTTTCAAACACCGACAGCCGATGGAAGATGTTGGTGATCTGGAAGCTGCGCGACAAGCCCATGCGGTTGATTTCGAAAGGCCGCAAGCCGCGTATGCTCTTGCCATTGACCAGGATCTCGCCGCTGCTGATCGGGAAGCGGCCCGACACAAGATTGAACAGCGTCGACTTGCCCGCGCCATTGGGACCGATGATGGCGTAGCGCGCGCCGGCCGGCACTTCCAGCGAGGCGCCGCGGATGATTTCGGACTTGCCGAAACTCTTGCGCACGTCGCGCAATTCAACTGCATAGCCGCTCATGCCTCGCCCCTTGCGATGCGGGTTTCGATATCGGCGCTGACGTCGCCCCAGCGCTGCCGGAAGCGGCGGGCCGCCAGCAGCAACAAGCCGCCGCCGACGGCAATCACAACCAGCGCGGCAATCCAGGGACCGGGCCGGGCGGTATCGGCCGCCATGCCGAACAGGTTCATCTGCGTGCCGTTGGCCGACTCCAGCGTATGGTGGTAGAGCAATTCAATGAATGCCGCCAGGCCAGCGAAAGCGAACAATCCGGCCGCGCAAGTCGCCGCCAGGCTGGCGCGGATGCGGTGGTAATAACCGTATTTCGCCACCCGCAGGTTGAGCATCAGGATGCCGGCCACGCCAAAGGGCGCATACATGACGATCAGGATGAAGAACACACCCAGGTAGAGTTGCCAGGCCTTGGTGAATTCCGACAGCAGCACCGTCATGAATACGCCGATGACGGCGCCGATGATGGGACCGAAAAAGAAACCGACGCCGCCGATGAAGGAAAACACCAGCACCCCGCCGGAACGCAGGGCGCTGACGTTTTCGGCGGTGACGATTTCGAAATTGATCGCCGTCAGGCTGCCGGCGATGCCAGCGAAAAACGCAGACAGGATCAGCGTCAGGTAGCGCACATATTGGGTGTTGTAGCCGATGAATTCAGCCCGTTCCGGATTGTCGCGCACGGCATTGATCAGGCGCCCGAGCGGCGTCTGCGTGAATGCAAACATGGCGATGGTAGTGACGAACAGCCAGGCGGCAATCAGGTAATAGACTTGTATCTGCGGCCCGAAAGTAATGCCCATCACCGGCGCGCCCATGACCCGGTTGGTGTTGATGCCACCCTCGCCGCCGAAAAAGCCGGGGAACATCAACGAGCAGGCAAACACCAGTTCGACGATGCCCAGCGTGATCATCGCAAACGTCGTGCCGGCCTTCTTGGTGGTCACGTAGCCAAAGATAATGCCGAAGAACATGCCGGCGATACCGCCGACGATCGGCACCAGGCTGACCGGCAGCCAGATCTTGCCGCCGCTGGCCAGGTTCATTGCATGGATGGCGAAATAGGCGCCCAGGCCAGAATAGACGGCATGGCCGAAGGACAGCATGCCGCCCTGCCCGAGCAGCATGTTGTAGGACAGCGCAAAAATCATGAAGGTCGCCATCTGCGACAGGATGGACAGTGACGAACCCTTGTTGAAGATCAGCGGCGCCGCCAGCAGCAGCAACGCAAAGAAGCTCCAGATGATCCAGCGGCCGAGGTTGATCGGGGCGAAACGCACAGTGCTGTTGGTGGCGTTCATGTGCTTAACCTTCCCGCGTGCCCATCAAGCCCTTGGGCCTGAAGATCAGTATCAGTACCAGGAACAGGTAAGGCAGGATCGGCGCCGTCTGCGCGATCGTCAGCTTGAGCAGGCTGTAGACCGGCGTTTCCGGCGTGACCAGCAAGCCGACTTTGGCCAGCACGTCTGCAATCGAATAATCGAGCGCGACCGCGAACGTCTGGATCACGCCGATCAAGAGCGATGCCAGCAGCGCACCCGCAAGCGATCCCATGCCGCCCACCACGACCACCACGAAAATGATGCTGCCCACCGTCGCGGCCATGCCGGGTTCGGTCACGAAGGCATTGCCGCCGATGACGCCAGCCAGCCCGGCCAGCGCGCAACCGCCGCCAAACACCAGCATGAAGACGCGCGGCACATTGTGGCCAAGCGCCTCCACCGTGTCTGGATGGGTCAAGGCAGCCTGTATCACCAGGCCAATCCGGGTGCGGGTCAGCATCAGGTAGATCGACGCCAGCATCAGCAGCGCAATGAACATCATGAAGCCGCGGTAGATCGGGAAAGTGGTGGTGTAGAGCGTAAACAGTGGACCGTCGAGTTCCTTGGGGATGGGATAGGGCACGGCGGCCCGGCCCCAGATCAGCTGTATCACTTCCAGCACCACATACGACAGGCCGAAGGTGAACAGCAATTCCGGAATATGGCCGTACTTGTGCACGGTGCGCAAGCCGTAACGTTCGACCAGTGCACCCAGCACGCCCACGGCAAGCGGCGCCAGCACCAGCGCGGCCCAGTAATTCATCGAACTGCTGATGGCATAGGCGAAATAAGCGCCCACCATGTAGAAGCTGGCATGTGCGAAATTCAGCACGCCCATCATGCTGAAGATCAGCGTGAGCCCGGACGAGAGCATGAACAGCAGCAAGCCGTAGCTCATGCCGTTAAGCAGGGTGATCAGAGTGAATTCCACCAGCGCGTCCTTCAGGAATGAAACGGTAACGAATCAGCGAGCGCCGCGCCAGCTCGCGCCGTGCCGGCACTGGATGCGAACGAGCGGGAGCATTTTTGCGCGCAATGCACGAGCAAATCAAGCGCAATACAAGCGCAATTCAAGCGAAAAAAGCGCGGCTGCGGGGCAGCGCCCCGGGCCGCGCTGTTCCGGTTACGACTTGGCCGGCCGTTTCATCTGGCACGACGTGGGCTGGGTGGCGATATAGGCGGGCACCTTGATGTCGGTCTTCCAGCCGTAGCCAGTATTTTCCTGATCGAAGCGCACATCCTTGTTGTTGGTCTTGACCCAGGTCGCGACATACAGCGGCTGCTGCATCTGGTGGTCGCTGGCGCGCATTTCGATGTCGCCGTTGAGCGACTTCGCCTTCATGCCTTCCATTGCCAGCGCCACCTTCACCGGATCGGTCGAGTTGGCTTGCTTGATCGCCTGGCTGAACAGGGTGACCACGGCATGCGTCTGCATCACATAGAAGTCGTCGTTGTACTTCTTCTTGAAGCCTTCGACGATATCGCGGCCGACGTAGCCTTCGTTATTCACGTTCCACAGGCCCACATACTTCACGCGGTCGGCGCCGGCAGCGCCCATTGCAGTGGGCACGCCCGAGGTCGAGCCGTAGTAGGTGTAAAAGCTCGACTTCAGGTCGGCATCCTTGGCGGCCTTGACCAGCAGCGCCAGGTCGGCGCCCCAGTTGCCGGTGATGACGGCGTCAGCGCCGGCCGCCTTGATCTTGGCGACATACGGTGCGAAATCCTTCACCTGGGCGATCGGATGCAAATCGTCGCCGACGATCTGGATGTCAGGCCGCTTGCGCTTGAGCATTTCCTTGGCCGCACGCGTGACCTGGTGGCCGTGTGAATAATTCTGGCCAATGATGTAGACCTTCTTGATGTTCTTGTCCTTGGCCAGTTCGCCAGTCAGGGCTTCCATCTTCATGTCTGAATTGGCGTCGAAGCGGAAATGCCAGAAGCTGCACTTGCTGTTGGTCAGGTCGGGATCGATTGCCGAGTGGTTGAAGAACACCACTTCCTTGCCGGGGTTGCGTTCATTGTGCTTGTTGATTGCATCCACCAGTGCCAGCGCCACGGCCGAGCTATTGCCCTGGGCGATGTAGCGGAAACCCTGGTCGATTGCAGCTTTCAACTGGGTCAGCGATTCCTGCGGGCTGCCCTTGTTGTCGAAAGCGACGAATTCAATCGTATGGTTGCCGGCAGCCTTTTGTTTGTTGGCCGCTTCGGACAGCATTTTGTAAGAGTTGAACTGGTTTTGCCCGATCGGCGCAAAAGCGCCGGACATGGTTTCAATCAGCGCGACCTTGACGTTTTCGGCGAACGCGGCGGGTGCGGCGCACAGGAAGGCAGCGGACAGGGCCAGGGCCAGGGGACGAATCGCAGGTTTGGATTGCATGATGTCTCTTCTATTGTTTGTGGTGGAATGATGTGTGCCGCCTGGCCCGCCGTGTGTCGGGCACGAGCGCTTGGCCAGCCTGCACTTTCCTGTTTCCGCCCGGGGCGTGGCGGCAGTGTCTCCCCCTCACGCAGTGGGCAGCTTGTAGTCCCTGAAGGTCTCCCTGATCCGGTTTTTCAATACCTTGCCGGTGGCGCCGATAGGCAGCGCATCGACAAAAGCCACGTCGTCGGGAAGCCACCATTTGGCAATCTTCCCTTCATAAAACGCCAGCAACTCTTCGCGGCTGACTTCGGCGCCGGGGCGCTTGACCACAACCAGCAAGGGCCGCTCATCCCACTTGGGATGGGCGATGCCAATGCAGGCTGCCTGCAATACGGCGGGATGCGCCATCGCGATATTTTCAAGGTCGATGGTGCCAATCCATTCACCACCGGACTTGACCACATCCTTGCTGCGGTCGGTGATCTGCATATAGCCATCGGCATCGATGGTCGCCACGTCGCCGGTCGGGAACCAGCCATCCTGCAGCGGGTCGCCGCCCTCGCCCTTGAAATACTGGCTGATCACCCACGGCCCCTTCACCAGCAGGTTGCCATAGGTTTTGCCGTCCCAGGGCAATTCGGTGCCAGCGTCGTCGACGATCTTCATGTCTACGCCATAAATGACATGGCCCTGCTTTTGCAGCACGGCTTCCTGCTGCTCGCGGCCGAGCTTGAGGTGGCGCGCAGCCAGCGTGGAGGCCGTGCCCAACGGCGACATTTCAGTCATGCCCCAGGCATGGACCACGTCGATGCCGTACTGATCGCGGAAGGCGCGCATCATCGCCGGCGGACAAGCCGAGCCGCCGATCACGGTGCGGCGGAAGCTGGAGAATTTCAGCTTGTTCTCGCCCACGTAATTCAGCAGGTTCAGCCAGACGGTCGGCACGCCAGCCGAGAACGTCACTTGCTCCTGTTCGAACAGTTCATACAGCGATTTGCCATCCAGTCCCGGTCCCGGGAACACCATGCGTGCGCCAGTCAAGGGTACGGAATAAGGCAGGCCCCAGGCGTTGACGTGGAACATGGGAACCACCGGAAGAACCGTATCGCGTGCCGACACATTCAGTGCGTCGGGCATGGTCGACGCATAGGAATGCAAGAGCGTCGAACGGTGTGAATAGAGTGCGCCTTTCGGATTGCCCGTCGTGCCCGAGGTGTAGCACAGGCTGGAGGCGGAATTCTCATCGAACACCGGCCATTCGTATTCAGCCGATTGCTGCGCCAGCAAATCCTCGTAGCACATCAGGTTCGGTATCTTGCTGTCGGCCGGCATGCGGTCGCGGTCGCACATGGCGATATAGCCGCGGATGGTCTTGCAGTGCGGCGCGAATGCCTGCACCAGCGGCAGGAAAGTCAGGTCAAACAGCAGGTAACTGTCTTCTGCATGATTGGCGATATACGCCACCTGTTCCGGATGCAGGCGCGGATTGATGGTGTGCAGCACGGCGCCCGAGCCGGAAACGGCGTAATACGCTTCCATGTGCCGGTAACCATTCCAGGCGATGGTGGCAACCCGGTCACCCATTTTGACGCCCAGTGCAGCCAGCGCATTGGCCAGTTTGCAGGCGCGGGCGTGGCAGTCGCGATAGGTGTAGCGGTGGATGTCGCCTTCAACCCGGCGTGAGACGATTTCCGTATTGCCGAAATACCGGTCCGCATGAAGCAGGATGCTGGAGATGAGCAAAGGCTGGCTCATCATTTGTCCCATTAACGGACTCTGCTTGTACGCCATCTTGTCTCCTGTTCTTATCTGCCATCCATTTTCGAATCAATGTTCGAATGTCAGCAATGTGGAGGCGATTTTCGGACGACCGTACTAAAACCGTCAATGACTTTCGGTGCTGCGTCGCACAAGCGGCCGAGGCAGGCAGATATCGCAGCAAAAGGAAGGAATTTCGGGATGGCTGCCGGGGTCGATCACGCGGCGCAGCATCCGCTGCCGCGGCGCTCATAAGCCGCTGCGCGGAGCCTGCTGGCGCCCCTGGCAGTGGCCGACGCCGGCGGGTGCTTGCCAGCCTTGCGCCGGGCACCACGGGCGTCAGCTTCGATAGGAGGGGTCGGTCGGGTCGAGCCGGCGCAGCAGGCCGGCGCCCTTGGCAGTGGCCCGACGTCGGCGGGCGCTAGCCTGCCTTGCGCCGGTTACCGCTGGCGTCATTTTCGATACGAAGGATCGGTCCGGTCGAGCCGGCGCAGCAAGCCCGGCCAAGCCAGGCGGCCGGCGCCGACCGAATTGGTGACTTGCTTGGCTTGCTTGTGCGCGCCATCGATGATGGCTTGCGAAATCCGCAGCAGCGGCCCGCCGCCGGATTGGGCCCGCACTTGTATCGTGCAAGCCGCTTCAAACATGTACATCGCCAGGAAGGCGTCGGCAATCGAGGGACCGGCAGTCAACAGGCCGTGGTTGCGCAACACCAGGTGGTTGGCGCGGCCCATGTCCGCCACCAGGCGCGGCTTTTCATCTTCATTCAGCGCCACGCCTTCATAGTCATGATAGCCAATGCTAGACAGCACGAATATCGAGTGCTGCGACAGCGGCAGCAAGCCGGCTTCCTGGGCCGACACCGCAACCCCGTTCAGGCTGTGGGTGTGCAACACGCATTGCGCATCATGCCGCGCTGAGTGGATGGCGGAATGGATCGTGAAGCCGGCTGGATTCACGGGGAACGGTGAATCGTCGAGCTTGTTGCCCGCCACATCCACCTTGACCAGCGAGGATGCCGTGATTTCATCGAACATCAGCCCATAGGGATTGATCAGGAACTCGCCGCTGCTGCCCGGCACGCGCGCACTGATATGGGTGAATACCAGGTCGCTCCAGCCGAATTGCGCGACCAGCCGGTAGCAAGCGGCCAGGTCGACCCGGGTTTGCCATTCTTCAGGCGACACTTGCGACTGGCGCGACGCGATGGCAAGCGTTTGGGCTGCAAGCGTTTGGGCTGGGTTCATATGCGGTTGTCTCTTCTCTGTCAGAATGGAAGGGCCATGCGGCGCTGTGCCGCATCGGCCGGTGCGGACTGTGCCGCTTGATGGCGAGAATAGCATGTGCCTGCCGCGCTTTCGACGCCGGCTCGCGGCCCGCAACGAGACCAGGTTCGCAGCGCCGCCCTGCACGCAAACAACACGCAGACGACACGCAAACGCCACGCCGCCACGCCCGGCCCCAGCAACCAATGCCAGATTTGACGACCATGGAAACAGCCGATCCGTCGGAGCAAGCAGCAGCCGTTTTGGCGGCGCTGCCCATCAGCAATGATTTTTCGGAATTGCCGCCCGCTTTTTACACGCGCCAACAACCGACGCCCCTGCCCTCCCCTTACCTGGTTGCCACCAGCGCAGGCGCGGCCAAGCTTGTGGGGATTGAGCCGGCGCACATGGAAAGCCAGGCATTCATCGATGCCTTCACCGGCAACAGCGTGTTGCCCGGATCGGTGCCGCTGGCGGCGGTCTATTCCGGGCACCAGTTTGGCGTGTGGGCCGGGCAACTTGGCGACGGCCGCGCGATTTTGCTGGGCGAACTGCCGGCGGCGATAGAAGACCCGCCACGCAAGCTGGAATTGCAGTTGAAGGGTGCCGGCCGCACGCCGTATTCACGTATGGGAGATGGCCGCGCCGTGCTGCGTTCGTCGATACGCGAATTCCTGTGTTCGGAAGCAATGGCTGCGCTTGGCATACCCACTACCCGCGCGCTGTGCGTGACCGGTTCGGATGCGCGCGTGATGCGCGAAACACCGGAAACGACGGCCGTGGCCACACGCATGGCGGCGAGTTTCGTGCGCTTCGGTTCCTTTGAGCATTGGTATTACAACCACCGGCATGAGGAATTGCGCATCCTGGCCGACCACGTGATCGACCGCTGTTATCCGGCTTTGCGCAACGAGCCACGTCCCTACCAGGCACTGCTGGCTGAAGTGACGCGTCGTACCGCAAGGCTGATCGCGCAATGGCAGGCGGTCGGCTTCATGCATGGCGTGATGAACACGGACAATATGTCGGTACTGGGCATTACGCTCGACTATGGCCCCTTCGGCTTCATGGAAGCTTTCGACGCCGGCCATATCTGCAACCATACCGACAGCCAGGGCCGCTACGCCTATCACCAGCAGCCGCAAGTGGGCTTGTGGAATTGCCATGCGCTGGGCCAGGCGATGTTGCCACTGGTGGGTGAAGTTGACGACGTACACGAGGCGCTGGCCGCCTACAAGCCTGCCTATACCGAGACCCTGGACCGGTTGCTGCACCAGAAGCTGGGCCTGGAAAGCGTGGAGGAAAACGACAGCAAGCTGTTCGATGCCTTGTTCGCGATCCTGCAATCCAGCCATGTCGACTTCACCCGGTTCTTCCGGCAACTCGGCGACCTGGCGCTGGACGATCCGCAATCCGACCAAGCCCTGCGCGACCTCTTCATCGACCGCGCCGCCTTCGACGGCTGGGCGCTACAATACCGCTCGCGGCTGCGCCTGGAAAACAGTATCGATGCAGCGCGGTGCGAACGCATGAACCGGGTCAATCCCAAATATGTGTTGCGCAACTACCTGGCGCAGCAAGCCATCGACCTGGCGCAAAAGAAGGATTTTTCCGGCATTGCGCGCTTGTTGGCCGTGCTGGAGCATCCGTATGATGAACAACCCGGCAATGAGCACTATGCCGACCTGCCGCCTGACTGGGCGGCGCATCTTGAAGTAAGCTGCTCGTCCTGAAACGGCCGCCGGCATCACCGCGGCACGATCGCACGACACCTGCACCTGACACCCGACACCGTGGATTTCCCGACATCATGGAAAAAGTGAAAAAGACTGAAGCGCAATGGCGCGCCGAGCTGGACCCGATGGAATTCGAAGTCACGCGCCACGCCGCCACTGAACGCGCCTTCACCGGCCGCTTTTGGGATCACCACGAACACGGCATCTACACTTGCGTTTGCTGCAATACGCCACTGTTTGAATCGGACGCGAAATTCGATTCCGGCTGCGGCTGGCCCAGTTATTTCCGTGCGCTCAATCCAGAAAACGTGCGCGAAGTGACCGACCGCAGCCACGGCATGATCCGCACGGAAGTCATCTGCAATGTTTGCGACGCCCACCTCGGCCACGTGTTTCCAGACGGGCCGCCGCCGACCGGGCTGCGTTATTGCATCAACTCGGCTTCGCTGCGTTTCGACCCTATTTGATTTCGCCCCTGATTTCATCCTCCTTCAACCCAACCTGAAACCCGCATGAAATTCCTGTTCGACCTGTTGCCGGTGATTCTTTTCTTCGGCATGTTCAAGTGGGGCGAAAGCCATCCCGAAGCCGCGCATGGCCTGGCCAGCCAATACCTGTCCGGCCTGGTGTCGGGCGGCAGCGTGACGCTGGCGCAAGCGCCGATCCTGCTCGCGACCTCGGTCGCGATCCTGGCCACGCTGTTCCAGATTACCGTGCAACTGATGCGCGGCCGGAAAGTGGATGGCATGCTGTGGATGTCGCTTGCCATCATCACCGTATTCGGCGGCGCCACCATCTGGTTCAACAATGAAACCTTCATCAAGTGGAAGCCCACCGTGCTGTACTGGTGCTTTGCGACTGCCCTGCTGGTGGCGCGCTATGCGATGCAGCGCAACCTCATGCGCAGCATGATGGGCAAGCAGCTGAGCCTGCCCGACCCGGTATGGGACAAGCTCAATAGCGCCTGGACCTTGTTCTTCGTTTTCATGGGCATCGTCAACCTGTTCGTTGCCTATAATTTCAGCACGGCGGCCTGGGTGAATTTCAAGCTGTTCGGCTTCATGGGCATGATGCTCGCGTTCATCCTGTTGCAAAGCGTGGCCCTTTCCAAATACATGAAGGACCCGGGATGAGCGACCGCATCACACGCATTCGCGCCTTGCTGCACCAAGGCTTGTCGCCCCTGTCCTGCGAAGTGGAGGATGAGTCGGCGTTGCATGCCGGCCATGCCGGCGCCGCTGGCGGCGCCGGTCACTACCGGGTGCGCATCGTCGCCAGCGCCTTTGCCGGCCGCAGCCGGCTGGCGCGTCATCGCCTGGTGTATGATTGCCTCCACGATTTGATGCAGGCAGAGATACACGCACTTGCCATCGTCGCGCTCGATCCGTCAGAAGCAACAGGCGGCGCGAGCTGAAAGCACGACGCCGGCTGCCGGCCACTTTTTCAAGCTCCCCTTCAATTTCCCGATAGGAACAACATGATGTTAAAACCCGCTCGCCTGCTGGTCTTGCTGCTTGCCAGCATCGCCCTGCCCGTCTTTGCCCAAAACGTCGCCGTCGTCAACGGCAAGCCCGTTCCCAGCTCGCGCGTGGACGCCATGGTGAAGCAGATGGCAAGCCAGGGCCAGCAAGACACGCCGCAGTTGCGGGCGATGATCAAGGAAGAATTGGTCAACCGCGAAGTCTTGATGCAGGAAGCGGACAAGCAAGGCCTGTCGACTTCGCCCGAAGTGCGCAACCAGATCGACATGGCGCGCCAGTCGATCGTGATCCGTGCGCTGGTTTCGGATTACGTGAAGAAGAACCCGGTCAAGGATGCCGACATCAAGGCGGAATACGACAAGTTCAAATCCCAGGCCGGCGACAAGGAATATCACGCACGCCACATCCTGGTCGAGAAAGAAGATGAAGCCAAGGCCATCATCACCAAGCTAAAGGGCGGCGCCAAATTCGAAGAGCTGGCCAAGCAATCCAAGGATCCCGGTTCGGCCACCAATGGCGGTGACCTCGACTGGGCCTCACCTTCCTCCTTCGTGAAGCCTTTCTCGGACGCGATGATCGCGCTGCAAAAAGGCCAGGTCACCGAAACCCCGGTCAAGACCCAGTTCGGTTTCCATGTGATCAAGCTGGAAGATGTGCGCGCAGCAAAAGTGCCGACGCTGGAAGAAGTCAAGCCGCAGATCGCCGAGCAATTGCAACAGCAAAAACTGCAGGCTTACCAGATGGAATTGAAAAAGAAAGCCAAGATCCAGTAAGCCCCGCCGCCCGGGGTAAGCCTGGCGTTCGCAGTAAATGCAAGGCCGGCCCTGCCGTGCTCCCGCGTTCGGGAGGCGGCGGGCGCCGGCCTTTCTCAACATCTGGAAACCTATGATTAACCTGGTTGTCCGTCAGTTGTTGATCGACCTGGCCGCGCCGCCCGCACGCCACTGGTGCGGCAACGATGCCTTTCGTACGGCCTTGTTCAACGCGCTTTCCATGAGCTTCCCGGTGGGCGAACAGTTTTTTATCGACGCCGCCAAGAATGCGCTGCGGCTGACGCCCGGCGAACAACGTGCGCGCTGGGAAGAAGAAGTGCGCGGCTTTGTTGGCCAGGAAGCGACCCATCGGCGCATTCATGCACTGTTCAACGACCACCTGGAACGCCAGGGCTTGGTCAACGCCTGGGCGCAGCGTGCGGAAAAGCGCGTGCCCCTGGTAGCCAGCCTGGACCCGCGGCATGGCCTGGCCATCACCGCCGCCACAGAACACTTCACAGCCATTCTTGCCGATTACCTGCTGGGCAATGAAGACTTGCTCGACGGCGCCGAACCGCGCCTGAAAACCATGTGGCTATGGCATAGCGCCGAGGAATCGGAACACCGCTGCACGGCATTCGACTTGTATCACGCGGTTGGCGGCGATTACCGGCGGCGACGGCTATGGTTCTGGCGCGTCACATGGATGTTTTGCTTCGACCTGGTGCACCAGACGCTCAGCAACCTGGCGCACGACGGGCAGTTATGGCGGCTTTCCACCTGGCGCAGCGCAGCAAGCTTCTTGCTGGGCCGGCGCGGTTTGCTGCGCCTGACGCTGCGGCCCTGGTCGCGTTACCTGCGGCGCGATTTCCATCCCGGGCAGCAGGACGACCAATTGTCGCGACAGTGGCTGGCCCGCCATGCGGACCAATTTCGTATTGTGGGCGCCGCGCGCGAACCGGCATGCACACCGTAAACCTGCCTGGCGGAGAAGCCCTGCCCCGGCTCGGCCTGGGCACCTGGGGTTTGGGTGAAAAGCCGGCCGAGGGCAGTGCTGAAATAGATTCCGTGCGCGCCGGGCTCGACCTGGGCGTGCGCTTGCTCGATACGGCGGAAATGTATGGCGATGGCGGCGCGGAAGAAGTCGTTGGCGCAGCCATCGCAGGCCGGCGCGAGCAGGTTTTCCTGGTCAGCAAGGTCTTGCCATCCAACGCTTCAAAGGCTGGCACGCTGAAGGCTTGCGAACGCAGCCTGCAACGCATGAGGACCGACCGCATTGACCTCTACCTGCTGCACTGGCGTTCCAGTGTCCCGCTGCAGGAAACCCTGGCTGCCTTCGACGCACTGCTCAAGCAAGGAAAAATCCGCTACTGGGGCGTCAGCAATTTCGACATGCAGGACATGGATGAATTGCTGGCTTGCCCGGGCGGCGCAAACGTCGCCACCAACCAGGTGTTGTACAACCTGACGCGGCGCGGCATTGAATTCGACCTGCTGCCACGCTGTACGGCCTTGGGATTGCCGGTCATGGCGTATTCGCCGATCGAGCAGGGCCGGCTGCTGCGTCATCCGGTCCTGACCAGGATCGCCCATCGCCGCGGGGCGACCGCAGCGCAAGTGGCCCTGGCCTGGGTGCTGCGCCAGCCGGGCACGATTGCAATTCCCAAGTCTGCCTCGATCGTGCATTTGCACGAAAACCTGCAGGCCGGGAAGCTGGTGCTTGATCCGGCCGACCTGGCCGAACTGGACCAGGCTTTCCCGCCGCCGACCGGGCCGCAAGCGCTGGAAATGATCTAGGCGTGATGGTCCACCCCGGCGCAAGAATGAAAAAAAGGGCTGGTCCATCGGACTAGCCCTTTTTTATTGCACGCTTTTTTATTGCACTTTTTTTTCATTACACCTTGCCGGCCACAGGCTACCCGGCTTGGCCAGTGGCGCTTACCTTGGCGCAAGCCGTTGCGGCACCAGGCGCCGGGTTTCGGGATCCATCACCACCCAGGCCGGCAATTGCGGCACCTGTGCCATTGCGTAGGACGCTTCGCTGCTGGCGCTGTCGCTGCCGGCCCTACGCATGATGGAGCGCAGGTCGAGCGTATCGTCCATGGCGTCAGACAATGTTTGCGCACCCTGGGTCGAGACAACCAGTACATCGCCTTGCGGCGCCTGCCGCGATTCAGCTTGCAGCGCAAGCGTCGTCGTGGAATCGTTCACCACGCGTTGCACGCCGCTGGCGGCAACGATGATCACTTCATCGGCCTGGGGTGTTGGCATGCTGGCGGCTGGCTCACCATCGCTCTCCACGCCAGTGACAGGCAGCGTCGGGAAATCGGCCACGGCGCTGGCGCCCTGTGCCTGGCCGTCCTGCACGTTGACGATGGACTTGAACGCCGCGGGCGCGGCTTCCACATGCAAGGCTGGTGCGAGCGGCATGATTTGCTCGGTCAGCAAGGGAATGGATTCCGCATCCCAGGGCGCGGTCGGCGCAAGGCTGCTAGCCGCTGCAGCCTTGCTGGCTTGGCTTGCGACCACCGCCATGGGCGAAGGCAGGCTGGCGGCCGGGCTCGCCTGCGTGCTCGCAAGCTTGCTGGCCGGGCTGCTGGCAGAACGGGAAGCAAGGCCAGCCATGCCCAGCGGCACCGACTGCGCTACCGGGCCGTCGGCCGC
>JAQGMC010000033.1 GCA_028292545.1 Paucimonas sp.
ACGATATCGAAGCTGGCTGGCTCCCGCGCGGCCATGTCTTCAGCTGCGATCAATTCGTAACTTACCTGCACGCCGGATTCAAGGCTGTGCAGGTCGGCTACCTTGAGCGCTTTTTCTGACAGGTCGATGCCGGTGACGTCCGCCCCTTTGACGGCCATCGATTCGCTCAGGATGCCGCCGCCACAGCCTATGTCCAGCACGCGCTTGCCGCGCAGGGGCGCGCGGGCATTGATCCATTCAAGGCGCAGGGGGTTGATCTCATGTAGCGGCCTGAATTCGGAAGTGGGATCCCACCAGCGATGGGCAAGGTCGCTGAATTTTTGCAGTTCTGATTGATCGGCGTTCATTTCGTAATGATAGCGGCTTGGACCGACTGCTGTCCGCCTTTCCGGTTTGCGAATGCCGGGGCGAAAAAAAACCCCGCCGAAGCGGGGTTGGTTCCGACGAATCGGAGATTACTTCTTGGTGCGGGTACCGACGACTTCGATTTCCACGCGGCGGTTTTTCGCACGGCCAGCGGAGGTCTTGTTGTCAGCAACCGGTTGCTTCTCACCCTTGCCTTCGGTGTAGACGCGGTTGGCTTCGATGCCTTTCGACACCAGGTAAGCCTTCACAGCTTCAGCGCGGCGAACCGACAGCTTCTGGTTGTACTTGTCGGAGCCAACGGAGTCGGTGTGGCCGACAGCGATGATGACTTCGAGGTTGATACCAGTGAGCTTCGAAACCATGTCGTCCAGCTTGGCTTTGCCGTCAGCTTTCAGGACTGCCTTGTCGAAGTCGAAGAAGGTGTCAGCAGCGTAGGTGACTTTCTCGGATACCGGAGCAGGTACCGGAGCCGGTGCCGGAGCAGGTGCGGGCGCCGGAGCAGCTTGAGGCGGTGGCGGCGGCACGACCACTTTCGGTGCTTCCAGCGGCGCATCGCAGCCAGGAGTGGCGCTTGCAGGGGTCCAGTAACCGGTACGAACGCACCAGCCGAACGGGGTGGCGACGGTTACGCCGCGGCTGTCTTGTACATAGCCGCTTTCCGGTGTCTTCGCCATCACGTTCTTGACGTTTGCCTCATCGGCGGTAGCGGAGGCGGCAGCCATGACTGCGGTCGCAGCGAAGACGAGTTTTACTAACTTATTCATATTTCTCCTCTCGGGTGAGATCATCGCAGCAGAACTGCGCAACTAATCAAAAATGGTGAACTGCAGGTTGGTTAGCAGCCGAATAATACCATGCCGTCCGGGCCGCATCGTAACCTAATTACTTCTTGGAAACGACCCTTGACTTAACATATTCTGCCACACGCGCTGCGGGACGCTAAACCTTGTCAAACCGGCTCTTGACGATTTCGACACACTGTCGCCTTTGCACAACAGGCTGAAGTCCATCATCAATGCGTCCAGCGCGACAGGCCTCCGGCGGCATTTTCCAGTTGTAGAGCTGTCATGTATTGCGCAAAAGCAAACCGCGACGATCTTATTTGCCAGGGCCGCGAATTTCGATTGTCACCCGACGGTTCGGCGCCAGGCATTCGATCAGCTTTTTGCGCGGAAGCTTGTCGTCGCAGGCCTGGATCGACTGGGTCTTGCCCACGCCCAGCGTGTCGATCGGGGCCGCAACGCCGGTTGATTTGATATAGGTAGCGACTGCCTCAGCGCGCTTGTCCGATAGCTTTTGGTTGGGCAATTGGGCGCCGATGCGGTCGGTATGGCCAGTCACAAGCACGAGGTCGACCTTGGAGCAGGCTGCCAACTTGGCTGGCAAGTCTGAATCGATACGGCGTTTGGCGGCGGGCGACAGTACCGCCTTGTTGAATGCGAAAGCTTCATCGATACCCATGGTCAGCGACGAATCGCAGGGCTTGATGGCCGGCTTGGGTGGGGCGATAGCCGCGATGGCCGGTGCGGACGCGGGCGCAGGCGTTGCAGCCGGTGCAGGCGCGACCACTTTCGCTACCGGCGCAACCAGCTGGCCGTCACAACCGCCGACGCCGTCCGCCGGTGTCCAGGAACCGGACCGGATGCACAAACCGAAAGGCGTGCGCGCGATGACACCGCGCGAATCCTGCGCATAGGCGCTGGCCGGCGATGTGGCGTTGATATCGGCGATCGATTGTGCTTGGGCGGCAAGCGCCGCTGTGCCGAACAAAATCGCGGCAGTCAGTCTGTTGAGCATAGTCTCGTCCGTGAAGTAATGTGGGATGGGGCAAGAGTTTGCCCATGCGCATTAAATCACAGCCGGCGCGCGCCAGGCGCATGCGTGTGGCTTCGCTATCGGTCGCTGCAATTGGAGGACGCCTGGCGAGTCCGGAAGCGGTATTGCCGCATGTTAGAATCGCGTGCTGCCCAAGCTCCTGTGGCGGTTGCGCTTGCAATCGCCATTTTGTCATTGCGTCATCGTATAACCGGCCGACATGGATCAATTCGCTAAAGAGACTATCCCGATTTCCCTTGAAGAGGAGATGCGCAAGAGCTACCTCGACTACGCGATGAGCGTGATCGTGGGCCGTGCCTTGCCAGACGTGCGCGATGGCTTGAAACCGGTGCATCGCAGGGTGCTGTTTGCGATGCATGAAACGAATAATGTCTGGAATCGCTCCTATGTAAAGTGCGCCCGCGTGGTGGGCGAGGTGATGGGTAAATACCATCCTCATGGCGACCAGGCGATCTATGACACGCTGGTGCGCATGGCGCAGGATTTCTCCCTGCGCTATACGCTGGTCGATGGCCAGGGCAACTTCGGCTCCATCGACGGCGACAATGCCGCTGCCATGCGTTATACCGAGTGCCGGCTGGATAAGATCGCCAGCGAGCTGCTGGCGGATATCGAAAAAGACACCGTCAATTTCGTACCCAACTACGATGGCAAGGAACGTGAACCGTCGGTGCTGCCGACCCGGGTTCCGAATTTGCTGATCAATGGCTCATCCGGCATTGCGGTGGGCATGGCGACCAATATTCCGCCGCATAACCTGTCCGAAGTCGTCAATGGCGCCTTGCATGTGCTGCGCAATCCGCAGTGTTCAGTCGATGAGCTGATCGAAATCATTCCAGCGCCCGACTTCCCCACTGGCGGCACGATTTACGGCGTGATGGGCGTGCGCGATGGCTACCGGACCGGCCGTGGCCGGGTGGTGATGCGGGCCCAGACCCACTTTGAAGACACGCGTGAAAACCGGCCGGCCATCATCGTTGATGAACTGCCGTACCAGGTCAACAAGAAGTCGCTGCTGGAACGTATTGTCGAGCTGGTGCGCGACAAAAAGCTGGAAGGCATTTCCGACATTCGCGATGAGTCCGACAAGTCGGGCATGCGCGTCGTTATCGAGCTCAAGCGCGGTGAAGTGCCCGAGGTAGTGCTCAACAACCTGTATAAGCAAACGCAGCTGCAAGATACGTTTGGCATGAACATGGTGGCGCTGGTGGATGGCCAGCCCAAGCTGCTGAACCTGAAGCAGATGCTGGATTCTTTCCTTTCGCATCGGCGTGAAGTGGTCACGCGGCGCACCGTGTTTGAATTGCGCAAGGCGCGCGAGCGCGGCCACTTGCTCGAAGGCCTGGCCGTTGCGCTGGCCAACATCGACGAATTCATTGCCATCATCAAGGCTGCCCCGACGCCGCCGATCGCGAAAGCGGAATTGATGGCGCGTGCCTGGGATTCATCGGTCGTGCGCGAAATGCTAGCCCGCACCGGCGCCGATAACGCCGGCGGCATTGCAGCCTTCCGCCCGGAGAACTTGCCCAAGCACTATGGCTTGCAGCAAGACGGCCTGTACAAGCTGTCTGACGACCAGACCCAGGAAATCCTGCAGATGCGCTTGCAACGCCTGACTGGCCTGGAGCAAGACAAGATCGTCAATGAATACCGCGATGTGATGGCACAAATCGCCGACCTGCTCGATATCCTGAGCCGGCCAGAACGCGTGACGACCATCATTTCCGACGAACTCACCGCGGTGCGCAACGAATACGGTGACCTCAACAAGGATCCGCGCCGCTCGCACATCGAGTTGAATGCGACCGACCTTGGCACCGAAGACTTGATCACGCCGCAAGACATGGTGGTGACCCTGTCGCATACCGGTTATATGAAGGCGCAACCGGTTTCCGAATACCGCGCGCAAAAACGCGGCGGTCGCGGCAAGCAGGCAATGGCGACGAAGGAAGACGACTGGATCGACCAGTTATTCATCGCCAATACCCATGACTACATCCTGTGCTTCAGCAACCGCGGCCGCATGTACTGGCTCAAGGTCTGGGAAGTGCCGCAGGGTTCGCGCAATTCGCGCGGCCGGCCTATCGTCAACATGTTCCCCCTGCAGGATGGCGAAAAGATCACGGTGGTGCTGCCGCTGTCGGGCGAGAACCGCGTATTCCCGGAAGACCGCTATGTCTTCATGGCGACCAGCCTGGGCACGGTGAAGAAAACGGCGCTGTCCGATTTCAGCAATCCACGCAAGGCCGGCATCATTGCAGTGGACCTTGACGAGGGCGATTTCCTGATCGGCGCCGCACTCACCGATGGCAAGCATGACGTGATGCTGTTCTCCGATTCCGGCAAGGCAGTGCGTTTCGATGAAAACGATGTGCGTCCGATGGGCCGCACGGCGCGCGGCGTGCGCGGCATGAACCTTGAGGAAGGGCAGCAAGTCATCGCCTTGCTGGTAGCCGAAAACGAACAACAGTCGGTGCTGACCGCAACCGAAAATGGCTATGGCAAGCGCACGCCCATCACCGAGTACACGCGCCATGGCCGTGGCACCAAGGGCATGATTGCGATCCAGACCAGCGAGCGCAATGGCCGCGTGGTTGCCGCCACCCTGGTCGAACCCGCTGATGAAATCATGATGATCACGACCGGCGGCGTGCTGATCCGCACCCGCGTGTCGGAAATCCGCGAGATGGGCCGCGCCACCCAGGGCGTAACGCTGATCGCTGTCGAAGATGGCACGCGCCTGTCGGGCTTGCAACGCATACTCGAAACCGATGTCGAGGAAGTGCTCGGCAATGGCAGCGCCGCGGCGGATGGCGATGGCAATGGCTCCGGCAGTGGCGACGCGAATGGCGATGCCAATGACGGCAGCAACGGCGACGATAACGGCAATGGGGAGTCGGCCTGAGCGCCATCCGGGGACTTATGAGTGACGAACAACTGAAGCCGCTGCGCGAGCAGATCGATGCCATCGACGCGCAGTTGCTGGATTTGCTGAACCAGCGCGCGCGCGTGGCGCAGCAGGTTGGCCACCTCAAGGCCGCCACCAATGCGCCCGTATTCCGGCCGGAACGCGAGGCGCAGATATTGCGCCGCGTGGCCGAACGCAATCCAGGGCCGCTGCAAGACCACGACTTGCAGTCGATATTCCGGGAAGTGATGTCGGCTTGCCGCGCCCTGGAAAAGCGGGTCACGGTTGCCTATCTCGGACCGGCCGGCACCTACAGTGAACAGGCCGTATTCCGCCAGTTCGGCCAGGCGATCGATGCGCTGCCTTGCGTATCGATAGACGAAGTATTCCGCGCAACCGAAGCTGGCACCGCCGAATTCGGCGTGGTGCCGGTGGAAAATTCCAACGAGGGCGCAGTCAATCGTTCGCTCGACCTGTTGTTGCAAACCACGCTCACCATCAGTGGCGAAATTTCGCTTCCGGTGCATCACACCCTGATGACACGCAGCGGCTCGATGGAAGGTGTAGAGCGCATCTGCGCCCATTCGCAGGCGCTGGCGCAATGCCAGAATTACCTGAACCAGAATTATCCCCAGATCCAGCGCCAGTCCGTCGCTTCCAATGGCGAGGCGGCGCGCATGGCGGCCGATGACCCGACGACGGCTGCAATTGCCGGTGAAAGCGCGGGCGTGCATTATGGCTTGCAGGTCGTGCAATCGCATATCCAGGATGACCCGCATAACCGGACCCGTTTCGCCGTGGTCGGCCGCTTGCGTCCCGGACCCAGCGGCAACGACCATACTTCACTGGTGCTGTCGGTGCCGAACAAGGCGGGCGCGGTGGTTGCCATGTTGGCGCCACTGTCCCGGCATGGCGTGTCGATGACCCGCTTTGAATCGCGTCCGGCCCGGCTCGGCACCTGGGAATATTATTTCTACGTCGACCTCGAAGGCCATGCCGAGGACGAGAAAATGTCGCTTGCGCTGGATGAACTCAAGCAGAACGCTGCGTTTTTCAAGCTGCTCGGTTCGTATCCACTGGGCGTTTGAAAAGTCCGGCCGACTTTTCCGCCGCTCGGTTGTTGGTCGATTGAGCGCCCCGCAGAGCCTGTTCAGCAGCACAATTCCAGTCAGAACTTTTCCAGGTTTTCATCATGTCATTAGTCTTCGGTCCTGATTACGTCCGTGCCATCGCTCCTTACCAGGGCGGCAAACCCATTTCTGAAGTCGCGCGCGAATTCGGCTTGGTAGAGTCAACCATCGTCAAGCTGGCCTCCAATGAAAACCCGCTGGGCATGCCGGAATCGGCGCGCCGGGCGATCGAAAAGGCGATGAACGAGCTGGGCCGCTATCCCGATTCGAACGGCTTCGACCTGAAGCGCGCCATCAGCGAGAAATACCGCGTGCCGCCCGACTGGATCACGCTGGGCAATGGCAGCAACGACATACTTGAACTGGCCGCGCACGCCTTCGTTCAGCCCGGCCAGTCGGTGGTGTATTCGGAATATTCTTTTGCCGTGTATCCGCTGGCCACGCAAGCAGTGGGCGCGCGTGCAATCGTGTTGCCGTCGAAAAATTTCGGCCACGACCTTGACGCGATGGCGAAGGCGATTGCGCCGGACACGCGCCTGGTTTTTATCGCCAATCCCAACAATCCGACCGGCACTTTCGTCCCGGCTGCAGAGCTGGAAGCCTTCCTCAAGCGCGTGCCGCCGCAGGTTGTCGTGGTGCTCGACGAGGCCTACAACGAGTACCTGGCGGCCGACCTGCAATACGACTCGATTGCCTGGGCGCGCCAGTATCCCAACCTGCTGGTATCGCGCACGCTTTCCAAAGCCTATGGCCTGGCTGGCTTGCGCGTCGGTTTTGCCATCGCCCAGCCGCCGCTCACGGACTTGCTCAACCGTATTCGGCAGCCATTCAATGTGAATTCGATGGCACAGGCTGCGGCAGTCGCGGCCCTCACGGACAGGGCTTTCCTGGAGAAAAGTGCGCAGGTCAATACGGAAGGCTATCGCCAGTTGACGACGGCTTTCCAGTCGCTCGACATCGAGTTCGTGCCTTCCTATGGCAACTTCATCCTGTTCCGTGCCGGCAGCGATGACGGCGCCGGCGCGCGCGTTAACCTGGCATTGCTCCGGCAAGGCATCATCGTCCGCCCGGTCGGGAATTACGGCTTGCCGCAGTGGTTGCGCGTGTCGATCGGCTTGCCCGAAGAAAACAGCGCGTTCCTGGATGCACTCAAACCCGCACTGCAAGCCCGCTGAAGAAAGGCCGTTATCGTGCTCCAGAAGATTGCAATCTTTGGCGTGGGCCTGATCGGCGGCTCGTTCGCGCTGGCGCTGAAAAATGCCGGCGCCGCCGGGCATGTGGTGGGAGTTGGCCGCAGCCGCGCATCGCTTGAGCGCGCGCTGGCCTTGGGCATCATTGATGAGATCGCCACCAGCGCAGCCGATGCCGTGCGTGGCGCCGACCTGGTTCTGCTGGCAGCGCCCGTGGCCCAGACCGGCGCCATCCTGCGCGCAATCGAACCCGCGCTGGAAGCAGGCACCGTGGTGACCGACGCCGGCAGCACGAAGTCCGATGTCGTGCAAGCTGCGCGCGCTGCGCTGGGCAACAAAATCGGCCAGTTCGTCCCCGGCCATCCAATAGCGGGCAGTGAATCAAACGGTCCGGACGCAGCCTTGCCCCGGCTTTACGCCGGCAAGAAAGTCGTGATTGCCGCCTTGCCTGAAAATGACGAGCGCAGCCTCGCACTGGTTGCCAATGCATGGCGCCAATGCGGCGCGGTAATTTACCGGCTCAGCCCCGAACGGCACGACCAGGTGTTCGCCGCAGTCAGCCACTTGCCGCATCTGCTCGCCTATGCACTGGTCGACGACATCGCCAACAAGGCCAACGCCGACTTGCTGTTCCAATATGCAGCCAGCGGCTTTCGCGATTTCACCCGCATTGCCGGTTCTTCGCCCGAAATGTGGCGCGACATTACGCTGGCCAACCGCAGCGCAATGCTTGCGGAACTGGATTCATATATTGCTCAGTTGCAGCGCATGCGCGGCATGCTGGCAGCAGGCGACGGACCGGCGCTGGAAGCGGTGTTTGCCAATGCACGGCAAGCCAGGGAAAAATGGATAGCGGCGATAGAATCAGGTACCGGGACCACCGCACCACAGGGCGGGCAGCAATGAAACATTATCCACGTCATCTCGACCTGATTCCGGCTTTCCGGGCCGCCGGCACCGTTCGCTTGCCCGGTTCGAAAAGCATTTCCAACCGCATCCTGCTGCTGTCGGCACTAGCCGAGGGCAGCACCCGCATCCGCGATCTCCTGGCTTCCGACGACACCAGCGTGATGCTGCTGGCGCTGCAAACGCTCGGGCTCAACTGGGCGCAGCAAGGGCAGACGCAAGACTATATCGTGCATGGCGCCAATGCCGCATTCCCGGTGCAACAGGCCGACTTGTTCCTGGGCAATGCAGGCACCGCAATCCGCCCGCTGACAGCAGCCCTGGCAGCGCTGGGCGGCGACTACACTTTGCATGGTGTCGCCCGCATGCACGAGCGGCCAATCGGCGACCTGGTCGATGCGCTCAATGCCGTGGGCGCGCGCATCGATTACACCGGCCAGCCCGGTTATCCACCCTTGCACATACAGCGCGGCCGGATCCGCACGCGCAGGATGCAGGTGCGCGGCAATGTGTCGAGCCAGTTCCTGACTGCACTGCTGATGGCCGCGCCCCTGATTGCGCGCCACGACGACCTGGCGATAGAAGTCGTCGGCGAGCTGATTTCGCAGCCGTACATCGAGATCACCCTGAACCTGATCCAGCGCTTTGGCGTAGAAGTCGAGCGCGACGGCTGGAAGGTATTCACGATCCGGGCCGGACAGCATTACGTGTCCCCGGGCGAAGTGCAGGTAGAAGGCGATGCTTCGTCCGCATCCTATTTCCTGGCAGCGGGCGCAATTGCCGGTGGTCCGGTGCGGGTAGAAGGCGTGGGCAGCAACAGTATCCAGGGCGACGTGCGCTTCATCGAATCGCTGCGCCAGATGGGCGCGACAGTGGAATGCGGCGACAACTGGATAGAGGCGCGCGGAAATGGCGTGTTGAAGGCAATCGACGCCGACTGCAACCACATACCGGACGCCGCGATGACGCTGGCGGTTGCCGCGCTGTATGCCGACGGTCCCAGCACGCTGCGCAATATCGCCAGCTGGCGCGTCAAGGAAACCGACCGCCTGGCTGCGATGGCATGCGAGTTGAAAAAGCTGGGTGCCGGCGTGGAAGAGGGGCCAGACTACCTGCGCATCGTGCCGCCGGCGGAAATCCGGCCGGCCGCCATCGATACCTATGACGACCATCGCATGGCAATGTGCTTTTCGCTCGCCTCGCTTGATGGCGCCGCGCGCCGCGGGGCTGCAATCCGCATCAACGACCCCAAGTGCGTGGCCAAGACCTTCCCCGAGTATTTCCAGGTTTTCGGCGGCGTCGTGCAACGCCATCGGCCAACTTGATCCAGCGAGCGTCCATCGTGTCCTCCATTCCAGTCATCGCCATCGACGGCCCCACCGCCTCCGGCAAAGGCACTGTCGCGCAACGTGTGGCGGCGCGCCTTGGCTATCATTACCTGGACTCCGGCGCCTTGTACCGGCTGGCGGCTTTGTCGGCTTTGCGCGGCGGCGCCAGCCTCGCCGATGAAACAGCCGTGGCGATCCAGGCGCGGGCAATGACAGTGCGCTTCGCTGGCGAGCGCATCTTCCTGGGTGAAGATGAAGTCAGCAATGCGATCCGTGCAGAAGAGGTGGGCAACAGCGCCTCGCGCATCGCCGCGCTGCCGGCCGTGCGCCAGGCCTTGTATGACTTGCAGCTTGGCTTTCGCCAGGCGCCCGGACTGGTCGCCGACGGGCGCGACATGGCGACCGTAATCTTCCCGGACGCAGCGCTGAAAGTTTTTCTTACTGCAAGTGTCGAGGCACGCGCGCAGCGGCGGTATAAGCAATTGATTGAGAAGGGTTTTTCTGCTAGTATGGCCGACCTTCTGAAGGATCTGGCCGAACGCGATGCACGCGACACGAATCGCGCGGTTGCGCCGCTCAGGCCAGCCGAAGGAGCGCACTTGCTGGACACTTCCGACATGACTGCAGACCAGGCTGTCGACCAAGTGCTCAACTGGTACGCGGGACGGGCAAGCTGATCCTGGCTTTCGGGCCACTATTTCGCGAATCTGCAGCCAGCACTGGCTGCGTGAAGGCCAAGTCATTGCGATTGGCTGGATTGTCACCCTTCCCTGAATCGAGCCCGTGGGCGTACCGGCCTTGCCAGTCAATACCGGCGTGTTCGCGGAATTTATCAACTTGACCCGGTATCTCGCGCATCCCGCGCCAGACTGGCTAACCTTCAAACCTTTATGTCAACTGTCGCTTCTTCCCCCACGTCCGCACCTGGCATGGAAAGCTTTGCCGCACTATTCGAGGAATCCCTGACTCGCCAGGACATGCGTTCCGGTGAAGTCATTTCAGCTGAAGTCGTTCGCATCGACCACAATTTCGTGATCGTCAACGCCGGCCTGAAATCCGAAGCATTCATTCCCATCGAAGAATTCAAGAACGACAACGGCGAGACCGACGTCAACGTCGGCGATTACATCACCGGTGCAATCGAGTCGCTCGAAAACGGTTTCGGCGACACCATCCTGTCGCGCGACAAGGCCAAGCGCCTGGCGTCCTGGCTGGCGCTGGAAAAAGCGATGGAATCGGGCGAGATCGTTTCCGGTACCGTCAATGGCAAGGTCAAGGGCGGCCTGACCGTCATGACCAACGGCATCCGCGCCTTCCTGCCGGGTTCGCTGGTCGACACCCGTCCGGTCAAGGACACCACGCCGTACGAAGGCAAGACCCTGGACTTCAAGGTCATCAAGCTGGACCGCAAGCGCAACAACGTGGTGCTGTCGCGCCGCGCTGTCGTCGAAGAATCGATGGGCGAAGAGCGTGCCAAGCTGATGGAAACCCTGAAAGAGGGCACCGTCGTAACCGGTATCGTCAAGAACATCACCGACTACGGCGCATTCGTCGACCTGGGCGGCATCGATGGCTTGCTGCACATCACCGACCTGGCATGGCGTCGCGTGCGTCACCCGTCCGAAGTGCTGACGGTTGGCCAGGAAATCACCGCCAAAGTCCTGAAGTACGACCAGGAAAAGAATCGCGTCTCGCTCGGCGTCAAGCAGTTGGGCGACGATCCCTGGACTGGCCTGTCGCGTCGTTATCCGCCGAGCACCCGCCTGTTCGGCAAGGTCACCAACCTCACCGACTACGGCGCATTCGTCGAAGTCGAGCAAGGCATCGAAGGCCTGGTGCACGTGTCGGAAATGGATTGGACCAACAAGAACGTGGCACCGTCCAAAGTCGTGCAACTGGGTGACGAAGTCGAAGTCATGGTGCTGGAAATCGACGAAGAGCGTCGCCGCATCAGCCTGGGCATGAAGCAGTGCAAGCCCAATCCGTGGGAAGACTTCGCGATGTCGCACAAGAAGGGCGACAAGGTTGATGGCGCCATCAAGTCGATCACCGACTTCGGCGTGTTCATCGGCCTGGCTGGCAACATCGACGGCCTGGTGCACCTGTCCGATCTGTCCTGGACCGAGACTGGCGAAGAAGCTGTTCGTCGCTACAAGAAGGGTGACCAGCTGGAAGCCGTAGTGCTGGCAATCGACGTTGAGCGCGAGCGTGTTTCGCTGGGCGTCAAGCAGCTCGAAGGCGACCCGTTCAACAACTTCGCTGCAATGAACGACAAGGGCGCGCTGGTCAACGGCACGGTCAAGTCGGTCGAGCCCAAGGGCGCCGTGATCCAGTTGTCGGAAGAAGTCGAAGGCTACCTGCGTGCTTCGGAAATCTCGCGCGATCGCGTGGAAGATGCCGGTACCCACCTGAAAGTCGGCGACAAGCTCGAAACCATGGTCATCAATATTGATCGCAAAGCGCGCAGCATCCAGCTGTCGATCAAGGCCAAGGACAATGCCGATACCCAGGAAGCGATGCAGAAAATCTCGACCGAGTCCTCAGGTTCGGCCGGTACCACCAGCCTGGGCGCGCTGCTCAAAGCCAAGCTGGACAACAAGGGCTGATCCGGACCCGGCGATGACGAAGTCCGAGTTGATTGCACGTCTTGCGGAGCACTATCCCCAGCTGGTTGCGAAGGATGCTGATTTCGCCGTGAAGACGATACTCGACGCGATGACAGATGCGCTGGCCAGTGGCCAGCGCATCGAGATCCGCGGTTTTGGCAGTTTTGCACTCAACAGTCGTCCGCCCCGCATCGGCCGCAATCCCAAGTCTGGCGACAAGGTGATGGTTCCTGAAAAACGGGTGCCGCACTTCAAGCCCGGCAAAGAGTTGCGCGAACGGGTGGATGCAATGGTTGGGCAACCAATCAGGGAAGACTGATAAGGCCGCGGCGACGCGCCCTGGAAAGACGGCAATCCTTCGGGGTTGCCGTTTTTTATTGGCGCCACGCGCGACCCCCAGGGCACCGCCTGCCGGCTCTTGATGTTGCCTGCCAGATCGGCATCCTTCCCGGAATGCCGTTTTTTTTAGCGTACAATTTCGGCTGGCCGCACTTACCCCACTTCAAGATGACGACGATGCGCAAGCGCAGTGCACCGGAAGCCGCAGCATGAAAATCCTGTCAAGGATCGTGGCGGCCTTGTTGTTCATCGTGTTTTTTGGCTTTGCGCTGAAGAACACAGATGATGCAACGCTGAGGCTCTTCCCCGGCTATGCAGTGCACGGGCCGCTGGTGCTGCTGTTATTGGGCTTTTTCGCTAGTGGTGCGGTGCTTGGCGTGCTGGCAATGACACCCACGGTATTTCGTTACCGGCGCGAGCTGAACCGGCAAAAGCGCAGTTCGGCACTGGTGCAGCAGGAGGCCGAGGCACAACAGGCAGCGCGTGCCAATCCGCCGCGGCCGGAAGATATTGCCTGAGCCTGTGCAATCCGGCCCTCGATGACAAGAACAAGTACAACGCATGGAATTTGAAACCTGGTGGCTGCTGGGCATACCGGCATTCTTCGCGCTCGGCTGGATAGCCGCGCGCGTGGATATCCGCCAACTGGTGTCCGAGTCACGCACGCTGCCGCGCGGTTATTTCAAGGGCCTGAATTTCCTGCTCAATGAGCAGCCAGACAAGGCGATCGACGCTTTCATTGAAATTGTGACGCTGGATCCGGAAACGGCGGAACTGCACTTCGCATTGGGCAACCTGTTCCGCCGCCGCGGCGAAACCGAGCGTGCGATCCGCGTGCACCAGAACTTGTTGGCACGGCCCGACCTGCCGCCCGAACAGCAGGTCCAGGCGCGCTATGAACTGGGCCAGGATTATTTGAAAGCCGGTTTGCTCGACCGGGCTGAAGAGACCTTCAACCAGTTGGTCGATTCCCAATACAGCGTGCAAGCGCGGCGTGCGCTGCTGGAAATCTACCAGCGTGAAAAAGACTGGTCGCGCGCCATCGAGGCGGCGCGGGCGCTGCAGGAATCCGGCGCCGGCACCCGCCAGCGCGAGATTGCGCAGTTCTATTGCGAACTCGCGCAGGATGAACTGGTTCGCACCAATCCCGATGGCGCGCTGGCCCGGCTTGAAGATGCGCTTGCAGCCGACCGGAAGAATGTACGCGCAACCATGCTGACTGGCGATGCCTGGCTGGCCAAGGGCGACATCGAGGCAGCGCTGGCAGCCTGGCGCCGGGTTGAGCATCAAAGCGTGCCGCATGTGGCACTGGTGGCGCAGCGCCTGATGGATGGCTACAAGGCAGTTGGCCGTCCGCAGGAAGGGGTCAACCTGTTGAAGTCTTACCTGGCTGACGCATCTTCGGTCGACCTGGTGGAAGTGGTGCTCAAGGCCGTCACGGAACTCGACGGCAGCGATGCGGCTTATGCGCTGGTGAGCGAAGAACTCAAGCGCACGCCGACCTTGCTGGCGCTGGACAAGTTTCTTTCCGCGCGCTTGCTGAATGCGCCGCCGGGCGTGCGCCAGGAATTGGCTGCGGTGGGCAACCTCGTGCACAACTATGCGCAAAAGCTGGCCCGTTACCAGTGCACCCACTGCGGCTTCAAGGCGCGCCAGTTCTATTGGCAGTGCCCGGGCTGCAGCCGCTGGGAGACCTATCCGCCGCGACGCACGGAAGAATTGACAATCATGAGTTAAAGGGCTGCAAGGCCCACACGAACAAGGAAAATTCCTATGCGAATCACGATTATCGGCACCGGCTATGTCGGACTGGTGACAGGCGCCTGCCTGGCGGAACTGGGCAATGATGTGTTCTGCCTCGACCTCGACGAAAGAAAAATCGATGTGCTCAACAATGGCGGCATCCCGATTCATGAACCGGGCCTGTCCGAAGTTGTCAGCCGCAACCGCAGTTATGGCCGGCTGAAGTTTTCTACCGACATTGAGGCGGCCGTTGCGCATGGCGACGTGCAGTTCATCGCTGTGGGCACGCCGCCAGATGAAGATGGTTCCGCCGACCTGCAATACGTGACCGCCGCGGCGCGCAACATCGGCCGCTACATGACCGACTTCAAGGTCGTCGTCGACAAGTCCACCGTGCCGGTTGGCACGGGCAGCAAGGTCGCCGCCGCCATCAACGATGAGCTCGCCAAGCGCGGCCAGCAGATCGGCTTTTCAGTGGTGTCGAATCCCGAATTCCTCAAAGAGGGCGCGGCGGTCGACGACTTCATGCGCCCGGACCGGATCGTCATCGGCGTCGACGAAGGCGAGGCTGGCGAGCAGGCGCGCCGCATCATGCGCAAGCTGTATGCGCCTTTCAACCGCAATCACGAACGCACTTTCTGGATGGATGTGCGCTCGGCTGAATTCACCAAATATGCAGCCAACGCCATGCTGGCTACCCGCATCTCGTTCATGAACGAGCTGGCCAACCTGGCCGACCGCGTCGGTGCCGACATTGAAGCCGTGCGCCAGGGCATCGGTTCCGATCCGCGCATTGGCTACAGCTTCCTGTATGCCGGTTGCGGCTATGGCGGTTCCTGCTTCCCGAAAGACGTGCAGGCGCTGGAGCGCACCGCGCGCGAATATGGCCAGGACTTGCTGATCCTGCAGGCGGTCGAGCGCGTGAACGACAACCAGAAATCCATCCTGTCGCGCAAGGTGATCGAAAAGTATGGCGAAGACTTGAGCGACCGCCATTTCGCCGTCTGGGGCCTGGCATTCAAGCCCAATACCGACGATATGCGCGAAGCGCCCTCGCGGGTATTGCTGCAAGACCTGGTGTCGCGCGGCGCCACCGTCGCGGTGCACGACCCGGTTGCCATGGATGAAGCGCGGCGCGTGCTGGAACTCGATTTCGAAGGCCGTCCCGCTGCGCTGGCGAAGATCCGTTTTTGCGACACGCCGGCAGAGGCGGCAACGGGTGCCGATGCGCTGGTTATCGTCACCGAATGGAAGGCTTTCCGCAGCCCCGATTTCGAAGCGCTGAAGAAGCTGCTGAAAGCGCCCGTGATCTTCGATGGCCGCAACCTGTTCGAACCGGAAGTGATGGTCGAAGGCGGCATTGAATACCATGGCATCGGCCGCAACGCGGCTGCCGCCCGCGCATGAGTTTCGATCCCGCCCGCTGCGCCTCGGCCCGGGTACTGGTGGTGGGCGACGTCATGCTCGACCGTTACTGGTTTGGCGACGTCAGCCGCATCTCGCCTGAAGCCCCGGTACCGGTGGTGCGCGTTGAACGCCGAGAAGAGCGGCTGGGCGGCGCCGCCAATGTGGCGCGCAATGCCGGCGCGCTGGGCGCGCAAACCGGTTTGCTCGGCGTGGTCGGGCGCGATGAAGCCGGCGACACGGTTGAAGCAATGCTCAGCAGCGCCGGCATTCGCGCCTACCTGAATCGCGACGCGGCAATTTCCACCATCATCAAGTTACGCGTGATCGGCCGCCAGCAACAGTTGCTGCGCATTGATTTCGAAGAGCCGCCCAGTGAAGTGGCCTTGCGCGACAAACTGACCCAATTCAACGCGCTGCTGCCGGAGTACGACATCGTCGTGCTGTCCGATTACGCCAAGGGCAGCCTGGTCAATGTGTCGCAGATGATCGCGGCGGCGCAGCAGGCCAATAAACTGATCCTGGTCGATCCGAAGGGCGATGACTTCAGCCGCTATGCCGGCGCATCGCTGCTCACGCCCAACAAGTCGGAATTGCGGCAAGTGGTCGGCAAGTGGAAGGATGAGGAAGACTTGTTGCGCCGGGCCCAGGCCTTGCGCGCCGAACTGCGGCTTGATGCGCTTTTGTTGACGCGCTCAGAGGAAGGCATGTCGCTATTCACTGCCACGGGCGTGGAGCATTTCCCTGCCATGACGCGTGAAGTGTTCGACGTGTCCGGCGCCGGCGACACCGTGATAGCAACCGTCGCCACCATGTTGGGTGCAGGCATGTCGCTGCGGGAGGCGGTAGAAACCGCTAACCGCGCAGGCGGTATCGTCGTAGGCAAGCTGGGTACGGCAACCGTGCTACCGCACGAACTTTTTCTTGCAGGCAGCTGAGCGCGTCAACCTCTGCTGCCTTCGGGCGTTGCACCCTCACCGCGCCGCCGCCGGTGGCGCAGGCATTCACTGCGGAGGGTTCGATGATCAAGTCCTTGTTCAAAATCCATTGCCTGGCACTCATCTTCGGATGCCTGTTTTTTACTGCCGCGCGGGCCCAGGTTGATGCGAATTTTGCCGACCAGGCAGCGCTCGATGGCGTCAAAGGCCTCGGTCCGGTGATGTCGCATGCCATCCTGGCCGAGCGCCGTCGCAATGGCTTGTTCAAGGATTGGCCCGACCTGGAGCGGCGGGTGAAGGGGATGGGGGAACAGCGTTCGCTTGCCTTGTCCGAAGCCGGTTTGCTGGTCGACGGCCGCGGCCGCCCGAACCCTGAACATGGCGCCAGGCGCAAGGCGCCTGGGCCACGTTAAAGCGCACCGCCCCCGCACCGCCCCAGTTGCGGCTGCATCGGCCGTGAATGGCTTGCCAGGCGCATGCAGCCGCTGAAACAGCGCGGCCGGTGGCAAAGCCGGTCTCATACGTCGCACTCGGCCAGCGATTAAAATAGCTGCTTTCGACGCGCTACAACCAGCGGCCCGCCCGCCTTCACCATGCCCACAAAATACCTGACGATAGAAGACACGGTTGGCAATACGCCGCTGGTCCAGCTTAAACGCATACCCGGTGCAGACGCGGCCGCGCGCAACAACATCATCCTGGGCAAGATGGAAGGCAACAACCCGGCCGGATCCGTGAAGGACCGGCCGGCGCTGGCGATGGTGAAGGGCGCGGAAGAGCGCGGCCAGATCAAGCCTGGCGACACGCTGATCGAGGCGACCAGCGGCAACACCGGCATTGCGCTGGCGATGGCGGCCTCGATGCGCGGTTACAAGATGGTGTTGCTGATGCCGGAAAACCTGTCGCTGGAACGGCGCCAGAGCATGGCGGCCTATGGCGCCAAGATCATCCTGACGCCCAAGACCGGGGGTATGGAATATGCGCGCGACCTGGCAGAGAAAATGCAAAAGGAAGGGCAGGGCATCATCCTTGACCAGTTCGCCAACCCGGACAATCCGCGCTCACATTACGAATCGACCGGCCCGGAAATCTGGAATGATACGGACGGGCGCGTTACCCACTTCGTCAGTGCCATGGGCACGACCGGCACCATCATGGGCGTGTCGCAATACCTGAAGGAAAAGAACCCCGGCGTGGTCATTGTCGGCGCGCAGCCGGACGAAGGCTCGCAAATCCCCGGCATCCGCAAGTGGCCCGAGGCTTACCTGCCGAAGATTTTTGATCGGGCCCGCGTGGACCAGGTTGAAAACGTCAGCCAGGCCGCGGCTGAACAAATGGCGCGGCGGATGGCGATCGAGGAAGGGATTTTCTGCGGCATTTCCGCAGCAGGCGCATGTGAAGTGGCCTTGCGTATTTCATCGCAGGTTGAGAACGCCACCATCGTCTTCATCGTTTGCGATCGCGGCGACCGCTATCTGTCGACGGGCGTGTTCCCTGCCTGACGCGGGCACGAAGTGCGTTGACCCTGTTCCCAGGCTGAGCTTGCCCTTGAAGGGACGGCTACCGTAGCTTCGATCGACTGGGCAGGACCGATAAAGCTCTCGCCCTTTCAAGCGGATTGCTGGGCTGCGAATGGCGTTGGCGCCCGCGCAGGTTGCAACCCGGTCTGCGTGTCGGCATCAGCTCCCGATCAGTCGCGTTCGGCGTTCTTGCCCTTTGGCTTGAATTGCTTGTCGCTGATGCGGAATTTGTCGCGGCGATCGCCCATCAACATGCGCAGGTCGCGGATCGACAGGTCGCTGACTTCGTGCATGCGGATCAGCAGCGAGGCGCCTACCGGCAAGCGGCGATGACGGATCTTGCTGATGACAGGCGGCGCCACTTCCAGCGCGCGCGACAGGGCCGCGTCATTCTTCAGGTGCAGGCGCTCAATCAGCGAATCGAGCAGGTTGTTGGGGTCGTAGGCAACCTGGTCAGCGAGGCGATTGCTTGCCGGCGCAGCCAGTTCTTTTTCAGTGTCGAGCTTGGTCATGTGGTCAGTCCCTATTGGCGAAATATTCTGCTTTCATACAGGCGTTTTTCGACATCGTGAGCGGCTATGCAAACAATGCGCTCGATCCTGTCGCTTGTTGCCTTTTCGTTATTATATTTTTTTTCAGAAACAGAGGATACTTCATTTCGGCGAATTGTTGCCTTTAGGAATGGATTTTCCTTGCAACGATGGAAATTTTAAGGCGCCCCGTGCAGCGCGTACGGGTTCGTTACGTTCTGTTATCTTTCTCTTCGGAAAGTTTTCTTTCTTTCAATATTACCTGCGGGTTCTAACCGACCCTTGATCCGGGTCAATAAGCCTCGTCCCTTAACGCTGTCGCCAGATACGCTGGAATTCCGCTTCCGGCAGCGCCCGCAACACCTTGATGTTTTGCCGGTAAACCGATGAAGGATCGGGCAGTGAATCGACGGCCCGGCTGATGCTGTCTTCGCGCAGCACATGCAGCATGGGCCAGGGTGAGCGGTTGGTGTAGTTGCTGCGGTCATCCGCCGCCGCATCCGCAAACTGGTAATCGGGATGGAAGCTGGCTACCTGCAATTCGCCTTCATAACCCTGCGCCTCAAGCAGCATGTCGACGATGTCCAGGTATTCGTTGTAGTCGGCGAAGTCCGTCAGCACGAAGGGATGGATCAGGATCAGCGTATCGACTTCGGTGGCGGGCGCTGCTGCCAGCATTTGCAGGGCGGCCAGCAAATCGGCTGTCAATCCTTGCGCATCCTGCGCCTGGCTTACCTGGTAACGCACCTGTTGCTTCACCTGCACCGCTTTGGCGAAGGGACACAGGTTCAAACCGATCACGGCTTCGTCTATCCAGCGGCGGGTGTCGGCGATGTAGGCATCCTCGGCGCCAGCCGCGGCCTGCTGCGGGTTTTGTTCATGCTCTTGCATCCGTACTCCCTGTTCCGTGAGACCCGCGCGGCCACCGGCAGGATGCAGGCGCGGGCAAGCCTGCACGCAGGGCCAAAGCATCCTGCGGGCTGCGTGGCGGGTGCTGGCTATTGAAGCCCGGATTCTACCTGCCCAGGACCTGAGCTGCGATCTGTGACAGTGGCCGCCAAAGCCATTTCCCAACTTCGTGTAACATCGGCCGGTGACTGGCAGGGTTGGCCCGCGCCCAGCATGCTGCACGCTTTCGAGACAGGCGGTGGCGAAAACAAGAAACACAAAGCTTCCGATGCCTGATTACAAATCGCTGCGGCCTGTCCTTCCGATCCTTATCGGTGTTTCAGTCATGCTCAGCCTGGCCATGGGCCTGCGCCAGAGCCTGGGCATCTTCCTGCAACCGCTCACCCGCGACATCGGCATTTCAGTGTCCGAATTCACGATTGCGATCGCGGTGCAAAACCTGTCCTGGGGTTTGCTGCAACCCTTTGCCGGCGCATGGGCGTCGCGAATGGGTTTTCGAGCGGCGATGCTGGCGGGCGCGGTGTGCTATGTCTGCGGCCTGATCCTGCTTGCCACCGCCAACGGCTTGCTGGGCGTGATACTCGGTGCGGGGGTGGCAATCGGCTTTGCAATGGCTTGCACCGGCAGCTCCATCTCCCTGGCCGTTGCAGCCCGCTCCGTCGACCCCGGCATCCGGCTCGTGGTGCTGGGCCTGGTTTCTGCAGCCGGCTCGCTTGGCGCCTTGCTGTCAGCGCCGATCGGGCAATACCTGAACCAGGGCTATGGCTGGCGCGTTGGCATGTTCGCCTTCGTCGTGATTGCGCTGGCCATGATACCGGCAGCCTGGTTTGCGGGTCGCGCCGATCGCCTGCCCATGCCGGCTTCACCGGGTGGACTGGAAATGACCGGCCGTGCGGTGCTCAAGCAGGCGCTGCGCAATCCATCCTTCCTGGTGCTGACGCTGGCTTATTTCGTCTGCGGCATGCAACTGGTTTTTCTTACCACGCACCTGCCCTCGTATCTTGAAATCTGCGGCATGGATCCGATGCTGTCGGCCAAGGCGCTGGGCATGATCGGCGGCTTCAATGTGCTGGGCAGCCTGTTCTTCGGCTGGGCCGGGTCGAAGTACAACAAGCTCATGCTGCTGGGCGGTATCTACATAGTGCGTTCGATGGCGCTGGCCTGGTATTTCACTGCCGCGCCCACGCCCGACAGTACGCTGGTTTTTGCAGCCATCATGGGCTTCCTGTGGCTGGGCGTGGTGCCGTTGATAGCGGGCTGGCTGGCCGAAACTTTTGGCGTGCGCTGGCAATCGATGCTGGCGGGTTTTGCCTTCATGAGCCACCAGTTCGGCAGCTTCATTGGCGCCTTTGGCGGCGGCGTGATATTCGACTTGTCCGGTTCCTATAACGCTGCCTGGCAGGGTGCGGTCGGCATCGGCCTGGTGGCGGGCCTGGTGCAGGCAACATTTGCCTGGAGCCGGCCCAAGCCCCCGCCCGCAGCGGGCGCCATGGCCTGACAGGCATGCCGGGCGGGTTTCGTCTTGCCCGGGCCCGACCCCAGGGTGCAGGGGGTTTCAGGCGGCCGCGACGCGCTTGGCGCGCGGTGAAATCCGGCCCAGTTCAGCGCGCAATACTTCAAGGTTGACCGGCTTGACCAGGTGATGGTCCATGCCCGAGGCGGCGGCGCGGCGGCGCACATCGTCGTGGCCCCAACCGGTCAACGCAATGATGACGGTTACTTCACTACCCGGTTGCTGGCGGATGCGGCGCGTCGCTTCGTAGCCATCCATGTCGGGCAAGCCGATATCCATGAACACGACGTCGGGCCGGGCATGCTGTGCCATGTCCACGGCTTCGCGTCCGTCATAAGCTTTCAGGACCGTATGGCCGTCCAGTTCCAGCATCATTTGCAGCATGTCGGCACCGTCGCGGTTGTCATCGACCACCAGCACGACGAAGTGCTCCTCCGCTGCCGGGCTGGTGGCGCCAGCCAGCACTGGCAGCGCCATCCGTGCCGCACTGCGCATGACGATGGGCAGCCTGAAAACAAATTCGCAACCCTGGCCGATTCCGGGGCTGCTGGCGCTTACCGTGCCACCGTGCATTTCAATGAATCGCCTGGTCAGGCTGAGGCCGATGCCGAGCCCGCCCAGCACCTGGCCGCGCACCGGATCGCTTTGCGCAAACATGTCGAAGATGCGTGGCAGTGCGTCCGCCTCCAGGCCGATACCCTTGTCCTTGATGCGGAAGATGACATCATCGCCATCGAGCTCGACGGTGAAGTCGATGGTCGATGGTTGCGGCGTGAATTTGATCGCGTTGGCGAGCACGTTCGACAGGCTCTGGACCAGGCGGGCCGGGTCGGCGTCGAGCATGACGGTTTGCGCTGGCTGCGCCTGGTTGATGCGATGCCCGCCAGCCTCCAGCAGCGGAGCGCAGATCTCGATGGCATGTGCGACGACTTCGGCCAGCGCCACCGGCTTGCGTTGCAGCGTGATCTTGCCGCTGGTGACGCGGGCGACGTCTAGCAAGTCGTCCACCAGGCGCGTCAGGTGCGCAACCTGGCGTTCCACGACTTGCGTCACATTGCCGATGTTGGCGCTGGCTGGAAAGCTGCGGTTCAAGACTTGCATCGCAGTGCGGATCGGCGCCAGCGGGTTGCGCAGTTCATGGCCCAGGCTGGCGAGGAACTCATCTTTGAGCCGGTCGGTTTCGCGCATCTGGTATTGGCGGATGCGGCCGCGCAAAGCAGAACGGGCCGAACTGATCAGCGAGGCGGCGCGCACCGGTCTTTCCAGCAAGGTGACGTTGCCCAGCATCTCGACCACGCCATGCAGGTTGGGCGAGTCCACGCCGTGATTGGTCAGGACCAGGATCGGCAGGTCCGACCAGTTGGGTTGGTCGGCCACATATTGCGCCAGCGGCTTGAGCGCGCCGGCGCTGAGCATTTCCTCGACGATGAAGAGCGCACCCGCGCCGTGGTCAAGTTCGCGCAGCGTCTCTGCCACGCTCATGCACACGAAGCATTCCAGCCCGGCGCCCTCGAGCACCTTGGACGCGAGCAAGGCATCACGCCCGACCGGGGCATGAATCAGGATACGTCTTTCCATGCCGCCGGCTTAGTTGAGGTCCGCCCGGACCTCGCGCGGCGCAGGCGCTTGGTCAAGAATGGTCGGTATCCCGCTCAGGATGCCGTGAAATTCTCGCAGCACCGGTCCGACCTGCAATCCTTTGGACGACATGCAGAAGTGGCGGATGGTGCGTTCATGCACGCCGCCGCGTTTCTTGAAGACAGAGATCGCTTGCTGCACCTCGCCGCGCGCTTCGAAATAGCGCAGCATGATGACGTTGTCGGCCAGGTAACTGACGTTGGCCGTGCTGGTCATGTTCGGACCCAGGATGCCTTGCTGCACGCCGACCAGGATCGTGACCACGCCGCGCTGCCCCAGGTAGGTCAGCAATTCATGCAGGTGCGTGGTCAGGAAATTTTCGTCCGGCATCGCATTCAGGTAGCCATTCAGGCTATCGATGACAATGACTTTGGCGCCCTCGTCGGCTTCGCGGCATACCGTTTCGGCATACTCGCCGGGCGTCAACTCGGCCGGGTCAACCTGCCGGATCAACAAAGATCCGGCCTCCATCGGCGTGCGCAAATCCAGCCCCAGCCCGGCGCAACGGTTCAGCAAGTTGCTGATCGATTCTTCAAAGATGAACATCGCAGCGTGATGCTGCTGCCGCACGGCTGATACCACGAATTGCGCAGCCAGCGAGGATTTCCCCGAACCCGGGGGGCCGACCAGGAAGGTGCTGGTGCTTTCTTCCACGCCGCCGCCGAGCAGGGTGTCGAGTTCGGCCAGCCCAGTGGAAAACAACTTCGGTTTGCTGATGACGCGCGACTCCGACGCCACCAGGCGCGGATAAGCCTTCAGGCCGCCGCGCCGGATCGTATAGTCGTGCAGGCCCTCGCGATAGGACATGCCGCGGTATTTGATGACGCGCACATGGCGCCTGGTTGCGCCGTAGTTGCTCAGTGTCTGGTCAAACGAAATCACGCCATGCGCGATGCTGCGCACTTCGAGGTCCTTTTCGCCCGCGGTGCGGTCGTCCAGGAACATGACGGTGCATTCCCGGCGCGAAAAGAACTGCTTGAACGCCAGCACCTGGCGCCGGTAGCGCAGCGCATTCACTGCCAGCAACTGCAGCTCGGACAGCGAGTCGAGCACCACGCGTGCCGGCTTCAAATCTTCCACGACACGGATCAACTCTTGCGTCGTGGTACTCAATTCCACTTCGGACGGGTGAAATATTGTGTACTGCTGCTCCGGGTCGAGCATGCTTTCCGACGGAATCACTTCATGTATGTGGATACGGTCGAGCGACCAGCCGTGGGAAGCGGCCACCGCCTGGATTTCAGAGATGGTTTCAGACAGCGTGATGTAAAGCGTCGTTTCGTTATTGCGTGCCCCCTCCAGCAGGAATTGCAAGGCCATCGTGGTCTTGCCGGTGCCGGGTTCGCCTTCGATCAGGTAGAGCCGGTTGGCTGCCAGCCCGCCGCCGAGGATGACGTCAATGCCGGAAATGCCGGTCGATAGAAAATTCGATGCAGGGGGAGTTTGTACAGATGCCATGTAGTGCCGAGTCCAGTTTGCACGCCTGCGGCGCTTCGCTGCGGCAGGGCGGTGAATAGATGTGAAGCTGCACCGGGTCCGATGAGCCACAGGAAAACTTTCCACATGAGAGTGGATCCTGCGTGTCCAGACCGGTGTAGCCCGGCAGATTCCTACAGGCGGGAAAAATTATAGCCGTGATCTTCGGTGGCCGAGTCTGCAAAAAAGGGATTAGAAGCAAGCAACTTTGATCCCGGTCAATAGGTGTGTGGGCCCAACGACTCAGCGACAAAATTGCTCTTCCGCGCGGATTCCCCACGACCGCATGGACGGCGCCGGCTCGACCGCATGCTCCTTGGAAGCATGGCAAAGAAGGTCTTGCTGAAGTCGCGGCTGCCGGTGTTGGTGTTGCTGTTGGTGTTGCGCTGATCGAATTGACGGGACCTGGTCTGACGGCTTACGGGCGCGCTACTTTGCGCGCGCTGCGCGCACTGCACGTCCCAAGTCGGCGACCGACATCGCATAAAAGAAGCTGCGGTTGTATTGCGTAATGGCGAAAAAATTCGCGGTGCCGATCCAGAACTCGGTCGGCTCCGCACCATTCTGCAAGTCGACCAGGCCGTAGCGCAGTTCGGCGGGCACGGGCACCGTGGGCGTCACGCCCCCTTGCGCTAGTTCGTCAAGGGTCAGGCGCGCCTGTAGGCCGTGGGTCAGGAACTCTTGCCATGCGCCGCTGTTGGACACGGTGGCGGGAAAGGCAACCGGCAAGCCTTTTTCCCAGCCGTGCTGCAACAGGAAATTGGCCACGCTGCCGATCGCATCCACGGGCGACCCGCGCAAGTCAACCCGCTGGTCACCATCGAAATCCACAGCGAAGCGCCGGATACTGCCCGGCATGAATTGCGGCAAGCCGATAGCGCCGGCATATGACCCCTTCAGGCTGAACGGATCGACCTTCACTTCGCGCGCATACACCATCACGTTTTCCAGCTCGCCGCGAAAGTATTCCATCCGCTTGGCGCGGTTGGGTGCTTCCGGATAGGCAAACGCCAGCGTGGCCAATGCATCCATCACGCGGAAATTGCCGGTGTTGCGGCCATAGATGGTTTCCACGCCGATAATCCCGACGATGATCTCCGCCGGCACGCCAAATTGTTCTTCAGCGCGCGCCAGCGCATCGGCATGGCGGTCCCAGAATTCGACGCCAGCCTGGATGCGCAAGGGTTCGACGAAACGCGCGCGATAGGCTTGCCAGTTCTTGGGCTTGCCTGGCGGGGCCGGCTTCACCAGTTGCACGGCGCGCTCCACCAGGTGCACCTTCGACAATAGCGTGCGCACTTCTTCCGGGTCGAACTGGTGCACTTCAGCCATGCGCTCGATGAAAGGCGCGGCTTCCTTCCATTGTCCGAAGTTGGCGAATTCACCGACCTCTTCTGTTGCGACCACCTTCTTCACGGCCGGCGGGCGCGGCTTGCGCGGCGCAGCCTCGCTGGGCGCGGGCGGCAGGGCCAGCAACGCAGCTGCGACCAGCATGCAAAAGCTTGCGGCGCCGCTTTTCAAGGGCAGCGGAAAAACCAGGGTATCCAGGGGCTTCAATGGCATCACGGATTCAGTCAAGCGAGATAGGGTAGGGAGGGGCGCGCCACGGCCGACAGCGTGACGCGGCAGGCAGCCGGCACGCTGCCACGGCTGGCACCTTGCCTTGCGGCGCCGCGTTCATCATCGGCACAGCCGCAGCAATTTCCGCAGCCGCGCAATATCCGGGTCGCGGCTTGCAGCGCCGGCCTGCACCGGCGGGCCGGCATAGCGCAGTTTTTCATACACTTCCAGGAATTCGCACCAGGCGCGCAGCTTGTCCGGGTTGGCCGCGGCCCGGTCCGCTTGCAGCCGGTTACGCCAGCCGCGTGGTCCTTCGTGCAATTCGCGTGGCATACCCTGGCGCGACAGCGACTGGCAGAAGCGATCATATAGCGCTTCCAGCCGGTCACGCCGGCGGCGGTTGCGCAGCAGGGGCAAGCCCATCGCCACCATCACCAGTGAAAAACAGGCGATCGACAAGGCGGCCAGCGTACGCCAGCCCGGGTCGCGAAAACCGAGCGATTCCAGCAGGTTGCGCTGGCGCGTGGCCGAATAGTCCAGCACCATCTGGTTCCAGCGGTTGTTGATCGCGTCCCAGTTCATGCGCATGTTTTGCAGCGCGCCTTCCCATTTGCTGCCTGCCATATTGAAACTGACAAGGCCACCCAGGAGCGTCTGCGTGGCTTCGCTGCGCAAACTGGATTCGATGCGCCCCGGCGCGATCGCGGCAGTGGGGTCGACCCGGACCCAGCCGCGCTCGCCCAGCCAGACCTCGGTCCAGGCATGGGCGTCGGACTGGCGCACCGTCATATAGCCGTCGAGCCGGTTGACTTCGCCGCCCTGGTAGCCAGTCACGACCCGTGCCGGTATGTCCATGGCGCGCATCAGCACGACAAAGGCGCTGGCATAGTGCTCGCAAAAGCCGGCCCGCGTGCTGAACAGGAATTCGTCAACCGTATGCTCACCCAGCGCCGGCGGCTCCAGCGTGTAGCGGAAGTTTTGCTGGCGGAACATTTCCAGCACCTTTTGCACCAGCAGGTTCGGGTCGCTGCTGGTTGCCAGCATTTGCGTTGCCAATTCATGCGTGCGCGGATTGAAGCCCGGCGGCAGTTGCACCCAATCGCGCAGGGAGCGCGCGGTTTCAGGCGCGCTGAACTGGAAGTCGAGGTAGGACGCGGCTTCATAACGGATACGTTGGTTGACCGGGGTCCGCGCCAGCAATTGCAGGTCGGTCTGCACCGTCACTGATTGCGCAGCGATGCGCGGCACCTGCGCCGGCATTTCCAGCGCGAACAGTGAATGCTGGCCGGTCGGCTCCAGCGTCACGCGGTAGCGGGTAAGGCGGTCGTTGGCCCGCACCAGGGTGGGCTGGGCCTGGTTGCGCCGCACCGGCGCTGGCGTCCAGGTCCGGCCGTCGAACACGCCCAGCACGGGGCCGCGCCAGTACAGGGCCGCATGCCTTGGTACTGGATCGATGAATTCAACCCGGTAGGCGATATCGCTGGAAAGCGCCAGCTTGGTGATGTGGCCCGGGGCCATGCTGTCGCTCAGGCCGGTGGTGCCGCTGCTGCTTTGGCTGGCACCGCCCCAGAACGGCCCGTGGAAGCGCGGGAACAGCAGGAACAGCACCACCATCAGCGGCAGGGCCAGGCCGACGATGCTGCCGGCCAGGCGCAGCCGTTCGCGCAGCGGCGGCGCATTCTGCGCGTACTGGAATGAAATCTGCACCGTCAATACCAGCACCACGGCAACAGCCATCAAGGCCGTGGTGACGACCGTCTGTGAATAGAAAAAATTCATCAGGATCAGGAAGAAACTGAGGAACACCACGACGAAGGCATCGCGCTTGGCGTGCATCTCCAGCAGCTTGAAGGCAATCAGCAAGACCAGCATCGCCACGCCGGTATCCCGCCCCAGCATGGTTTGATAGGTGAACAGCACGCCAGTCATGACCGCCAGGCACACCGGCAGCAGCAACCAGCGCGGCGGCAGGCGGTCGCCGCGCAGCGTGATCCAGCAGCGCCAGGCCAGCAAGCCCAATGCAACCTGGGTGATCCAGGGTGGCAGGTGAGCGCCGTGCGGCGCCATGATCAGCGCGCAAGTGACGATGAGGAACAGGATGTCGATTTTTTCGCGCGACAAGTTGCTGGCGGCGCGCGTCAAGCGCGCCCGGCCGGCGCTTGGCAATACCTTCATGCACGGCCCTCGGTATGCAAGGCCAGCGCGCGCAGGCATTCGTCGCGGTGCGCCGGTCCCAGCGCTGCGGGCAGGCGCAGCGGCCCGAGTTCGAAGCGGTAGCGCAAGCCTTGCTGTTCTGCTTCCAGCACCCAGCGCGTCATGCGCGACAGCCGCGCTTCCAGCGGCAGCGCCGCCACCAGGTTTTCGGCGATGCTCAGTTCGGCGCTGGCGCCGCCTTCAAAATGCTTGCTGACCAGCGCGTCGCTGGCGCCATCCATGCGCGCAATCTGGCGCCAGGCCAGCCTGCTGGGGGAGTCGCCAGCCTGCCAGGCGCGCACCCCGGCGAAATCCTCGCGGCCGGCGTGGCCGCTGCCGTCAGCGCCAGCCAGCTCACTGGCTGGCAGCGGCGGGGCATCGGTTTCCGGCTGGGGGTAGACCAGCACCGCAACATCGGGCGTCCAGTAACTCCAGGCGCGCAGCAAGCCCAGCGGAAAGCGCGTTTGCAAACGCAGCCGCGGCGATTGCTGCCAGCCACGCTGCCGCGCGGGCGTGGAAAGGCGCACGCTGGTTTGCCCGAAAGCGGGCAAGTCGACCGAGGTTTGCAATTCGTCGATGCCGCCACCAGTGAAACCGATGTCGATCGCATAGCGCGCATGGCGGCTGCGATTGGCAAGATGGAATTCATAATGCACCTGGCTGCCCGCAAACACGGGCGCGCTGCGCCCGGGCGACAGCGCCAGCCAGGCGAGGTTGCGAAACGTCAGGTACATGCCCACCAGTGCGCAGCCCATCACCAGGAAGGTCAGCGCAAAACCCATGTTCAGGTTGTAGTTGACCGAGCCGATGAAAAGCCCGAGCAGCATCACTGCGTAAGCCATGCCGGCGCGGGTGGGCAGGATGAAGACGCGGCGCTGGTGCAGGATCACTTCGCCGTGTTCGGCCGGCTTCAGCTGGAACAACCAGTTGTCGATGACACGCCGTACTGGCTGGCGCAAGGCGATAGGCAAGGCAATGGGCATGTTGCTGGCCTCAGACCCGGACCGACTTCACCATCTGCCGCACCAGGTCGTCGCTGGACGAACCCAGCCCGGCGCTGGCGCGCGCCGCTCGCAAGCGATGCGCGGCAACGGGCACGATGACGGCCTGGATATCTTCAGGCACGACATGGTTGCGGCCTTCGAGCGCAGCCCAGGCGCGCGCCGCTTGCACCAGTGCAATCGCGGCACGCGGGCTCAAGCCCTCGGCAAACAGCTCGCCCTGGCGTGAGGCTTGCACCAGCGATTGCACATAATCGATCAGCGCATCCGAGGTATGCACTTCGCGCAGCAGGGATTGCGCCGCCTGTAATTCTTCCGGTTGCATCACCGGCACCAGCTGGCGCAGCATGCTGCGCCGGTCCTGGCCGCGCAGCAAGTCGCGTTCGGCCGCGCGGTCGGGATAGCCCAGCGAGATGCGCATCAGGAAGCGGTCGAGCTGGGATTCCGGCAGCGGGAAGGTGCCGATCTGGTGGGTCGGGTTTTGGGTTGCAATGACAAAGAAGGGACGCGGCAATTGGCGCGTGGCGGCGTCGATGGAAACCTGGCCTTCTTCCATCGCTTCCAGCAGCGCGGACTGGGTCTTGGGCGTGGCGCGGTTGATTTCATCGGCCAGCAGCACTTGCGTGAATACCGGGCCGGGATGGAACACAAAGCCGGATTTCTCACGGTCGAACACGGATATGCCAATCACATCGGCCGGCAGCAAGTCACTCGTGAACTGCACCCGGTTGAAGCGCAGCCCGAGCGAGGCGGCCAGCGCATGCGCCAGCGTGGTCTTGCCCACGCCGGGCAAATCCTCGATCAACAAGTGGCCGCCGGCCAGCAGGCAAGCCAGCGCCTGGCGAATCTGGAAATCCTTGCCGACCACGATGTTGCCGACCTGCCGGGCCACGGCATGGATTTTGGAAAACATGAGCAATCCTTCCTGGTTCGATGCGTTTCTGTCGTGCCGCCGGATAAAAATTGACAACGCCCGACAAAGTTAGCGCGCTGACATTCGGCCGCTTTGATTCGCGCTACACTAGTTGCAGTCCTGCGTGATTCTATTCGAGAAATCGCGCTTTTCCGCGCTCCCAGACATGACCACTGCAATCTATTCACATCCAGACTGCCAGCGGCACGAAATGGGAGCCTGGCATCCAGAGTCGCCGGCCCGGCTGCAGGCTATCGAGGACCAGTTGATTGCCAGCCGCCTCGACACTTGCGTCGAACGGCGCGAGGCGCCGCAAGCGTCATTGGCGTCGATTGGCCGCGTGCACACTGCGGCCGCCATTGCGCTGGTGCGCGACAATACGCCGGCCGGCATGCCCGGGAATGCAGGTGACAATTTCGCCAGCGGCGAGCTGCAACAGGCCGGCCAGGCTGACTACTACCCGATCGATGGCGACACTTCACTCAATCCGTATAGCTGGCGCGCCGCCTTGCGCGCAGCCGGCGCTGCGGTTGCCGCCACCGACGCCGTGATCAGCGGTGAACTCGACAACGCCTTTTGCGCCGTGCGCCCGCCCGGCCATCATGCCCGGCCGTCGCAGCCGATGGGATTTTGCCTGTTCAATAATATCGCCATCGCCGCGCGCCACGCCCTCGCCGCGCATGGCTTGGAGCGGGTCGCCATTGTCGACTTTGACGTACATCACGGCAACGGTACGGAAGAAGCTTTCATCGACGATCCGCGCGTACTGATGGTGAGTTTTTTCCAGCATCCTTTCTATCCCTATAGCGGTGCGCAAGCCTTGTCGCACCTGGTGCAAAATTCCGTCAACGTGCCGGTGCCGGCTTACAGCGGCGGCGAAGTTGTGCGTCAACTGGTAGGCGAGCGCTGGTTACCGGCGTTGGATGCACACCGGCCGCAAATGATTTTCATCTCCGCTGGCTTCGACGCCCATCGCGAAGACGACCTCGGACAGATGAGCCTGGTCGAAGCCGACTACCTGTGGCTGACGCAGCAAGTGAAGGCAGTGGCGGACAAGCATGCGCAAGGTCGCATCGTCAGTTGCCTGGAAGGTGGCTATAACTTGTCCGCCCTCGGCCGCAGCGTGGCGGCCCACGTGAGGGCGCTGGCCGGGCTCGACTGACAGCGCGGATGACGCGGGCGGTGCTTCACGCCAGGGCTTGGCGACACGAATAAAAACAGCAAAACGGAGACAGCATGAGCACGAACCAGTTCGATATCGGCCTCGACAAGAATGCGGCCAACTTTGCGGCGCTGACGCCGCTCGGTTTCATTGAGCGCGCTGGCACGGTCTACCCCGACCGCCTGGCCATCGTGCACGGCAATTTTCGCGCCACCTGGCGCCAAGCCTATGAACGGGCGCGGCGCCTGGCCAGCGCATTGACCAGGCAGGGCATCGGGCCGGGCGACACGGTAGCCGTCATGCTGCCCAATACGCCACCCATGGTCGACGTCCATTTCGGCGTGCCCATGACGGGTGCCGTGCTCAATACCCTCAATACCCGCCTCGATGCGGAATCGCTTGCCTTCATGCTGGAACACGGGCGGGCCAGGCTGGTGATCGTCGACCGCGAATTTTCAAATGTCATGCGCCAGGCGCTGGCGCGCTGCACCCAGCAGGTCACAGTGGTGGATGTGGATGACCCACTGTATGAAGGGCCGGGCGAGCGCATCGGCAACATCGACTATGAGGATTTCCTCGCTGGCGGCGATCCCGCCTTTGCCTGGGCGCCACCGGGGGATGAATGGAATGCAATCGGCTTGAACTATACGTCGGGCACGACCGGCAACCCGAAGGGCGTGGTCGTGCATCACCGCGGTGCCTACCTGAATGCCGTGTCGAATGTGATGGTGTGGTCGATGCCGCGGCATGCGGTCTACCTGTGGACCCTGCCCATGTTCCACTGCAATGGCTGGTGCTTTCCATGGACGGTGGCGGCACAAGCCGGCGTGAATGTCTGCTTGCGAAAGGTGGAAGCGGGCGCGATCTGGGATGCGATACGCGAGCATGGCGTCACGCATTACTGCGGCGCGCCGATCGTGCATTCGCTGATACTGAATGCGCCGGCTGAAATGAAAGCCGGCATTGCGCACAAGGTGCATGCGATGGTGGCTGGCGCGGCGCCGCCAGCCTCGATGATCGAAGGCATGGAGCAGATGGGCTTTGACCTGCTGCATGTGTATGGCTTGACCGAGGTCTTTGGCCCGGCCGTCGTGTGCGACAAACAGGCAGCCTGGGAACAGCTGGACATCGTCGAACGGGCGCGGCTGAATGCGCGCCAGGGCGTGCGCTACAACCTGGCTGAAGCGGTTACCGTGATCGACCCGGCCACCATGCAGCCGGTGCCGGCTGATGGGGAAACCATCGGCGAAATCATGTTCCGCGGGAATATCACGATGAAGGGTTACCTGAAAAATGAGCAAGCCACGCGCGAAGCATTCGCCGGCGGCTGGTTTCATTCAGGCGACCTGGGTGTGATCTATCCCGATGGTTACATCAAGATCAAGGACAGGAGCAAGGACATCATCATTTCAGGCGGCGAAAACATTTCCAGCATCGAAGTGGAAGATGTGCTGTACCGCCATCCGGCCGTGCTGGCCGCAGCCGTGGTCGCGATGCCGCATCCGCGCTGGGGCGAAACGCCCTGCGCCTTTGTCGAAGTCAAGCCCGGCGCTACGCTCACCGAGCAAGACCTGATGGCGCATTGCAAGCAGCACCTGGCTGGCTTCAAAGTGCCGCGCGCGATTGTGTTTTCCGAATTGCCCAAGACGTCGACCGGCAAGATCCAGAAATTCGAATTGCGCCAGCGCGCAGGTTCGGTATCGGCAATCGACGTCTAGCCGGGCCAGCACTATAGAATAGCCGCCCCGAACACAAGGTCATCGCGTATGTCTATCCAATGGTTTCCCGGTCACATGAACGCCGCGCGCAGAAATGCGGCAGAGTCGATGGAAAAAGTCGACATGGTGATCGAGGTGGTGGATGCGCGCCTGCCGCAAGCCAGCACCAACCCGATGATCCATGAATTGCGTGCATTCCGGCAGCGCCCCTGCCTGAAAATACTGAACAAGGCCGACCTGGCTGACCCGGTTGCCACCCGCGCCTGGCTGGATTTTTACAATGCCCAGGACAAGGTCCGGGCAGTGGCGCTGTCATGCAAGAAGCCGGCTGACGTGGCAAAGATACCGGGGCTGGCGATCAAGGTCGCGCCGCATCGCGGCACCAGCGAAAAACCGTTGCGCGCAATGATCATGGGCATACCCAACGTTGGCAAGTCGACGCTGATGAATGCGCTGCTCAAGAAGCGCGTGGCCAAAGTGGGTGACGAGCCTGCGATCACCAAGACCCAGCAACGGCTTTATCTTGGCAACAACATGGTGCTGATCGATACGCCCGGCATGCTGTGGCCCAAGATTGCGCATCCCACCGATGGCTTGATGCTGGCAGCCAGCCATGCCGTGGGCGTGAATGCCGTCATTGAAGAAGAGGTGGCGGAATTCCTGGCGGCCCTGCTGCTGGAGCGCTATCCCGCCTTGCTCGCGGCGCGCTACGGTTTCAGTGTCGATGGCATGGACGGTTATGCGGTGCTGGAAGGGGTGGCGACGCGCCGCGCCTTGAAGCTGAAAGGTGGCGCGCTGGATGTGGAAAAGGCGGCGCACATGTTCCTGCAGGATTACCGCAGCGGCGCGCTGGGCCTGGTGTCGCTGGAAACGCCAGCCTCACGCGCCCACCTGCTGGCCACTTACCAGCCGCCGCAGCGCCTGGGTGAGCCGGCAGCCGACACGGAAGCCGATGCTGACGGCGCCGGCGAAGCGAACGACGATTAAGCGAAGCGCCGGCACGCAGGCGCGGCCAGCAAACAAAGGGAGGCGATATGGAAAACCCGGGCCAGGCTGGCGCTGCCGGCGATGCGCAGCGAGACAGGGCGCAAGAACCGCAGGTACTGCGCGAGCAGCGGTCCGGCATCGTCACGCTCACCTTGAACCGGGGCGCCCGCTTCAATCCGCTTTCGGTTGCAATGATCGAGGCGCTGCAGGCTGAATTCACGCAACTGGCAACGGACACTTCAGCCCGCGTTGTAGTGCTCGCCGGCCAGGGCACCGCTTTCTGTGCCGGCCACGATTTGCGCGAAATGCGCGCCTGCCCGGACGAAGCGTATTACCGCAGCCTGTTTGCGCTGTGCAGCAAGATGATGCTCGCGATGCAGGCTCTGCCGCAGCCCGTGATCGCACGCGTTCACGGCATGGCGACAGCAGCCGGCTGCCAGCTGGTTGCCAGCTGCGACCTGGCAGTTGCATCCACGCAGGCGCGCTTTGCAGTGTCGGGCGTGAAGCTCGGCTTGTTCTGTTCCACGCCGTCGGTTGCGCTGTCGCGCAATGTGCTGCCCAAGCACGCTCTGGAAATGCTGCTGACTGGGGAATTCATCGACGCCAGCACCGCCTTGCAATATGGGTTGGTAAACCGCGTCGTGCCCGCAGACGAGCTCGACGCCGCCATCGACACGCTGGCCGCCAGCATCTGCGCCAAGCCCGCCACCGCCATCCGCATGGGCAAGCAACTGTTCTATCGCCAGGCTGCGATGGGCACTGCTGCGGCTTACCAGCTTGCGGCGCAAGCGATGGCGTGCAACATGATGGATGCAGATGCGCTGGAAGGCGTACAAGCCTTCATCGATAAACGCCCGCCAAACTTTGGCACTTAAGCTGTCCGGGTATAGAAGGATCTTCCATGGGAAGACAAAAATGCGGGCTTGTCGCAGCGGAAAAGGCTGATCTTCCTGCTGTGATTCCGAGTGGCTTTGCGATTGCGCAAACGGTGCGCCGCACAAGGAACCTGCGTACCACTATTCGCTACATAGCTCGCGCTTCCCCCCTTTGAGGAGACCACGATGCGCGAGAACCCTTCAACCCAGCAAAATGCCACCCGTAGTGTGACGCGGCGTGCGCAGCATCATCCACCCGCCGTCGACTTCGCGCCCGCGCGACAACCGGGCTAGTGCAGCGGCGCGCTGCGCATCCTGGCGTCGAAAGCCGGGGTAGCCAAGCGCACAAGACCTCCAATCCAAGGTAGCACCAAGTCTTCACAGGCTGGCGTTGTGACGCCTGCACGGCTGGCTTGCGTGCCCATTCCACATGCAGTGAGAAGGAAATCAATATGGACTCGCAAAAAACCTCTGAGACATCACGTTCATCGGGTAAATCGGATTATTCATGGGTTACCTCGAATTCCCCGGGGGCCGCGACCTCATATACGCATCAACTTCCCCCCCCCGACCAAGGTGAGGGTCCCGCGCCGCCGAACGTCTGGGCCCGCCCCCCCAAGTCCGGCCTGAATAGGGAGCATCCGGAAGTCAAGGCTTGCTTGCAAAACCTTCTTTGGACGCAGCAAGCGTGGAAAGACGAGTGGGAACATTTGGAAGCCGTGCTGGGCCCGGAACATTATGAAGAGCTGGTAAGCGAGCTGTCCGAATTGGTGCCGAAGGATCTTGACAGCGTCGACGCGGCAAAGGAAGTCGTGATGGTGCTTGCCAACCCGAAGATTCAGCAATATTTGCACGGCAGCACGCGGTGCCTCGGGTACTGGGATTTGGGAAGCCGAAAATTCCTGGACCTCGTGCATTCGAGCCAGCAAAGCCCTGACGTCTTCCGCCCCGGCAAGTCGTCTGTGATCTACTACGGATCGTCTTTCGGGAACTCGCTGCGCTTAGGCACGTCTCTTGTATCGCTGGCAGGTAACACCTCGGGCCTTGGCAAGGGCCTCTCGCTTTTCGCGAACGGCTTGGTTGCTCTATTGGGATTAATACACTGCGGCATCATGAAGCGGGACCACTTCAAGGCCAAGGATAGCAATTACAGGGAGCGGGCGAAGGCCTATAGCAACACCGAAGGCGCGTATGCTTATATCGTCTCGGAAGGGCTAGCCAGGCATGAAGATACGAAGGCATTCCTCGATTGTTGCGATGCGTGGAAAAAAATTCCCAATACGTCACGCGTCGCAAAACTCGAGCATGACAAAGCCACGTTTGCTAACGAACGTGAGACCCTTTATCCCATCAACGTCGTGGCATCCACCGTGGCGCAGATTCTGGGCATCGTTACCACTGGATATCCTGCAGGCTACGTCATTTCTGGGCTGATGACCCTTTCAGCACTTTTGTTCATCTGGCAAGCATATTATGACCTTCGCCAGGGCGGTGTTGAGTACGTCAAGGCAAGCGAGCTGCGCGAGTTCGCTCGCAATTGGCCAGAGAAGATGAATTCCGCTGAAATACAAGCCCTGCTACAGGGGGATGAGGAGTTCAAGGCGGTGTACACAGCATTGATGCAATACATGAGCCGAATGGAGGGGGAGCAAGGCTTCGAAGTATACGGCGGTGCTGCGCGTATAGGAAAGGGCATTGCGAACAGCGGTTCATCGGCTGGTTCGTTCGGCTTTGCAACCGTTCAAGCCCTTGTAGACACCAAGCCTGCGCCGCCGACAGTTATGGGAATCTGGGTATCATTCGTCGCTATGTGTTACATGGGCTTCACGGCGACGAAGATGGCAAAGCGTAACAGTGCCGGGGTTACGAGCAAGCACCTTCAGCGCCACGCCCAGATTACGGAAGCTTTGTGCAGCCGGGACGACATCACGCAAGCCATGCTTAACCCGGGCCGGCCATTGACACTGGATCGTCCCGTCGGCACCTATGATGAGAGAAGCGGGTTCCTGATCACGAAAATGGATGTTGAACCTGGCGACAATGAGTATCACTCGATGGCCCGGCTTGCCGAGCACGTGGCGGAATATACCCATCCCTACAACCCCGCCCTTGACAAGGAGATGCTGGTGGACCTGATCGCCAGGCACTCGCACACGCCCCCACTCGAATGGCGGGCAGTGCTGGACTACGCCCAGGGAATACAGGACGATCACCGCAGGCTGGACTTTATCAAGCGTCGCCTTGCTCCGGGATACAAGACGGAATTCCGTCTTGAGCCGGGCACCGAGCGCGAAGCGCGATTGCGGCCAGAGATACTGGTTCATGCAGCGATAAAAGAAGTCAATGCACTCAGAGAAGACCTACGCGATTTCAGGGTAGATGCGGAGCTGGAGGCTGACAAATTTGCTCCAAAGGGGGAGAAGCTTTACGAAGCCCTCGAAGAGAAAGGCTTCTTCAACCGTTTCGAGGAAACCGAATTTTCCCACGCGATGGATATTGTGTGGGCAGAGCGCATCCAGTGTACCGACGATACAGACGCCAGGAATGCGCTGCACCAGGTCCAGCTGGTGGCACAGCACATCATCAGAATACGCAGCGAGCGCATGGAACACGTCCTGTTGCATTTGAGTCGCAAAGACGGAGACGGGGACCTTATCCGGAAAACGCTACGGCATGATTACCCCGGGCTGGATGAAAAATCGGTCAAGCACCTGCATGAATCTTTCCTGGCGGCCCTGACGCACTATCTCACGGCCGAAAGCAATCATGATCGAAAAGCCATGCTGTCTGCAGCGACCACCCTGTCGCGCAACCCCCTGGTCCAACGCCTGATCAGGGATGCCTTCGCTCCCGGCCCCGCCAGTCCCAAGACCTTACTGGGTAAACTAGCCTGCAGCGCATCGCTCAAGCCAATACTGCGCATGCTGGATTGGGATCCGACATTGCTCAAGAATGAGTTTGAGAAAGTGGCCGTGCCCGTGCCCGTCCCCGTGAACATGGACGGGGCTGACGTGGAGGGCAGTGGCACTGAAGACGGCGGTGAGGAAGTCGACCGTGCGGTGGACGTGAAATCCCTGCTGCGGCATGGCGCGACCATTGCCGATGACGCTGATAACAGTGGTGTGGAAAACGATACCCCTTCCCAACCAACAGTGCGCGAAGCTGGTGCCCCCAGCAACAAAGTAAGGCGGGCCGAAGTCACCGGATTCGTCCGGCGTTCTGCAACCCGGGCCCACGAGTTAGCCTACCAGATCAAAGCCCTCATAAAACCCGATGGAGACAAGCAAGCCAGGGCTTATCCCTATGGCGCCAGCAGTTCATCCTCTTCGAAATCTGAAGAGGCTCCTTTGGTCGCAGTGAAAGTGGAGGGGGACGCTACCTATTCGTCGCGAGAGACACACAGTGAGGACAGCATAGTTAGCACAGCATCGTACGCGCAGTCGTCCGGCGCGCAATCGCAGACCAGCCATTCCTAGAGTCCCGAGCCTGGCGCGACTGAGCTCCGTTCCAGGGCGCAGGAGGAGCGTCAGGGCGGATCCGGAACGCAGTCTTCCTCCGCCGACAATTGAGCGCTTTGCCTTGAAGTGCCTGCAGGGCTTGGCTGCGCCAGCCGGGCCCTGCATCCGCGACGCATTTACAGCGACGCCCGCGCAGCAACATCGCGCTTAGTGCAGCATGCTGGCCCGGGACGACACGAGCGCGATGCAAATGCATAACACGGCAATGAAACCCAGCGCCACCTGCATGCCGAAATGGTGGGCCAGCGCGCCAATGACGGGCGGGCCAGCCAGGCTGCCGCTATAGGCCACCGTAGCGACGGCGGCCAGCGCAGCCGGACCGTCGCGTCCCGCCGCGCTGAACACGAACGGAAAGACCACGGCCAGGCCCAGGCCAGCCAGCGCGAAGCCAGCCAGCGCCAGCAGCGGGCCGGGTGCGAAAGCGGCAAAGAACAAGCCCGCCGCAGCGAGCGCCGCGCCGCCTGCGAGCAGCAGGCGCGCACCATATTTGCATTTCAAGCGGTCGCCGCAGAGCCGGGCCAGCAGCATCATGACGGTAAAGGCTGCCAGCGCCAGTGGCGCCATGGCCTCGGTCGCATGGAAATGGTCACGCAAGAACACGCCGCTCCATTCGGCAACGCAGCCTTCGATCACGGCAGCCAGGAAACCCAGCGCACCCAGCATCACCATCGGCCCCTTTGGCAGGCAGAACTTTTTGGCTGCAGGCTCGGCAGCTTCATCCTGCAGCGCCTGGATTGCCATCCACAGCACGGGCGCCAGGGCCAGCGCGACCAGCGCGAAATGCGAGGCCGGCGGGATGGCGAGGGATGCCACTGCGCTGCCGAGCATGGCGCCCGCCAGGCTGCCAGCGCAAAAGAAGGCATGCAAGCGCGACATGAGCGACTGCTGGCCGGCGATTTCGCATTCAGTGGCAACGGTATTGATGGCGACGTCGAAGCAACTGGCCGTGACGCCAAACAACAGCACAGCCGCCATCAGCGCGGGCATGCTGCCGGCCATGCCGATTGCAAGCAGGGCGGCAAGCACGGCGCAACCGGCGTACAGCACGCGGCTTCGTCCCGAAAGCCGTTTCCCCATTTCACGCGTCACGGGCCAGGAGAGTAGTGCGCCGAGGCCGCCGCACAGCAGCACGAGTGACAATGAAGCGTGATCGAGTTGCGCCGCTTGGCGCAGGGCAGGAATCCGGGATGCCCAACTGGCAATCACCGCGCCAAACGAAGCGAAGAGCGTGGGTAATGCAAACCGGTGCAGTGCAGCTGCAGGTCTTGGGATAGCGACTTCGACGGTCATAACGGCCATTTCTCATTGGAAACGGCGATCTGACGCTGATTAATGGAAATAGTTTCCGCAATACATGAAGTATCGCTTTTGACCGAAGCAGGCCTGCTGGCCGGGCCGGGCAAAAAAAAAAGCCCGCTCTCTTTCGAAAGCGGGCTTGTCCGGGCAGCAGCGCCGCCAGGGGCAGCGCTGCTACAGGGAAGACGAATTACATCATGCCTTCCATGCCACCCATACCGCCCATGCCACCCATACCGCCCATGCCACCACCGCCCATTGCCGGCTTGTCTTCCACCAGCTCGGCCACCATGCAATCGGTGGTCAGCATCAGCGAAGCGATCGAGGCTGCGTTCTGCAGCGCCGAGCGGGTCACCTTGGCCGGATCCAGCACGCCCATTTCGACCATGTCGCCATAGGTGCCGTTGGCAGCGTTGTAACCGTAGTTACCCTTGCCTTCCAGGACCTTGTTGACAACGACCGATGCTTCTTCGCCAGCGTTCTGGACGATCATGCGCAGCGGCTCTTCGATAGCGCGCAGCACGATGCGGATGCCCGCTTCCTGGTCCGCATTGTCACCCTTGACTTGCAGGGTGCTGCGGGCGCGCAGCAGCGCAACGCCGCCGCCAGGCACGATGCCTTCTTCAACGGCTGCACGGGTTGCATGCAGTGCGTCTTCGACACGGGCTTTCTTTTCTTTCATTTCGACTTCGGTTGCAGCACCAACCTTGATGACGGCAACGCCGCCAGCCAGCTTGGCCACGCGCTCTTGCAGCTTTTCGCGGTCGTAGTCGGAAGTGGCTTCCTCGATCTGCACGCGGATTTGCTTGACGCGGCCTTCGATGTCGGCTGGTTGGCCGGCGCCGTCGATCACGGTCGTGTTTTCCTTGCCCACTTCGATGCGTTTTGCCTGGCCCAGCTCGTTCAGCGTGATCTTGTCGAGCGTCATGCCGACTTCTTCAGCCACGACCTGGCCACCGGTCAAAATGGCGATATCTTCCAGCATGGCCTTGCGACGGTCGCCAAAGCCCGGTGCCTTGACGGCGCAGGTCTTCAGGATGCCGCGGATGGTGTTGACAACCAGGGTTGCCAGCGCTTCGCCTTCAACATCTTCAGCGATGATCAGCAGCGGACGGCCAGCCTTGGCGACTTGTTCCAGCACCGGCAGCAGGTCACGGATGTTGGAGATTTTTTTGTCGTACAGCAGGATGAACGGATTGTCGAGCAGGGCGACCTGCTTGTCCGGGTTGTTGATGAAGTAGGGCGACAGGTAGCCGCGGTCGAATTGCATGCCTTCGACGATGTCGAGTTCGTCGTTGAGCGACTTGCCGTCTTCAACCGTGATCACGCCTTCCTTGCCGACTTTTTCCATGGCTTCGGCAATACGCTCGCCGATGGAGTAATCGCTGTTGGCGGAAATGGCGCCAACCTGGGCGATTTCCTTCGAGGTCGTGCAGGGACGGGCAACTTTCTTCAGTTCTTCGACCATGCCGATGACAGCCTTGTCGATGCCGCGCTTCAGGTCCATCGGGTTCATGCCGGCAGCAACAGCCTTCATGCCTTCGCGCACGATGCTCTGGGCCAGCACGGTTGCCGTGGTGGTGCCGTCGCCAGCGTTGTCAGCGGTCTTGGAAGCGACTTCCTTGACCATCTGCGCGCCCATGTTCATGAGCTTGTCTTTGAGTTCGATTTCTTTTGCAACGGTGACGCCATCCTTGGTGATGGTCGGGGCGCCGAACGAGCGCTCGATCACGACATTGCGGCCTTTCGGGCCCAGGGTGACTTTGACTGCATTGGCGAGGATATTGACACCCTCAACCATCTTGGCGCGCGCGCCATCGCCGAAAACTACTTCTTTAGCTGCCATATGTTTCTCCTAAATTCGCTGGATTCTTGGGAATTATTGATTAGCGATCGTTGACGACGATGGCCATGATGTCTTCTTCGCGCATGACGAGCACTTCTTTGCCGTCGACCTTGACCGACTGGCCCGAGTACTTGCCGAAGAGGACGGTGTCGCCGACCTTGACGTCGAGCGGACGGACTTTGCCGTCTTCCAGGATTTTGCCGTTACCTACAGCCAGGATCTTGCCCTGGTCCGGCTTCTCTGCAGCATCGCCCGGCAGGACGATACCGGATGCGGTCGTGCTTTCTTTCTCCGAGCGTTCAACGATGACGCGGTCGTGCAGTGGACGAAGGCTCATAGAAACTCCTTATAAATCAGATGGTTATATTTATTTACGGCAGCGGGGCCGCAGCGGCACGTCAAGGAAACGGGCAAATCCCGATCCAGAAGATTGCGGGAGGATAGCATGTTGTTAGCACTCTCCCCCAACGAGTGCCAAGTATATGGATGGCATCCAGCTTTTTCAAGGGCCTGGAAACTTTGCAGGGTAGGGGGCGGGCTTGGAAAGGGAGGGGATACCGAAGCTTCGATGGTGTGTGCAGGATCCGGAAAGCGCCCTCCCTTTCAAGGGGAGGGCGGGGGTGGGGAGGGGGTCAACAGCGTGCGAAGGAGCGCTGCGGCATGCCGGGCGGCCGACACGGCGCTGGAAAGCGCCGCCGCAAGCCAGGGCGGGCGCTAGCGCCCACATCAATCAGTCCGCCGTCATGCCCGAACTCTTCACAACGTTCCCGAAACGCTCGTACTCCTGCTTGGACAGGTTGGCCAGCTCCAGGGCCGACGAGCCTTTCGGCGAGAAACCGGCTTGCAGCAGTTTTTCCTTTACGTCCGGCAGGGCCAGCGCTTCATTGAAAGCCTGGTTGAGCGTGGCCACGATGTTGGCGGGCAGGCCGGCGGGGCCGTACACACCGAACCAGGGTTCGACTGCATAGCCGGCCAGGCCAGCTTCGGCCATCGTCGGCACGTTCGGCAGCGACGGTGAACGGCTGCGTCCCGCAACTGCCAGCGGTTTGATGCGCCCGGCCTGGATATGCGGCAGCGAGGCGGGCAGGTTTTCAAACATCATAGGCAAATGGCCGCCCAGCATGTCGTTGATTGCTGGCACACTTCCCTTGTAGGCGACATGCGTCAGGTTCGCGCCCGTCATCTGGGCAAACAGCACGCCTGCCAGGTGCATGGAGGTACCCACACCTGCGGTGCCGTAGTTCATCGTCGGCTGCTTCTTTGCGTAAGCCACCAGTTCCGCCACCGAATTGACTGGCATCTGCGGCGTTACCTGCAGCACGATGGTTGAATAACCCAGCATGCCGACTGCGGTAAAGTCGCGGCGCGGATCGAAGGGGATGCTTTTGTAAATGTGCGGATTGAGCGCGTTGGTCGAGATGGCACCCATGCCGACGGTGTAACCGTCGGGTGCAGACTTGGCTACGGCATCCATGCCGATATTGCCGCCAGCGCCTGGCTTGTTTTCAATCACGACCGGCTTGCCCAGTTTCTCTGAAATTTTTTGCCCCACGGTGCGCGCTACCAGGTCGGTGGTGCCGCCTGGCGCATAAGGCACGATGAAGCGGATTGGCTTGGACGGAAAATCGGACTGGGCCAGGACGGGCAGCGTAACCGCGCCAAGCGCCAGGCCCGCCAAGGCCAGCAACAAGGGACGGCGGGCGGCGCGAAGCAAGGGATGGGACATGTGGACTCCGGTGAAGTAATCAGGAGGGCGCCGGCTTTGGCCGCGCCCGGGCTGGCAATTTAGCACAAGGGTTGGGCCCGGCTTTCGCTGCTTGCCCAGGGCAGGCGGGTTATCCGGGGCGACGACGCATGGGCGCTGCGGATAAAAACGCATCGTGGGCGCGGCGGGCTGCGGCGCAGAAAAAGAGGGGCAGCCGGCTTCTGCGCTGAACGAAGCGGGCCAAGAAAAAATCGCGCTCCTGGGTGTCAGCGTGAGTTTTTCTCGCAGTGAGGCCGAAATTATCGCTATGGCGGCCCAGCGGCGCGCGCTTATACTCATTCGGCAACCCCTAGCAGTACATAGAGAGCACCAACCATACCAATAAGCAAGCGCGCGAATCGCAGCGTGAGTGGAGACCAGGGGCTGGCTGCGGCGCATGCATCGCCGGCCGCGCCGGTCGACGCACCGGGCCGGCACGACGGCCTGCCAAGCCGCTCCGGCCGGGTGTCCGGTCCCTCCCTTGCGCATCGACCGCGCATCGACCGCGCATCGACCGCGCATCGACCGCGATTCGCGCGGGCGCGCCACAGGAGACAGGCATGAACAAGACCGGACCATCCGCATCCCCCCTTACCCTGCGCAGCTGGCTCAAACGCCTGGCCGATAGCGACCGGCTGGTCGTTGCCAAGCCTGGCCTCGCGCTCAAGCATGAGGTGGCGTCGCTGGCCAAGCGCATGGATGCAAACAAGGCAGTGCTGTTTCCGCAGCCCGGCGGGCACGCGATTCCAATTGTCAGCGGTTTCATGTCACGCCGCGAGTGGATTGCCGAGGCAATGGGCGTGGACAATAGCGAACTGCTGCAGGCTTATCGCAAGGCGGCTGAAAATCCCTTGCCGTGGAAGGAAGTGCCGGCTGGCAGCGCGCCTTGCCAGACGGTCGTGCACCGCGATGTGGATATGCGCACGCTGCTGCCGATACCGGTTCACAGCGAACATGACAGCGGGCCTTACATCACGGCCGGCCTGATCATTTCGCGCAATCCCGATACCGGCGAGCAGAACGTATCCATCATCCGCATCCAGGTCAATTCGAAAGACCGCATGGCGGTGCTGATGCTGCCGCGCCATACGTGGACGTTCTACCAGGCTTCAGCCAAGAAAGGCGTGCCGCTGCCGGTCGCGATTGTCATCGGCGTCGATCCGCTCACGCTGCTGGCATCGCAAGCCATCGTTCCGCTCAATCATGACGAACTCGAAATCGCCGGCGCCCTGCATGGCGCGCCGCTGCCCGTCACCAAATGCCTGACCAGCGAATTGCGGGTGCCGGCCGACGCTGAAATCGTCATCGAAGGCCGGGTCTTGCTGGATGAACGCGAACTGGAAGGTCCGTTCGGCGAATTCCCGAAATACTACAGCTCGGCCGAGCAGCGTGAAGTGGTGCAGGTGGATGTCGTCACGCACCGCGAAAACCCGATCTATCACACCATCGTGCCGGCCGAGATGGAACACTTGCTGCTGGGCGCAATTCCGCGTGAGGCAACCTTGCTGGCGCACCTGCAGCGCAGCTTCCCTGGCGTGCGCGACGTGCACCTGTCCGTGGGCGGCACCTGCCGCTATCACCTCTTCGTCAAGTTGCGCAAGACGCGCGAAGGCGAACCCAAGAACGTGATCATGGGCGCCTTTGCCGGCCACTATGACGTCAAGCATGTAGTCGTGGTGGATGAGGATGTCGATGTCCACGATCCGTCGCAAGTTGAATGGGCGATTGCCACCCGCTTCCAGGCCGACCGCGACCTGGTCGTCGTATCCGGCGCCCAGGGTTCGATCCTGGACCCGTCGACCACGGTTGCCTTTGGCGGCGCAGAGATACCGCCCGAAATGCAGGGCATCAGCGCCAAGATGGGAATGGATGCCACCAAGCCCGTGTCCTACCAGGGTTATGTCTTCACCAAGGTCAAGGTGCCGGGCGAGGACGAGGATCCGGCGCCGCTGCTGCAAGCCGACGCAAGCGCGGCGCTGCGCGGGCTGTTCCAGGAATAAACGCAAGCGGCCCGGGCCCCGGCATGACACGACCACACGCGGCAATCCAAGACAATAATGGCGTATCCAAGGAGACAACGATGTTTGTGAACCACTACAGCGCGCCCGGCGCGAGCCGGCTTGTTGCGGCAGCCATTCTTCTGGCTGCCAGCCTGGCGATGACAGCGCCGGTCGCGCTTGCCGCCGAGCCGGTCGAAGTCAAGGTTGGCACCAATGGCGTGGTCAGCGACGCGCCTTTCTTCATCGCCAATCGCAAGGGCTATTTCACCGAGCAGGGCATCAAGGTCACCTTCGTCAATTTCGATTCCGGACCGAAGATGATCGCGCCGCTGGGCACCGGCCAGCTCGACGTGGCGGCGGGCGCCTTGTCGGCTGGCTTGTTCAATGCTGCCGCGCGCGGCATCAACATCAAGGTCGTGGCCGACAAGGGTTCGACGCCGCCTGGTTATGACTATGTGCCTATCCTGGTGCGCCGTGCGCTGGTTGATTCGGGCAAGGTCAAGAGCTTCAAGGATTTGAAGGGCTTGAAAGTGGCCGAAGCCGGCAAGGGCGGCTCCCAGAGTTCCAAGCTGAACGAGGCGCTGAAAAGCGAGGGCTTGTCATTCAAGGATGTGCAGCATGAGTACATCAGCTATCCGCAGCACGTGACGGCCTTGCAGAATGGCGCGGTCGACGCCAGCATCACGACCGAACCGTCGGCAACGCAGGCAGTCGAGCGCGGCATTGCGGTGCGCCTGACGATGGACAAGATTTATCCGGACCAGGCCGTGGCAGCCTTGTTCTACGGCGGCGCTTTCATCGCCAACTCGCCGGAAGTGGCAAAGAAATTCATGGTGGCTTACCTCAAGGGCGCGCGCCTGTACAACGATGCCATGAAGGATGGCAAATTCGCCGGGCCGGCGGCCGATGAAGTGATCCGCATCCTGGTCCAGGACAGCAACGTGAAGGATCCCGCCTTGTACAGGAAAATGACGCCGGCCGGCATGCATCCGGACGGACAAGTCAATGAAGCCAGCATGCGGCGCGACCTGCAGTTCTACAAGGACCAGGGTTATATCGAAGGCGCGGTGACGGTGGAACAGGTTGTGGACAGCAGTTTCGCCCGCGCCGCGGTGAAGGAACTGGGACCGTACAAACGCTAGCAACCGGCGCCTGGGCCCGCGCGGCCAGGCGCCAGGCAACAAGGAGTCAACGATGGCAGAAGCAGACGCAGCAACCAGTGCTGCACCGGTGTCCGGGCTGGACCCGTTTTCAGACGAGTACATACTCGATTCCTACCCCCAGCATGCGCAATTGCGCGACGCCGGGCCGGTGGTCTTGCTGGAAAAATACCAGGTCTATGCGACCGGCCGTTATGCGCAGGTGCGCGCCGTGCTGGAAGATGCGGCCACCTACTGTTCCGGCGCCGGCGTGGGCATCGACAATTACCACAAGGTGCCGCCGTGGCGGCCGCCGAGCATGGTGCTGGAAACCGATCCGCCGGAGCATACCCGCAACCGCGCAGTAATCAGCCGCACCTTGTCGCCCGCGGCCTTGCGCGCCTTGCGCGCCGGCTTCGAGGAAGAAGCCGCCATGATGGTGGACAGCCTGCTTGCGCGCGACAGTTTCGATGCGGTCAAGGACATGGGCGAAGCCTTTCCGCTGAAGGTGTTCGCCAACGCGATCGGCATTCCCAAAGAGGGTCGCCACCACCTGGTCGCTTACGGCAACATGGTGTTCAATGGCATGGGGCCGCACAACAAGCTGTATGACCAGGCCATGGCCAATCCCGACGAAGTGTCGGGCTGGGTATGGGAAGCTTGCCAGCGCCGGAACCTGACGCCGGACGGCTTGGGCATCCGCATTTTTGATGCCGTCGATAGCGGCATCCTGACCGATGAAGAGGGCGCGCGCCTGGTGCGCTCCTTCCTCTCGGCCGGCACCGACACCACGGCCGCAGCTATCGTCAACGCGCTCTACTGCTTCGCCACCAATCCAGGCCAGTGGCAAGCCCTGCGTGAGCGGCCTGACCTGGCGCGCGCCGCGTTCGAGGAAATCCTGCGCTTCGAGTCGCCGTTCCAGACTTTTTTCCGCACCACCACGCGCGACGCGGAGCTTGCCGGCGTGCGCATTCCTGCCGGTGAAAAAGTCATGCTGTCGCTGGGTGCGGCCAACCGCGACCCGCGCCAGTGGTCCGACCCGGACCGCTTCGACATCACGCGCACCACCACCGGCCATGTCGGTTTTGGCGGCGGCATCCACGGTTGCGTCGGCCAGATGATGGCGCGCCTGGAGCTGGAAGTGATCTTGCGCGCCATGGCTGCGCGCGTGTCGACGATTGAGATTACGGGCGAGCCGCGCCGCATGCTGCACAATACGCTGCGCGGAATGGAATACCTGCCCGTGCGCTTGCGCGCTTGATGATCCGGCTTGATGATCCGGCTTGATGATCCGGCTTGAAGATTCGAACTTCCACCCCCTATCCCGTTCCACGACATGCCTAAAATAATTTTTATCCAGCCTGAAGGGCAACAGACCGAACTGGAAGTGCCCAACGGCACGTCGCTCATGCAAGCCGCCATGACCAATGGCGTGCCGGGCATTGTTGCCGAGTGCGGCGGCTCTGCGATGTGCGCCACCTGCCATGTCTATATCGACGACAACTGGCAAGCGGTGTTGCCCGGCATGGATGCAGTCGAGAACGAAATGCTCGACTCGGTGGCAGACGAGCGCCGCCCCACCAGCCGCCTGTCCTGCCAGGTGCTGGTGACGCCGGAAATGGAAGGCATGACTGTGCACCTGCCCGGAGTGCAGGTATGAGTGACGCCACTGTCATCATTGCCGGCGCCGGACAGGCTGGCGCGCAGGCGGCAGTCTCGCTGCGCCAGGAAGGTTTCGAGGGGCACATCGTGTTGCTGGGCGACGAACCCGGCTTGCCTTACCAACGTCCGCCGCTATCCAAGGCTTACCTGATGGGCAAGGTGGAAGAACCCGGCCTGCTGCTGCGCGCCGAAAAAATCTATGCCGACCAGCGCGTGCAATTGATGCCTGGCGAGCGTATCGAGTCGATCGACCGCGCCGCGCGCACTGTGCGCCTGGCCTCGGGACAAGTGCTTGGTTATGCGCACCTGGTGCTGGCCCTGGGCGCTATCAACCGGCCCTTGCCGGCTGCCGGCGCCGGACTCGATGGCGTTGGATATTTGCGCACGCTGGCTGAGGCACGCGACTTGCGCGCCCGCTTGCCCAACACCAAACGCGCCGTGGTGATCGGCGCAGGTTTCATCGGACTTGAATTCGCCGCTGCCGCGCGCGCACAAGGCATCGACGTTACCGTCGTCGAAGCGGCGCCACGCCCGATGTCGCGCGTGCTGAGCGAGCCGATGTCGCGCTTTCTCACGGCGCGCCATGAAGCGCAGGGCGTGCGCATCCTGCTGAACCGCACCGTGTCCGGTTTGCGCGGCGAGCAAGGGCGCCTGAGCGGTGTCGAACTCGACGATGGCAGCGTGCTCGAAGCCGACCTGGCTGTGGTCGGCATCGGCGTGCTGCCCAATACTGCGCTGGCGCAAGCGGCAGGACTGGCAGTCGACAATGGCATCGTGGTGGATGAGAACCTGTTGACTGCGGACCCGGCGATCTCAGCCATCGGCGATTGCGCAGCCTTCCCCTGCGCTTACAGCAGCCAGGGCTTGATGCGACTGGAATCGGTGCAGAACGCAGTGGACCAGGCGCGTTGTGTGGCAGCGCGTCTGGCCGGCAAGCCCGCAGCGTTCAACGCCGTGCCCTGGTTCTGGAGTGAACAATATGATGTGCGCCTGCAGATGGCCGGCATCACTTCGCGCCATGACCAGGCTATCGTGCGCGGCACGCCCGAAGAAAACGCCTGGTCGGTATTCTGTTTCCGCGATGGCGCTTTCCTCGGCGCCGAGTCGGTCAACAAGACCGCCGACCACATGGCAGTGCGCAAGCTGCTGGCGGCCGGCGTTGCGCTGACGCCGGAACAGGCGGCCGATCCGTCTTACGACTTGAAACTGGCGGTTGCGGCAATCGGCAAGTGAGCGCTGCCAGATCCCGTCGGGACCAGCGGCGCAAAAGCTGACCAGGCGAGCTTGGCGGCGGCCAGGTCCTCGATGCCGGTGCCGACCGATTTGAAAACTGTGATTTCAGCCGCGTTGCGCCGTCCCGGATGGCGGCCGCGGGCCAGGTCGGCCAGTTCGGCCAGCACCGCGTCGCGCTGCAGGCGGCCTGCATCCATCGGCTGGCGCAAGTCGCCGGCTTCGGACAGCGCGCCGGCGAAGGTATCGACAAACAGCGATGATGAAAGCATCAATTCATCATCTGCCTCGCGCATGTCGGGCTTGAAACCGCCAACCAGGTCGACATGCGTTCCGGGCCGCAGCCATGCCTTCCTGAGGATTGGCGTGGTGCTGGTGGTGGCGGCGGAAATGATGTCGGCTTGCGCCGCAGTCTGTGCCAGGTCGGCCGCAACCTCGAGCCGCACACCGGACGGGAAGCCCATGCTGCGCATCGCCTCCATCGCGGCTTGCGCGCGCACCGGCTGGCGTCCCCAGACCAGCACCCGGTCGATAGGTCGCGCGGCGCAATGCGCGCCGGCCATGTAACGCGCCAGCGAACCGGTGCCCACCACAAGCAAAGTCTTGCTGTCCGGCCGCGACAGGTAGCGCGATGCCAGCGCCGAGGCTGCGGCCGTGCGGCGCAAGGTCAGTTCTTCGCCATCAAGCAGCGCCTGCGGTTGGCCGTTGGTGGCCTGGAACAGCACGAAAACGGAATGCACCGTTGCCAGCCCGCGCGCCGGATTACCCGGCGCTACCGTCACCAGCTTGACGCCCATGCTGGCTTGCTGCTGCCACACCGGCATCAGCAACAGCACCGTGCCTTCGCCTTCATCGACTTTGTGCACATGCCGTGTTGGCGCCGTGATGTCCGCGCGAAAGGCTTGGTCAAGTGCGTCAATCAAGGCTGGGTAGGGCAGGGCGGCGCGAAGCTGCGCTGCATCAAGGAAGGGAATCATGCCGGGAGGCGTGCCGGGTTTTGCTTGCATTGGATCTCCGGTGGGATGCGTTGCTGTTGCGTTCAGTCCGAATCAGCGACCGGCACAGTGTAATTGAGCGCCAGCCGGCCTCCGTCCGGATATAAAGTCTGGCCACAGAAATAGGAACCTTCGTCGCTGGCCAAAAAGCTCACCACGGCCGCCACTTCCTCCGGCTCGCCGCAGCGACCGGCCGGCGTGCGCGACAGGATGTTGCGCCTTGCTTGGGCACTGCCCATTACGGCTTGCCGCGCCAGTTCAGTCATGATGGTGCCGGGACCGACGGCATTGACGCGCACGCCATGCGGCGCCAGGTTCAGCGCCATCACCTTGGTCAACTGGTTCACGCCACCTTTGGATACGACATAGGGAACCTGGTTGGCAATCGCCACCACCGCATTCACGCTGGACATATTGATGATGGCGCCGCTGCCTTGGCGGACCATCTGGCGCGCAACTGCCTGGCCGCATAAAAACATGGACTTCAGGTTGACCCGCAGCACGCGGTCGAAATCTTCTTCGCGCAAGTCGAGGAAATCGGCCGCATGCGTGATGCCCGCATTGTTGACGAGAATGTCGATCCGACCGAAACGCTGCATGGCTGCTTCGACAAGTGCGTCGACATCCGCCCGAATGCTCACATCAGCTGCCTGGAAACTGGCGCCAGGCCCGAGCGCGGCGGCCGCCTGGCTCCCTTTTGTCGCATCGACATCGGTCAGCATGACTTGCGCGCCTTCCTGCACCAGCCGGGTGGCGCAAGCCAGTCCGATACCCTGTGCACTGCCAGTCACAATTGCCGTTTTATGCTGGTGACGCATGGTGGTGAACCTCCTTCAGCATGGGATAATTCCGGATCGCAAGCTTTCGCCTGCGCCTTGCAGGCATGACTATGCATTCATTTTTCCGGACTGTCGCGCTGCTGTTCTTGGTGGCTGGCGGGCTTCCCGTTGCGGCCATCGGCCAGGGCTTGCCAGAGCATGTCGCGCAAGCTTATGCGCGGGCCGGCATCACTCGCCAGTCGGTTGGTGTCGTGGTGCAGGAAGTGTCGGCGCAATCGGCCCTGGTACAGGCCAATGCCGACCTGCCTTTCAACCCGGCTTCGCTGATGAAACTGGTCACGACCGGCGCTGCGCTCGAATTATTGGGGCCGACCTTCAGCTGGCAGACGCGGGCCTACACCAGCGGCAGCCAGGCTGGCGATGTGCTGCACGGTGACCTGGTGATCCGCGGCGGCGGCGATCCCAAACTGGTGGTTGAGAATTTCTGGCTTTTCCTGCGCCAGTTGCGCGCGCGCGGCATACGCGAAATCCGCGGTGACCTGGTGCTGGACCGCAGCTACTTCCAAAGCGCGGAACAGGATCCGGCTGCCTTCGACGGCGACCCGCAGCGCGCCTACAACGCCTTGCCGGATGCCTTGCTGCTTAATTTCAAGGCGCTTTCTTTCCGCTTCTTGCCGGACGAGCAGGCTGGCATGGTGCGGGTGGCGGTCGAGCCGCCGGTCGATGCTTATCCGGTGATTGCGCCGGCTCTGGCCAGCGGCCCGTGCAATGACTGGCGCAGCGCGCTGCAGATGCGCGCCACGGCCAGGGGCATGGGTTTCGATGGCGGCTATCCGGCTTCCTGTGGCGATCGCAGCCTGAGCGTACATGCCTGGCAACTGACACCTGACCAGTATTTTGGCGCAGTCTTCCGCCAGCTCTGGCGCGACCTCGGCGGCAGCCTCACCGGCAGCGTGCGCGCTGGGGTACCGCCGCCGGATGCGCGGCTGCTGGCGGAATGGCGTTCGCCCGCACTGTCGGAAGTGATCCGCGAAATCAACAAGTACAGCAACAATGTGATGGCGCGCCAGTTGCTGCTGACGATAGGCGCAGAAGTTGGTGGCCAGCCTGGCGACGTGGCGCGCGGCAGTGCCGCCATCCGTAACTGGCTGGCCAGCCGCGCCATCGCGGCGCCGGAACTGGTGTTGACGAATGGTTCGGGTTTGTCGCGCGAGGAAAGGATTGCGCCGCGCACCCTGGCGCGGCTGTTGCTGGCGAGCTTTCACTCGCCGGCGATGGCGGAATTCATGTCTTCACTGCCGATGGTGGGCCTGGACGGCACCATGCGCAACCGCTTGCGCACTGTCGCCGGCATGGCGCATATCAAGACTGGCAGCTTGAACGAAGTGCGCGGCATTGCCGGTTATGTGCTGGCCGCATCAGGACGGCGTTATGTGGTGGTGAGCATCGTGAACCATCCCCAAGCGGCAGCTTCACAGGCGGCGCAGGATGCGCTTTTGCAGTGGGTCTACGAGAAAGGCTAGGGCCGGTTAAGGTTGTAGGTTCAAGGTTGAAGCGGGCAGCCGCCAGTGCGCCGGCGGCTGCCATAGCTTGAGCGGCTACAGCATCACCGGCCGGTTGCCGAGTTCATTCGGATTCTCGCCATCGCCACCGGGCAGGCGCGCCTGCAGCAACTGGTTCAATTGCGTGAGTGCCTCAACGGCCCCTTGCTCGTAGCGGCCAAGGGCAAAGCCTGCGGCCATCGTGCGGCAGACTTGCTGCCATTGGGCTGCTTCCAGCAATTTGTTCACGCCGCGGTCGGCAATGATTTCAACCGCATGGTCGGCCAGGTTGATGTAGACCAGGATGCCGCAATTCTCTTCGGTATCCCAGACGCGGTACTCAGTGAATAATTCACGTGCGCGGTGGCGGCTGGTCTGGCCTTCGAGCACTTCGCCAAAGCCCAGCGCAGGCTCAATCATCACCTTGATTTCAGCGCGGTGCATTTTTTCGCCGCGCGCAACCGCGCCTTGGATTGCCTTCAGGCTGGATTGCGGAAACGCGCGCCGGCCGGCGGCGTCGGTGGTCATCAAGTGGCGCAATAGTCGCTTGAACATGGGTCACCAGTTCCCGGAGGCGCCGCCGCCATCGAATGAGCCGCCGCCGCCGGAGAAGCCGCCCCCGCCCCCTGAAAATCCACCGCCTCCCATGAAGCCGCCCGAGCCGCCAAGGCCGCCGCGCGTGCCCCAGCCGATGCCGCTGCCCAGTATCACGCCGGCCGAACGCCCCCAGCCATCGGAGCTGAAGCCGCGGCGGCCGCGCCGCATGCGCGAACGGATCGTCATGATGGCGATGAAGGCGAACAACAGGAAGGGAAGCCAGCCGGCGAGGCTGTCTTCATCGACTGCCGCATGCTTTTTTTGGTTGGCAGGCAATTGCTCGCGATCGACCACCGAAGCGATGGCTGACACACCAGCCGAGAGGCCCCCGTAGAAATCGTTTTGCCGGAAATGCGGCGCAATCACGTCCTGCAGGATGCGCTTGGATTGCGCATCCGTCAGCGAACCCTGCACGCCGCGGCCGGCTTCAATGCGCAAGCGGCGCAGCGCCGGCGGATTGTCGGGCGCCACCAGCAGCAGCACGCCATCGTCGATGCCTTTGCGGCCCAGCTTCCAGGCGTCCGTCACCCGGATACTGTATTGCTCGATCGCTTCCGGCGCGGTGCTCTTGACCAGCAAGACCGCGATCTGGTTGCCGGTGCGTTCCTCATGTTCCTTCAATACCGCTTCGAGCTTGCTGCGCTCGTCCGGCCGCAGCATGCCAGCCTGGTCGGTGACGCGTGCCTGCAAGGCTGGCACCGCGACAAACTCCTGGGCCCGGGCCAGCGTGCCCAGCATCAGCATCAGCAGCGCAAACAAGGCGTGCAGAAGCAGAAGGCGCTTGTGCACTGGCGCTGCAAGAGCAAGCGCCTGGAGCTGGCCCGATCCGGGCATGGTCGTGGCGAGCGGGCTCACTTGCCGAAATTCACAGTCGGCGCATTCGAGATCGCCTTTTCATTTTCGACAGTGAAATTGGGCTTCACCTGGTAGCCGAAAGCCATGGCCGTCAGGTTGGTAGGAAAGCTGCGCGCCAGCACGTTGTAATCCCGCACCGAAGCGATATAACGCTGGCGCGCAACCGTGATGCGGTTTTCCGTGCCTTCGAGTTGCGATTGCAAGTCGCGGAAGCTGGCATCTGCCTTGAGTTGCGGATAATTTTCCGACACCACCATCAGCCGCGACAAGGCTTGCGTCAATTGGCCCTGGGCTTGCTGGAAGCGCTGGAAGGCGGCTGGATCGTTCAACACTTCGGGCGTCACCTGCATGCTGGTGGCCGAGGCGCGGGCGCGGGTCACGGCTTCCAGGGTTTCCCGTTCATGCGAGGCATAACCCTTGACGGTATTGACCAGGTTGGGCACCAGGTCGGCGCGGCGCTGGTACTGGTTGACGACTTCGCTCCAGGCCGCCTTGGTGGTTTCGTCCTTCCCCTGGAATTCGTTGTAGCCGCAGCCGGAAAGCAGCAGCCCCAAGGCAGCGAGGGCAAGCCAGTTCATCCATTTTTTCATTCTGTTTTCTCCGGAAGTAAACTTATCAGCCAATCAAGTGAGGGCCGCAGCCCGCCGTTTCAACAGCACGGCGCTCATGGCGACCAGTATCAGCAACATGGCCGCGTAATCCTGCCAGTGCGGCGTTTCACCCAGCGCCCAGGCGCCGGAAAATACGCCGAGCACCGGAATCATCATCACCGATACGCCGGACGCAACCGGCGGCAGCAAGCGCGCCAGCCGGAACCAGGCCACATGCACCAGGCCGAATATCACCAACCCGTTGTAGACGATCGCAGCCAGTTCAGCACCGGTGGGTGCGCGCCAGGCATCACGTTCCAGCACCACAGCCCCGACCAGCAGGGCAAGCGCAGTCAGCGCCATCATCCAGAAAGTCAGGCTGATGGTCGACATGTCGATCCTGGAGCGCTGGATCAGTACCGTTCCATAACCCCAGGTAGCGGCGGCCAGCAATACGATGGCGCTGCCCAGCGGTTGCCCAGCCAGGCGCCCGAACTCGCTTGAGAGCAACAGCAGCGCGCCGCCCAGTGCGCAGGCAATGCCAAACCAGGCGCGGGCCGGCAGCCGGTCGCCGAAAAATACCAGCCCCGCCAGCACAGCCCATACCGGCATCGTATAGCCAAGTATGGCGGCGCGGCCTGACGAAAGCATGCGTACGCCGTAAACGATCAATGCATGCCAGACCAGCATATTGGGTATGGCCAGCCGGATCACCGGGCCGACCTGGTCCCGGCGCAGCGCCAGCGACAAGCCTTGCATGCGTGCTGCAAACCAGATCAGGGGCAGGCCGAGCAGCATGCCCAGAACCCGAAAAGTGAGCGGCGGGAATTCCTGCACGCCGATTTTCATGATGGGCCAGTTGATGCCCCAGGCCAGCGTGAGCAGGACGACCATTAGCCAGTCGCGGCGCGAGAGAGAAGTCATGCCGGCACGATAGCATGGCAGCCCAGCCCGGGTTTTGCGGCAAGTTCGAGGCCAGCAGCAGGCGCCCACGTTGCGCCGCTGACGCAAGCTACGCAAGCTACAATACGCTCCCCTGGCGCCGCCTCTGGCACGCCGCTCATACTACGAAGCGATTCCGACCTTGGGCTTTATTGAAAAACTGCAGGCCGCATGGACCAGCCAGGATTCCATGCTGTGCGTAGGCCTGGATCCCGACCTGGCCCGGATCCCGGCCGAACTGCGCAATGCACCCGATGGCGTAGCCCGCTTTTGCATCGGCATGATCGATGCGACCGCCGACTA
>JAQGMC010000143.1 GCA_028292545.1 Paucimonas sp.
CTGATTTCGGTGGTGCTGGGCACGAACTCCGACCAGGTGCGGGCCCAGGAAAGCCAGAAGCTGTTGAACTGGGGTTACCTGAATTTCGACACGGTGAAGTTGTATGAAAAGGGCCAGGCCGTGGCCACGCCCGAAGTCTGGAAAGGCAAGCAAGGCAACGTGAAGCTCGGCTTCAATGAAGACATCTACGTGACCGTGCCGCGCGGCACCGCGGAGAAGATGAAGCCGGTGCTGGAGCGGCGCGATCCGCTGGTGGCGCCGATTGCGCAAAACAGCAAGGTCGGCAGCTTGAAAATGGTTGCTGACGGCAAGACCATCACCGACCTTCCGGTGCTGGCCCTGGAGCAGGTTGGCGAAGCCAGCATCTTTGGCCGCGCCTGGGATTCAGTGCGCCTGATGTTCAAGTAAGGCTAGTTGGTCAAGTAAGGCTATTGGAATGGGCCGCGCCCGGCCCCATGTAACACCTTCTGTATGATGCCCGCCGTGCGCGCCAACAAACCGCACGGCGCATTGGAAGTTTGGAAGCCGGGCGTCCCATCGCACATTGCATACCGCCATCATGACCCAGGAAAGCCTGATCACTTACCCGAGCGACTTCCCCATCAAGATCATGGGCGCGATGCAAGATGGCTTTGCAGACGCGATCGTTGCGGTGGTGGTCGAGCATGACCCCAGCTTTCATGCCGGCAAACTTGAAATGCGCCCCTCCACCCGCGGCAATTACCTGTCGCTGACCGCCGTGGTGCGCGCCACCAGCCGCGAGCAGCTCGACAACCTGTACCGGGCGCTGACTTCGCACCCGATGGTCAAGGTCGTGCTCTAAGCCCGCGGCGACAACGACCTGACCATGCAACCGCAATTGCGCCAGCGTGGCCTTGAGGATTACGACACCACTTTCGCTGCCATGCGCGCTTTCACCGACGCGCGCGACCCGGCCACGCCGGATGAACTGTGGCTGGTCGAGCATCCGCCCGTATTTACGCTGGGACTGGGCGCCGATCCTTCCCATGTATTGCAAGCCAACGGCATACCGCTGGTGCAAACCGATCGCGGCGGCGAAGTCACCTACCACGGGCCTGGCCAAGCCATCGCCTACCTGCTGTTCGACCTGAAGCGCGACGGCCGCCGCTTGTTTGCGCGTGAGTTCGTGCACGGCATCGAGCAAGCCGTGCTCGATACCCTGCTCGCGTATAATCTTGCGGCGCAACGCAAGGCGGGCGCGCCGGGGATATACGTTTCAGAAGGGCAATATGCGGGCGCAAAAATCGCTGCGCTCGGCCTGAAAGTACGGGCTTCAGGCTGTACTTACCACGGCGTGGCGCTGAATGTAGCAATGGACCTGGCGCCGTTTTCCTGCATCAATCCCTGCGGTTATGCCGGCCTTGCCAGCGTCGACATGAAAAGCCTGGGCGTGGACGCGCCCCTGGCCGAAGTGCAAGCACGGCTGGCCAAGAACCTCATCGAAACACTGAAAGGATGATCGCGTCACAAGCGCGACCAAGACCGCATGCCTCCCCAACCAGATGAATCGACTGCAGCAAGCCCGCCAGCATCGGCCAACAGCGCCGAGACGTTAGTAAGCGCCGTGGCCGCGCCGCCCGCTTACGATCCGCTGCAAAAGCAAAAGGGCGCGGGAAAGACCTCACGCATACCGATCAAGGTTGTGGCCGCCGAACGCCTGCCCAAGCCGGACTGGATCCGGGTGCGCGCAGCATCGCCCAATACCCGCTTCTATGAAATCAAGGACATCCTGCGCGCCAACAAGCTGGTGACGGTGTGCGAAGAAGCTTCCTGTCCCAACATCGGCGAATGCTTTGGCAAGGGCACCGCGACCTTCATGATCATGGGCGACAAGTGCACGCGTCGCTGCCCGTTCTGCGACGTGGGCCACGGCCGTCCCGACCCGCTGGATGCGGACGAGCCCGCCAACCTCGCCAAGACCATTGCCGCACTGCGTTTGAACTATGTGGTCATCACTTCAGTGGACCGCGATGATTTGCGCGACGGCGGCGCCGCCCATTTCACTGAATGCATACGCCGCGTGCGCGAATTGTCGCCAGCCACGCGCATCGAAATCCTGACGCCGGATTTCCGTGGCCGTATGGATCGCGCGCTGGAAATCCTGAAGGCCTCGCCACCGGATGTGATGAACCATAACCTTGAAACCGTGCCCCGCCTGTACAAGGAAGCGCGTCCGGGTTCGGACTATGCGTATTCGCTGAACCTGCTCAAGCGCTTCAAGGAATTGCATCCGGACACACCCACCAAGTCCGGCTTGATGCTGGGGCTGGGCGAGACTGACGATGAAATCCTGCAAGTCATGCGCGACATGCGCGAACACAAAGTCGACATGCTCACCATCGGCCAGTACCTGATGCCCAGCGGCGACCACCTGCCGGTGCGGCGCTATGTGCATCCGGACACTTTCAAGATGTTCGAGGAAGAAGCCTACAAGATGGGCTTCGTGCATGCGGCGGTCGGCCCCATGGTGCGCAGTTCGTATCATGCGGATCAACAGGCGCATGGCGCCGGGGTGGTTTAGGCCAATCCAGCACTTGCTTCACGCCGGCCCGCTAATCCACCAGCCTGCTAATCGTCGTGCCCGCGCAAACTCCATATCTTGTGCATGTCCAGCAGCAGCCGGGCATGCGCTTCCAGCGCATCGATGCGCGCCTGTTCACTGGCGCCGGTCGCATCCAGTGACTGGCGGCGCGCCAGCAGCGTGTCATTCAATGTCGCCTCGCCCAGGCTGTAGGCGCGCCCGACCAGGGCGGCATTGGCTTGCGCCTGTTCTGCAATCGATGCCGAGCGCTCCGCCAGGCTGTAAGCCGACTGCGCCTGCAGCGCGACCTGGCTGGCATCGCTTTCCACCCTGATCCTGGTTTCGCGCGCTTTCTGGGCCGCGGCTTCGGCGCGGGCCGTCGCCGCATCGGCCTGGGCGGTCCGGGCCGCGCCAGAAAAAGGGACGGACATGCTCACGCCAAGTATGCGTTCCTGGCGGTCGCGCTCCTGTGCATAGCGCAGGCCGAAGGTGGGATCGGCGCGCCGCTCCAGCAGCGCCCGTTCCGCAGCCAGGCGGCTGTGCGCAGCTTCCAGTTCTGCCAGTTCAATTTCATGATTGTGGGCCAGGATGCCGGCTTGCCATTTGTCGACATCGCCGGCTACGGCCTCAAGCACGGGAAGCGCAGTCGGCGCTGCCGGATGCAAGGCGGGATAGCGCTTCCTCAAGTCCGCTTCCAGGCGCCGCGCGCGCGCTGCGGATTGCGCCTGCGCCAATTCAGCACGATGGAACTCGGTTTCAGCCAGCATCTGTTCCAGCCGCGGCGCATCGCCAGCCTTGACCCGGCGCCGCACGATATCCACTTGCTGTTCCAGCACCCGGGCATGGTCTTGCAGCCGCTGCGCGGCGCGCGCCTCACGCATCCAGTCGAACCAGGCGCGCAGCAAGCCACGCGCGGCTTCATGCCAGGCATCGGCGACCCGCGCCTGCGCCAGCCTGACGCCGGTTTCGCCCAGTGCTTCATCCTTGCCCGCCTTGCCGGGCGCGCGGACCGGCCGCTCCAGCGCGACTTCGTTTTCCAGGAAGCGCTGCCCGGCAGCATCCGTGCGACGCTGTGCATGTGCCCGCACCGACCATTCATAGTTGCCTGCTGCAAGGCGCCTGGCGTTTGCCTGTTCCGCCTGTTCCAGCGCGCGCGCCGCGCTGACCTGCGGCGAGTCGGCCAATACTTGCTTGACCAGGGCTTCCGGCGGGAGGCCCGGCACGGCTTCCTCAGCCAGCGCGGGGCAAGCGGCCAGCAGCGCCAGCGACGACAGCAACGCGCCGCAAAGGCGGCCAAAACGCAAGACTGTCATCAATGCCGGCTCCCACGCAGGTTTCCAGCGCCAGACAAGGGCAGGCGCCACCATGAAACATCGGCCCCGCCCAGTGCCCGCTCCAGCGCAGCCAGCAGCGCCGGCACATGCTCATCGCGCGTCAGCAAAACCAGCAGCGTGCGACGGGCGCGGCCGCGCACTTTTTCCATCGTGCTGGTAAGCGGCGCAAACAAGCCGGGCGCCTCGGCTGCAAGCAGGTTCAGTTCGATCACCAAGCCCGGTTCAGCCAGCAAGGCATCGAGCGCATCCTGCTCCAGCGCCGCCGGCAGCGCCAGCAGCAACTGGCAATCGGGAATTGGGGCTGCGATAGCCATCAGCGTTTCTCCCATCCGTATTGCTGGAATAGCGCAGGCAGCAACACCAGCGTCAGCAAGGTTGAACTGATCAGCCCGCCGATGACGACGATGGCGAGCGGCCGTTGTATCTCTGATCCGGGCCCGCTCGTCAGCAATAGCGGCAGCAAGCCAAAGGCGGCGATGCTGGCTGTCATCAGCACCGGCCGCAAGCGCCGCCGCGCGCCTTCGGTCACCACTTCCAGGCGCGAGGCGCCACGCGCGGCAAGCTGGTTGAAACAGGTGATCATCACCAGCGCATTCAGCACCGCAATGCCCATCAACGCGATGAAGCCGACCGATGCCGGCACCGACAGGTATTCGCGCGACAGGGCCAGCGCGAATACGCCGCCCACCAGCGCGAATGGAATGTTGGCCAGGACCAGCGTCGCTTGCCGCAGCGAGCCCAGGGCCAGGAACAGGATCAGGTAAATCAAACCCAGCGCCACCGGCACGACGATGGCAAGCCGGGCTGCGGCGCGCTGCTGGTTCTCGAATTGCCCGCCCCAGCCAATGCGATAACCCTCAGGCAGCTGCACTTCACGCGCCACTTTTGCGCGTGCCTCATCGACAAAGCCGACCAGGTCGCGGTCACGCACGTTGGCGCGCACCACGGCCAGGCGCGCGCCATTTTCGCGCTCCACCTTGACCGGGCCATCCACGACATGGATGCGCGCCAGCGCCGACAGTGGCAAGGGCTCGCCTTCTTCGCGCGGCAGCCGCAGGTTCTGCAGGGATTGTTCGCCCAGGGCGGCGCCTTCGCCACGTACCAGCAAAGGCAGGCGGCGCCCTTGTTCAAGCACGGTGCCGGCGCGCCGTCCCTCCACCAGCGTGCGCAAATCGTTCTGCACCTGCTCCACCGACATGCCGAAACGCCCGGCAGCCTGGCGATCGATCGCCACTTGCAGGTATTGCACGCCGCTGTTGCGGGTGGTCAGCACTTCCTCGCTGCCCGGTATCGATTTGAGCGTCGCCGCCACGCGTGCGGCAAGCTGTCCCAGGGTGACCAGGTCGGGACCGTAAATTTTCACCGCAAGATCGCCGCGCACGCCGGACAGCATTTCTTCGGTGCGCATCTCGATCGGCTGGGTGATGCTGAAATTCATTCCCGGAAATTCGTTGCTGACGGTACGCACTGCATCGACCAGTTCTTCCTTGCTGCGGCTTTTCCATTGGGCGCGCGGTTTGAAGCCCAGGAAAACATCGGTTTCGTTCAGGCCCATCGGGTCCAGGCCCAGCTCGTCTGCGCCGGCGCGGGCCACGATGCCGGACAAGTCGGGCACCGCCTCCAGCAAGCGGCGCTGCAGCGCGAGGTCAATGTCGACCGACTGCTGCAGGCTGATGGAAGGAAGTTTCTCGACTTGCATGATGACGTCGCCCTCATCCAGCACTGGCATGAAGGATTTGCCGAGGAAGGGAAAGACCAGCACGGCCGCCGCCAGCACCAGCAGCGCGCCGCAATAGACCGGCCGGCGATGCGCAAGCGTCCAGGCCAGCAGTGCCTGGTAGCGGCCCTCAAGACGCGCGGTCCAGCGCGGCGCGGTGTGCCCGCCAGCCGACAGGAAGTAGCTGGCCAGCACCGGTATCACGGTCAGCGACAACAACAGCGAAGCCCCCAGCGCAAACACGATGGTCATTGCAACGGGTGCGAACAGCTTGCCTTCCAGGCCCTCCAGCGTCATCAGCGGCACGAAGACGATGGCGATGATCAGCATGCCTGCGAACACAGGCAGCGCCACTTCCTGCACCGAGCGGAACACCAGGTTCAGGCGCGAGCCAGCGCTTGTGGCGCCTGGCGTAGCCGCTTGCGCCAGGTGGGTTTCAACGATTTCCACCACCACCACGGCAGCGTCGACCAACAAGCCGATCGCAATCGCCAGGCCGCCCAGCGACATCAGGTTGGCGCTCACGCCAGTCCAGCGCATCATCAGGAAGGTCAGGAGCGCGGACAGGGGCAGGATCACCGCCACCACCAGCGCCGCGCGCAGGTTGCCAAGGAAGAGGAAAAGCAAGGCCATGACCAGCGCAACCGCTTCCAGCAAGCCAGTGCCCACGGTGCGGATGGCGCGTTCGACCAGCATGCCGCGGTCATAGAAGGTGACCAGTTTCACGCCGGCCGGCAAGCCTTTCTCTATCTCAGCCAGGCGCGCGCGCACATCCCGCACCAGTTGCTGTGCATTGGCGCCGCGCAGGGCCAGCACCAGGCCTTGCACCGCCTCGGCCTGGCCATTGCGGGTAACGGCGCCATAACGGGTCAGCGCGCCAAGGCGCACGTTGGCGACATCGGCGACGCGCACTGCGACGCCATCGCGGGTTGCCACGGCAATTGCGCGCACATCGTCCAGCGTGCGGATGCTGCCATCGGCGCGCACCAGCAGCGCCTCTTCATTGTCGGCCACGCGGCCGGCGCCATCGTTGCGATTATTCGCCTCCAGCGCCACCTGCAACTGTCCCAGCGACAGGCGCCGCGCTGACAGTGCCGCGATATCTGGCACGACTTCGAAGCTGCGCACCTGGCCGCCGAGTGCATTGACATCGGCCACGCCGGGAATCGAACGCAGGCGCGGCCTGATGGTCCAGTCCAGCAGGGTGCGCTTTTCCGCCAGGCTTATATTGCCCTCGACGGTAAACATGACGACTTCGCCCAGCGGCGTGGTAATGGGCGCAAGTCCGCCGCTGGCGCCGGCCGGCATGTCGGCCATCACCCCGGCCAACCTTTCGGCAACCTGCTGCCGGGCGCGGTAGATGTCGGTGCCTTCAACAAAGTCGAGCGTGATATCGGCCAGCGCGAATTTCGACTGCGAACGCAGCACGGCCTGGCGCGGTATGCCCAGCAATTCCTGTTCGATCGGGGCGGTGATGCGGGTTTCAACTTCTTCCGGCGTCATGCCGGGCGCTTTCATCACGATCTTGACCTGGGTCGATGAAACGTCGGGGAAGGCATCGATCGGCAAGCCGGCAAAGGCATGCACGCCGGCGGCAACCGCAACCAGCGCGAGCAGCAGCACCAGCAAGCGCTGCGACAGGGCCAGGGCGAGCAGGCGCGACAGCATTATTTCGGCGCTGGCGCATCTGCGCCAAAGCCAGTCCAGATACCTTTCAGGACGGCCGTGCCCTGCACCGCCACGCTGGCTTTCGGCGGCAGCGCGCCTTGCACGCTGATGCTGTCGCCGCTGCGCTGGCCGGCGGTGACTGCAACCGGCCGCACGCCGCCCGCCTCACGCAGCATCACATAATCGCGGCCTTGGTGGCGCAGCAGCGCGCTGGCCGGCACGCTGGCACCTTCGCGCGCAGCGGCCACGGTTACGTCGGCCTCGACATGCTGGTTGGGCCGCAGGCAGGCGCTGGCCGATGGCATCGCTACCCGCACAGTGACGGACTGGTTGGCGGCATTGACCTGGGAACTGCTGGCTGTGACGCGGCCAGCGCGTTCGCAACCGGCGACGCGCACCGTATTGCCGGCTGCGATGCGCGCGGCCTGGTCGCGGCTGGCTTGCAGTTCAAGCAGCAAGTCGCCGCTGCGCGCCAGTTTCAAGAGCGGCGCGCCGGCATCGACCCGTTGCCCCGGAAGCACGGGCAGTTCGATAACGGTGCCGGCGCTGCGCGCCACCACATTGATTTCCGGCGTCAGCGCGCTGGCACTGGTGATTCGTTCCAGTGCGCCAGCGCCGATGCCAGCCAGGCGCAGCAACTGGCGCCGCTCCTGCAGCGCCGCCTGCGCTTGCAAATGCGCGCTGCGGGTTTCTTCGATCCGGCTGCGGGCGATGATGCCTTCGTTGAACAAAGCCTGGTCGCGTGCCAGCTTGTCGCTCGCCAGCGCAAGTTGCGACCGGCCCTGCAGGTAATCGCGCTGCCATTCCAGCACTTGCGGGCTGTGCAGTCGCAGCACGACGGCGCCGGCCGCAATGGCTTGCAAGGGTTGCACCAGCACGGCTTGCACCACGCCTGCCGCTGGGGCGCTCACCACTTCCAGCGCGTTTGCGGGAAGCACGGCAATGCCGGCAAGGCGCAATTGTTCCGGGCTCGACTGTGCTGCCTGCACCTGGCTGAACGCTATGCCGGCGCGACGCAGGCGCTCGTCATCGATGCGGATCAGGTCGGTGGATTGGGCCCGGGCGTGCAGCATGGGCCAAGCCGCGCTGGCAAGCGCAAGCATCACGAGCAGAAAGGGGATAGGCATGGTGAGGGGATTGTAGGGCAAGCGCCAGCCGACAGGGCATGCCGGCGCAGGCTTCGTGCCGGATGCGCGATGCCCGGGGCAGCCGGCGGGTTTGACTGGATTTAACCGGCCAGGGCTTTTTCAAGCAACTGGTGCAGTTCGGCGAACTGCGGCTCGCCCACGTAACGCTTGATGATGTTGCCCTTACGGTCGACCACATAAGTGGTGGGCGTGAGCTTCACATCGCCAAAGGAGCGGGCAACTTCGCCGCTGGTGTCGAGCGCGACCTTGAACGGCAGGTTGCGGGTCTGGGCGTAGTTCAGCACATAGTTGGGCGGATCGTAGCTCATTGCCACGGCCACGAATTCCAGGCCCTGGCCCTTGTACTTGTTGTAGGTCTGGACCATGGCGGGCATCTCCTTGATGCAGGTGACGCAGCTGGTGGCCCAGAAATTGACCATCACCACCTTGCCGCGCAAGCTTTCGGCGGTATAGCTTTGCCCGTCTATGCCCTTGAAGGTCACGTCCGGCACGGTTTGCTTGGCGGCGAAGGAAAGATAGCCGACCACGGCCAGCGCAATGGCCAGGGCGGCAGCGGCGAATCTGATCCAGGTGCGCCGGGGCGCGGCCGAAGGCGGGACGGGAGCTTGCATGGCGGGGCGGGCGGACGGGCCGCTGCGAGACAATGGGGATGGCGCTGATTATACGCGGCTGCCGCAATCAGGGCCGGATGTAGGCAAAGCCTTCCAGCGCTTGCAAGCGCGCGATTTCAGCCACGCCCGAGGGCACCAGTTTTGCCTGCGGCAACAGCCGTTCCGGCGCCACGCTATGGGCTTGCAAAGTGTAGTTGCAGACCCTGAATTCGACGCCCTGGCGTGTCAGGTCGCCGACTTGCTCGTCGAAGGGGCGGCCATTGCGCTGGATCGATCCCTTGAGCATCAACGCGATGCCATCGCCCAGCGCCACCACCACGATGCGCGTATCTGGCTCAGCACGCAGGTGGTTGCGGATATTGGCCAAGCCGCGCGCCGCCTGGTCCACCCCATCCTGCATGTGGTACACGACCTTCACCTGGGCCTGCTGTGCTTGTTGAGCTTGTTGAGCCTGCGCCGCCGTCGCCAGCAACAGGATTGCCAGCAGCAACAGCAAATGACGCATGAGGCTTGCGCGTTGCGATCCAATCATGGGGCTGCCCTCGGAAGTGAACAGGCCGCGGGCTGGAACCCGCGGCCTGCTGGATGCGGCGCCTGCCGCAGTGACTGAACCCGTACAGGGCTTAGCGCCGCGCCGGTTGTTGCGGTGCTGACTGGTCGGGCAGGTTGCTCAGTTGTTTCAACTCATCCTCGGTAATGTATTCGAGGATCTTCACGACTTTTTGCACGCCATTCACGGAACGCGCCAGTTCGCCGGCACGGTCGCCCTCGCGCTGGGTGACGCGGCCCATCATGTAGACCACGCCGCGTTCAGTCACGATCTTGAACGAGTTGGCGAAGATATCCTTGGCGTCGATATAGGCCGCCTTCACCTTGGCCGTGATCAGCGAATCATTCGAGCGCGCGGTCAGGCTGGATGTGGGCCCAATCGTCAATTCATTGATGATGGATTGCACGCCTTCGACCGTGCCGATTTCGCGTTCAACTGCTGCTTTCATCGCCTCATCGCGCACTTCGCCAGTCAGCAGCACCTTGCGGTTGAAGCTGTTGACGTTGACATGGCCGGCATCACCCACCAGCCGCGAAACACGGGACTCGCCTTTGACAACGATCGTCCTGTCTTCCGTCTGCGCGCCCAGCGTGCGCCGGTCGGAGGCGGCCATCGTGCCTACGGCCGCTGTGGCCAAGGCCATTTCGATACAGCCTTGCAGGCCGAGGCTCATGGTCACGCACAACAGGGCCAGCGACACCGGACGGCGCAGCCGCTGCAGCAAACCGGCCTGGTTGTTACCGACTTCCAGTTCCATCTTATTCACTTGCATCTCCCCCGAATAGCGCGACATCGATGCCGTCGCAAAGGCAGTGTATGGTCAACAGGTGCACCTCTTGTATGCGTGCCGTGCGGTCGTGCGGCACGCAGATATGGACATCCATATCGGTCAGCATGCCGGGCATGGCGCCGCCGCCCTTGCCGGTCAGCGCCACGACACGCATGTCGCGTTCCAGGGCCGCTTCGACCGCGGCCAGCACGTTGGCAGAATTGCCCGATGTCGAAATCGCCAGCAGGATGTCGCCGGGCTGGCCAAACGCTTGCACCTGCTTGGCAAACACGTCACGAAAGCCGTAATCATTGCCCACTGCCGTCAGGATGGAACTGTCGGTGGAAAGGGCCAGGCCTGCCAGCGGAAAGCGCTCGCGTTCGAAACGGCCAACCAGTTCGGCTGCGAAGTGCTGGGCGTCGGCGGCGGAGCCGCCATTGCCGCAGGCAAGCACCTTGTTGCCATTGGATAAAGCACCAAACATCAGGTCCACCGCTTCGGCGATGGGTCGGGCCAGTTGCATTGCCGCGCGCTGCTTGAGTTCGGCGCTCTCTCGAAAGTGCTCGAGTATCAGTTGATCTGTGGTCATGTGCGCGATTATAGAGGCTCTGCCTGCGCTTGGCCTGTACGACACAAGTTTCGTTACAAGCCAAACGCAGCCTTGATCCAGTCGAGCCGGTCGCCATCGATGGCGACCACATCGAAACGGCAAGGCGGCAGTTTGCGATAGCGCTGCAGGAAGACTTGGGCGGCCAGCACCAGCCGCGCGCGTTTGCGGGCCGTGATGCTGGCCGCCGCGCCGCCATGCTCGCTACTGCTGCGGGCACGCACTTCGACAAACACCAGTTCGCCGCGGTGTTGCATGACGAGGTCGATTTCGCCGCCGCGGCAGCGGTAATTGCGTGCCACCAGGCTCAGGCCTTGCGTGCCCAGGTATTCGAAAGCCCGGTCTTCGGCGGCACGGCCGCGCACGGCGCCAGCGCTGGTCTGGCCGGCTTCGCGCTGGCTCACGGCGCGCTGCCGGACACCATGCCGTCGACGTAAGTGCCGGGGCTGGCGCTGCGCTGGAAGCGCGTGCTGCCGGCGCTCATGTCGATGACCAGCTTGCCGGTCACGCCATCGATTTCAAACGCCGCCTTGTAAGCCGCGATTTCACGCGCAATGCGCCAGGCATCCACGCCCAGCGCCACCAGCCGCTCCAGGTCGGCGCTGCGCCCGGCTGTGGGCGTGCCACTGCGGTAAGCCATGACGGCAGGATGATCCGGCTGCAGCAGCCAGGGCATGTCGACCAGGTGCACGCCGTCGAGTTCAGGCCGGCGGCTGGCAGGCGGCCAGTCACCAGCCGGAAGGGGATTGATCTGGGACGTGCCGAACACGGGCACCTGGGCGCCGATTGCTTCGCGCACCTGGCTGGCCTGGTCGGCATCGAGGGCGGCAAAAATCAATGCCGGCTGCTCGCGCTCGAGCCGCCGCTTCAGTTGCTGCAAGCCGTTGGCATCGAGCCAAGCGCCATTGGCGCTGATGCTCATGGTTTCTGAAGTCTGCCGCAACTGCCGCCACTGCACTTCAAAGGCTTGGGCGGCGCGCTTTTGCCAGGCGGCCTGGGTCGCGACGATATAGGCGCGGCCGGTGTGCCCGTCGGCTGCAGCCTGGCGCGCCAGTTGCCGCGCCTCATCCTCCACCGAGAGGCCGATCGGCAGCATGCGCTGCGGCAGCGGCGGATCCTTGTCGCCGCGCGCTTCGGGTTGCGCCAGCGCCAGGGTCGGCTTGTCGACACGGGCGTTGAGCGCAACTGCGGTCACGCCGCTGCGCGTCAGCGGTCCGACAATGATGTCGGCTTGCGATTGGGCGGCCTGGAAGCTGGCCAGCACCTCATTCGGATCGTCACCGGTTTCCACCAGCGTCACACGCAGTTTTTCATCGCGGTCACGCTCGGCAGCAAGCTTGAAGCCTTCAAGCACGGCGTCGGATGCCGCCTTGAACACTGGTGAGCGGCGCGGCAGCAACAGGATGATGCGGGTGCCGGAAGGCTGGGTCGGGAAAGTGACGGCGGGTGGCTCGCCGGCGCCGGTCATGGCTGGCGTGCCTGCCCCGTTTTGCATGGCGGACGCAGGAGGGCTGGCTGGCGCCTCCACGGGCCGCATCTCGCCCGACAATAGCAGGTCGTTCTGCGCCAGCAGCGGCATGGATTGCAGCATGGACGGCGGCATGGATGGCGGCAGGGCGGCGCTGGCCTGCGCCGCCAGCGACAGGCCGGCCGCTGCAACCGAGACAGCGAGTACACTTAGCAGCCGAACGCAGCCAACCCACCGCACGCAATTCTCCCAATGATGTCCAGAGACAGCAGCATACCGCCCGGATTTGCCTCCCTGCATGACGTGACGCAGCAAAGCTATCCGACCGGCGCATTATATGTGGTGGCGACGCCGCTCGGAAACGCCGGCGACATCAGCTTGCGCGCACTGCATGTGCTGGGCCTGGTGGACGCCGTGGCTTGCGAAGACACCCGCAATACCGGGCAACTGCTCACCCGTTATGGCATTTCGACGCCGCTGCTGGCGGCGCACCAGCACAATGAGCGCGAAGTGGCGCAGCAGTTGGTGACGCGCTTGCAAACCGGCCAGCGCATCGCACTGGTGTCCGATGCCGGCACGCCTGCCGTGTCCGACCCCGGCGCGCGGATTGTCGACAGCGTCATTGACGCCGGCTTGCGGGTGATACCGGTGCCTGGCGCCAGCGCCGCCATCGCCGCCTTGTCCGCTTGCGGGCTGTTGTCCGACCAGTTTTATTTCGCCGGCTTCCTGCCGGCGCGCCCGGCGCAGCGCGAGGCTGCGCTGCGCAAGCTGGCGGCCTTGCCGGCGACGCTGGTGTTTTATGAGGCGCCGCACCGCATCGTCGAAACCGTGACCGCGCTGGGGGCGGCGCTGGGTGGCAGCCGGCGCGTGGTGCTGGGGCGGGAGCTGACCAAGCAATTCGAGCAGATACACCGCTGCACGCTGGCCGAGGCGCCCGCCTGGCTGCAACAGGACAGCAATCGCCAGCGCGGCGAATTCGTGCTGCTGCTGGAAGGCGCGCCCGAACGCGACGAAGATGAAGCCGAGGTCGACCGCATCCTCGCCATCCTGCTGGAGGCCTGCCCGGTACGGCAGGCGGCGGCGCTGGCGGCGCGCATCACGGGAAAGAAAAAGAATGCGCTTTACGAACGCGCGCTGGCAATGAAGGACGAAGCCGGTGAAGACGCCGCGCAAGATGCCGGCGTGGCGGGCAGTGGCGCAAGTGTCGACGGCACTGCCGGAACGACCGACAACTAACGCTGGACGATGATGGCGCTCATGCTGCTGGCTGCGCGCAAGGCGTCGGCTGCAGCCTGGGCTTCAGCGCGGCTGGCCCAGGGCCCGCCGAACAACCGGAACAAACCGTTGGCGCCAACCACGTCCAGCGCCGGCCAGGCTATGGCGCCGCCGCTGGCGAGTCGCTGGCGCACCTGCTCGGCATTGGCTTGTTGCGACCACGCGCCCAGCTGCAAGTAATACGAGCCGGCCGCAGCCAGCACTTGCGGCTTTTCGCTTGCAACAGTGGCGGGCGCAGGCGGCTGCGGCGAAGCGAGTTCCGGAATCAGCACGGCAAGGTCTTGCTGGACTGGCGGCGCGGCTTCCAGGCGCTGGCTGTTGATGCGGGCAATCTCGTCGGGCAGCAGGCGCTCGACTTCAATCTCGCCGCTGCCGCGGCCGACATAGCCCAGCTTGAGTGCCGCGGTATAAGACAGGTCGATGATGCGGCCCGAGTGGAAGGGGCCGCGGTCGTTGATGCGCACGATCACCTGCTTGCCGCTGGCGACATGGGTAACCCGGGCATAGGATGGAATCGGCAAGGTTGGATGCGCCGCCGTCATCTTGAACATGTCGTAGGGCTCGCCGGACGAGGTTTTCTGGCCGTGGAATTTCTTGCCGTACCAGCTGCCGATACCGCGCTGGCGGAAAGGCTTGTCATCCGTGACTGGCGTGTACCACTTGCCGAATACGGTATAGGGCCGGTTGGCGCGCGGCAGCAGCGCTTCGATGCGCGGTTCGGCGTCGGGCGTATTGGCCAGGCCCTCGGGTATCACGTCGGCCGGGCCATCGTCCATGTAGTAGCCGCCGCGGCCGGAGCCGGCCGGCGGCAAGACCGGTGATGTAGAAGCGGAAGCGGGCGGCGGTGAACCCTTGCGCGCACCGGCTTGGGCCGGCGTTGCTGCATCGGTCACTGGCGCGGGCCGCATCGGGCTGCAGCCGTTGAGCAGCGGCGCCAGCAATGTCAGGACGAGAAGCGGGAGGGCGAACGGGAAGACGAGCGGGACTGCGGTGCAGGAAGCGCATGACTGCCGGTGGTGATTTGCGATCCGCCGCACTGCGCCCCTCCCTTGGCGATGTGACCGGAGTGTCAGGTCTGCACCAGCTTGCGGTGCCTGTGTATGCTCATCAGTATGCCGGTGCCCAGCCCGAGCGTGACGAGTGCGGTGCCGCCATAACTCATGAATGGTAGCGGCACGCCGACGACCGGAAGGATACCACTGACCATGCCCATGTTGACGAACGCATAGGTGAAGAAGATCAGCGTGATGGCGCCCGCCAGCAGGCGTGAAAACAGGGTCGGCGCATTGGCTGCGATCAGCAAGCCACGCCCGATCAGCAACAGGTACAGGACCAGCAACGTCGCGTTGCCGACCAGGCCAAACTCTTCCGAGTACACCGCAAAGATGAAGTCGGTCGTGCGCTCGGGTATGAATTCCAGGTGGGCCTGGGTGCCTTGCAGGTAACCCTTGCCGGTAATGCCGCCGCTGCCGATGGCGATGGTGGACTGGATGATGTGGAAGCCCTTGCCGAGCGGGTCGGTGGTCGGGTCGATCAGGGTCATCACGCGCGCGCGCTGGTAGTCATGCAGCAGGGTCCAGGCAACCGGCAGGCTGGCGAGGAAGCTGATCGTGAGGCCCGCCAGCACCTTCCAGGACAGGCCGGCGAAGAAGATCACATAGAAGCCGGCGGCCGCCACCAGGATGGCCGTGCCCAGGTCCGGCTGGCGCGCAATCAGGCCGACCGGCGCCAGCAACAGCAGCGCCGCGATCACGAAGTCTTTCCAGTTGATGGCGCCTTCGCGCTTCTGGAAGAACCAGGCCAGCATCAGCGGCATTGCAATCTTCATGATTTCCGAAGGCTGGATCACCATGCCGACATTGAGCCAGCGGCGCGCGCCTTTCTTCACCATGCCGAAGGCGGCAACGCCGATCAGCAGTGCCACGCCCACGGTATAAACCGGCAGCGCAAAACGCATCAGCAATTGCGGCGGCACCATTGCCGCTATCCAGAGCACCACGAAAGCCACCAGCACATTGCGCAAATGGTCTTCAACCCGTCCGGGGAAATCGATGCCGGCTGAATAAACAGTCAAGGTGCCGGCCGAAAGGATCAGGAACACGATCAGCGCCAGCGAGCCGTCGAACACATTGAAGTAGGGCTTGATCAGTTGCAGGAAAGAGCGGTTTTCCATGGCTAGTCGTGCCCGTGGTTGGCGTGAGCGGCGGCAGGCTTGGCAGCGGCGGGCTTGGCTGCCGTCCCGCCGACAACCTGCACCACCTGTTTGATGTTCTTTGCAGCGCCCGCCCTGGCTTCCAGCGCCGGATCGGCCTTGGCTGGCGCAGTTGCCGGTACCGGTTCTTTCACCACCGGCCGCTTGCCGAGCAGGTAATAATCCAGCGCCTGGCGCGCGATCGGCGCGGCGGCCGTAGCGCCGAAGCCACCGTTTTCAACGATCAGGGCCAGCGCGATGCGCGGCTGGTCGGCCGGCGCGAACGCCACATACAGCGAGTGGTCGCGATGCTGCTCGGCCAGGCGCTTGGCGTCGTATTTCTCATTCTTCTTGATCGCGATGACCTGGGCCGTGCCCGTCTTGCCAGCCGATACATAACCAGAATTGGCGAACACGCGCGCCGACGTGCCTTCCTTGGTCACGCCTACCATCGCATTCTTCACGATGTCGATGTTTTCCTGCTTCAGGGGGATGCGATAGCTTTCCTTGGGCACGGTCACGGTGCGGTTCTTGCTGACCGCATCCTCCACCATCTTCACCAGGTGCGGCTTCATCACCACGCCGTTATTGGCCAGTGTCGATACGGCATGCGCGAGTTGCAGCGGCGTGAACGCGTTGTAGCCCTGGCCAATGCCAAGCGAGATCGTTTCGCCGGCATACCATTTCTTTTGCTCGGGACGGCGGTAGGCGTTGCGCTTCCATTCGGTGGAAGGGAGCAGGCCGGCACGCTCATGTTCAAGGTCGATGCCAGTCTTCTGGCCGAAACCGAAAGGCTTCATGAAGTCATGCATCGCATCCACGCCAAGGTCGTTGGCCAGCAGGTAGTAATAGGTGTCGCAGGATTGTACGACCGACTTGTACAGGTCCACCGTGCCATGCCCGCCTTCCTTGTCGTCGCGGAAGCGATGGTTGCCGAAATTGAAGTAGCCGGGGTCGCGTATCGTCTGCGATGGCGTGCGCTTGCCCAGTTCCAGCGCGGCCAGTGCCATGAAGGGCTTGTAAGTCGAGCCGGGTGGATAGCTTCCGGACAGTGGACGGTTCACCATCGGCTTATTCGGCGAAGTGTTCAATTCTTCCCAGCTTTGCTGGTCGATGCCTTCAACGAACAGGTTGGGATCGAAGGTTGGCATTGATATATAGGCCAGCACGTCGCCGGTGGCAGGTTCGATTGCGATCAGTGCGCCGCGGCGGTCGCCAAATGCCTGTTCGATCACTTTCTGCAATTCGATATCGACCGACAGGATCAGGTTGTTGCCGGGCGTGGCGGGCGTGCGCGCCAGCGTGCGCACGGCGCGGCCGCCAGCCGACACTTCAACCTCTTCATAGCCGGTGGTGCCGTGTAGCTGCTTTTCGTAGCTTTTCTCCAAGCCTTCCTTGCCGATGTAGTTGGTGCCGGCATAGTTGGCTGCGTCGTCCCATTCCTCGATAGCCGCGGCTTCCTTCTGGTTGACGCGGCCGATGAAACCGATCACATGCGAAGCAGTGGCACCCAACGGGTATTGGCGGAACAGGCGAGCCTGGATCTCGACGCCCGGGAAGCGGTAGCGATGCGCGGTAAAGCGGGCGACTTCTTCATCGGTCAGGCGGGTGCGGATCGGCAGGCCTTCGAAACTCTTGGCTTCTTCCATCTGGCGCCGGAAGCGCTTGCGGTCCTTGGGCTGGATGTCGACCAGCTTGGCCAGTTCCTCTATCGTGGTGTCGAGGTCCACTGTCAGCTTGGACGGCGTGATCTCCAGCGTATAGGCTGAATAATTCCGGGCCAGCACGACGCCATTGCGGTCCAGGATCAAGCCGCGGTTGGGCACCACCGGCACGATCGAGATGCGGTTGTCTTCGGCCAGGGCTGCGTAGTCGTGATGCTTGTACGCCTGCAGCCACAGGAAACGCGCCAACAGCAGGCCGAAACAGATGAACACGAATATGCCGGCCACGGACAACCTCATCCGGAAGTGGTGCAATTCCTGTTCTGTGTTCTTGAATTCGGTCATGCCCCAAGCCTGAAAAGAAGGACGCCACCCGGCACTGCGCTACGACGGCGGTTTGAAGGAGTCGCGCTCAGATCGGTCGCGTGTCGTCGCGGTTGACGGCGCGCCGCTGCGGCGCCAGCAACAGCCAGGACACGAAAGGCCAGGCCAGTGTCGTCACCAGGCTGGACAGGTAGAAAGACCACCCGGGCAATTTGCCACTGACCATGGACTGGATCACCAGCTCGACCGTTTGCATCACCACCAGCAAGGGCAGCACATGCAGGGCCTGGGTCAGCACGCCGAACCACAGCACGCGGCGGTGGATCATGATGGCGAAATAAGACAGCAGCGTGTAACCCAGCGCATGCTGGCCCAGCAGCGATGCATTGTGCACATCCATCATCAGGCCCATGAAAAAGGCGATGCCGATGCCGACCTTGCGCGGCTGGTGGATGCTCCAGAAAATCAGCGCCAGCGCGACGAAGTCGGGTATGCCCGGCAGCGCGCCCCAGGGCAGCAGGTTCAGCATGAACGCCACGATCACGGTCAGCGCGATGAACAGCGGGCTGACCGGCAGCAGGATGTAATGCGGTCGGTCCATCAGCGGGCTTCCTTGGCCTTGACTGGCGGCGCGGCGGCCGCCTTGTCTTTTTCATTGGGCGCCACGACGGGCTTGAGCGCGGCGGGCGGCACGGTATTGGCGCCGGTGGCAGCCGGGCTCGGCTTGGGTGCAGCGGCTGGAGCGGCCGGAGCTACAGGCGCGGCCGGAACTGCAGGCGCTGCCGGTGCAGCGGCGGCACCCGCCGCCGGTTTGGCAGCTGCCTTGGCGTCAGCCGGCGCATCCTTGGGCAGCGCCGGTCGCTTCTTGCCAGGCTTGCCTTTTTCCCTTGCTTGTTCCAGTTCCGGCGGCGCGGGAGTGCCGCCTTCGGACAGCAGGACCAGCAATTGCCGGTTGCGATCCACGCCTGCGGCGGGCAGGCAGACGATGCGCGCAAAGGCGTCCGACGACTGGCTTTCGACTTGCGACACATTGGCGACCGCCAGCCCCGGCGGGTACACGCCATCGATGCCGGACGTCACGAGCACGTCGCCACGGCGCACGTCGGCATTGGCTGGCATGAAGCGCAAGTCGAGCTGGTTGGATTGACCGCGGCCATAGGCCAGGCTGCGCACGCCGCTGCGCACTACCTGCACCGGTATTGCTTGCGCCTTGTCGGTCAGGAGCGTCACTTCCGACGTCAACGGGAACACGCGCGTGACCTGGCCCACGACGCCAAGGTCATCAATCACCGGCTGGCCCGGCTTCAGGCCATGCTGCTGGCCGCGGTCGAGCACGATCTTGCGGGTGAAAGGGTCGCGCGTGTCGTACAGGATTTCAGCCATCACCGATTTCACCGGCAGGCGTTCGGCTGCCGCCAGCAGGTTGCGCAAGTGCGCGTTCTCGGCCAATAGTTGCTGGCCCTGCTGCAGCTTGTGCGCATTCGCCAATTGCTGGCGCTTGAGCAGCGCGTTCTCGCGCTCGATCGACGACAGCGTGTAGAAATAATTACCAACGGCCAGCGCCGCGTCGCGCGGCGCCAGCGCCACCATTTGCACCGGATAAAGCGCCACGCCAACCGCCTGCCGGATTGCGCCCAGGGCGCGCACACGCGAATCCACCGCCAGCAGGCTCACGGCAAGGATCGCGAACACGATCACTTTCAACCTTGCGGATGCGCCTTGCTTGAACAGCGGTGGAGGACTGTATTCCATTGACTGGGTTACGGTGGCAGGAAAGGCAATGCCGGTTAGCGGGTTGATCGGAACTGCAGGGCCGTAGCTCAGGCAGGCGTGAGCGAATTACCAAGTCTGCCGCGCCAAAAACAAAGTCCCGGCCATGTGCCGTGCACACGCCGGGACGCCAGGCCCTGCGGGCACGGCCTTATTCGTAAGAGAAAATCGAACCCAGCTTGTCCATGCGTTCAAGCGCCATACCCGAGCCGCGCACCACGCAAGTCAGCGGGTCTTCGGCAACGATCACGGGCAAGCCTGTTTCTTCCATCAGCAAGCGGTCGAGGTCGCGCAACAGGGCGCCACCGCCGGTCAGCATCATGCCTTTCTCGGCAATGTCGGCGCCCAGTTCAGGCGGCGTCTGCTCCAGCGCATTCTTCACGGCGGACACGATGTTGTTGAGCGGGTCAGTCAGCGCTTCCAGGATTTCATTGCTGGAAATCGTGAATGAACGCGGAATGCCTTCGGACAGGTTGCGTCCCTTGACTTCCATTTCCTTCACTTCCGAACCCGGGAAAGCAGAACCGATTTCCTTCTTGATGGCTTCGGCAGTCTGCTCGCCGATCAGCATGCCGTAGTTGCGGCGGATGTAGTTGACGATCGCCTCGTCGAACTTGTCGCCGCCGACGCGCACCGAACCCTTGTAGACCATGCCGCC